>JAQGIV010000137.1 GCA_028290945.1 Phenylobacterium sp. | reverse complement strand
CGCGCCGAACCGCTCGGCGGCCGCCGCGGCGCACAGCGCCAGCGGCGCATAGACCGGCGCCGGCCAGTGCCCCTGGACGCGGGCGTGCAGGCTGTGGACCAGCAGATAGGCCAAGAACGGCAGGGCGCTGGCGATCGCCAGCAGGCTGCGCGGCGGCGTCCCGCGGCGCGCGTCGATGAAGGCCTGGACGGCGCCGCGCACGCCGAACACCGCCACCAGCGGGTTCAGCAGGAAGAATTGGGTCAGCAGGAACTCCGGCACGCGGCCGAGCTGCAACGGCTCCGGCGCCGCGCGGCCGAACTGCTTGGCGAAGGTGATCCAGTGGTGCTGCGCGTTCCACCAGATGTTCGGCGCGAACACCGCCGCGGCGATCAGCGCCGCCGCCCACGGCTGCCAGCGCCGCAGCCACGGCCGCGCCTTGGCGTCCATGACCATCCAGAGCAGCACGCCGGGCGCCAGGAACAGGCCGGAGTATTTGGAGAGCAGGGCCAGCCCCGCCGCCGCGCCGGCCGCCAGCCACCAGGCGGCCCGCCCCTGGGCGGCGCGGGCGATGCTCCACAGGGTCAGCACCCAGAAGAAGCTGGTCGGCGCGTCGGGGGTGGCGAGGAAGCCGCCGACCGCCACCAGCAGGGTGGCGTTGTACCAGACCGCGGCGCGCAGCGCGGTGGCCCGGTTCTCCCCGAGCTGCAGCGCCAGGTCGCCCAGCAGCCAGGTGGTGGCGCCGACCGCCAGGGTCGGCAGCAGCCGCACGCCCAGCGGGGTGTCGCCGACCATCGCCTGGCCCAGCGCGATCCACCAGGCGGTCATCGGCGGGTGGTCGTAGTAGCCCCACTGCAGGTGCTGCGCCCACAGCCGGTAGTAGGCCTCGTCCTCGGTGAGGTGGACCAGGGCGGCCGGGGCGAGGCGGACGAGCGTCGCCGCCAGGGCGATCCAGAGGAGCGCCAGCTGGGCCGATTTGCGGTCCAGGGTCACCAGACGGCCAGCGAGGTCGTCACATAGTTCCAGGCCGCGCCCACCGCCGCGCCGCCGAGGCCGGAGAGCCACCAGATGTGGAAGTGCTCCTGCAGCAGGGCGGCCACCGCGAGGTTCGCCGCCAGGCCCGCGCCGCACAGCGCGCAGAACCGCAGGTAGCCGGTCAGCAGCGCCCAGCCGGTCTTGCGGCGGTCGCGATAGGTGACGACGTTGTTGATCAGGTAGTTCGAGGTCATGGCCGCCACCGCCGCCAGGACCTGGGCGCCCTCGAAGCCGAGGCCGAGCGCCGCCCTCAGCACCGCCAAGTGCACCACGACGCCGCTCGCGCCGACCATGCCGAACATCACCGCGCGCGGCGAGATCAGGTCGTGGCTGAGCTTGGAGGCGAGCAGGCTGAGGTAGTGGGCGACGACGCCGTGATCCAGCTTGCTGACCCCGGCCCGCCGCTCGCGGAATTCATAGGACAGCTCCAGGCACCGCGGCGGCTCGGGCTGCGAGGCCAGCAAGTCGAACAGCACCTTGAAGCCGGCCGGCGACAGCTTGCCCGCCACCCCGTCGATGACCTCGCGGCGGACCATGAAGAAGCCGCTCACCGGATCGGTCAGCTCCACCGACAGCGCCTTGCGGCCCAGCCAGTTGGCCAGCCGGCTGCCCCAGCGGCGACGCCCGGCCAGCGCGGCCACCACGTGCGAGCCGGTGGGCAGGTAGCGGCTGCCGATCACCGCATCGAGGCTGCCCTTGCGCAGCAGGGCCAGCATCTCCGGCAGCAGCTTCTCGTCGTGCTGGAAGTCGGCGTCCATCACCGCCACGTAGGGCGCGGCGCTCAACAGGGCGCCCTCGATGACCGCGCCAGCCAGGCCGCGGCGCCCGACGCGGCGCAGGCACTGCACCCGCGGATCGCTGCGGGCCAGCGACTTGGCCGCCTCGGCGGTGCCGTCGGGGGAATCGTCGTCGACGAACACCACCTGCCAGGCGATGCCCTTCAGGGCGGCGTCCAGCGCCTCCACCAGCGGCGCCACATTGGCCGCCTCTTCGAAGGTCGGGACCACGACGCTGAGCTCAAGGGGCCGCGCCTCGTGGCGGGCCGGGACCGGCCTGTCGCGGTCATGCATATCGAAACCTGGCAAACGACGCCTGCAGCTGAAGAACCGGCCGAGCCGGCGATCTTGCGCATGGTGACGACGCCGACGCCGCGCGTCCATATCGGCGCGGCAGATAGTTGCGGTTTGCGGCCCCCGGCGGCGTCTTTGTCGCGGGCGGACCATCGATCGAAGGTCCGAGGCGAGAGGAACGGCATGTCCAGGCGCGCGACCGCGGTGCTGCTGACCTGTGCGCAGGCGCTGCTGCTGGGGGGCCTGGCCAGCGGCTGCGCGGCGATGGGCGAGGCCTCCAACGACTATGCCCAGCCGAGCCTGGTGCGCGGCAGCACCATCACCTACCGCCTCCGCTGGGCCGGCGACGATCCGATGCTGGACGCCCGCCACTATTGCGCCCGGCTCAACCAGTCGTTCCGCCTGCGCGGGGCGACGAACATGTCCATGAGCTTCGACTGCGTCGACGAACCGGAGCCGCGGGCCCCGTCCGCGGCCAGCGTTGCAGGGCGCGCGGGCCTGTAATCCTGCCTCGGAACCGCCGCGTTCCTTGACGAATGACAATCCGCCGACAAGACCCTCGCCATCTGGACGGGCGTATTCTGCGGGCCTCAACTAGCGGAGTTTCCGAATGCGTATGATTCAACTGGCGGCCGTGATGTCGCTGCTCCTGCCCGCCGCGGCGCTGGCCGCCGGCAAGCCCATGGCGGGCTCCGAATACCTCGCCACCGCCAAGGTGACGCTGGAACAGGCCCGCGCCACCGCGCTCAAGGCCCACCCCGGCCAGATCGTCGACCAGGAGCTGGAGAAGGAAAAGGGCGGCACCGGCCTGCGCTACTCCTTTGACGTGAAGTCGAAGGGCGTGACCTATGAGGTCGGCGTCGATGCCATGACCGGCAAGGTCCTGGAAAACGCCAAGGAAGGCGCGCATCCGGACTAAGGATGCGCCGATTGTTGGAAGCCTAGGCGGCGGAGAGCCCTCTTGAAGGTCCTGGTGCTGGAAGATGAGCCGGATACGGCCGCCTACGTGAAGCGTGGGCTGTCCGAGGCCGGTCACGTGGTGGACGTCTGCACCGACGGCCGCGACGCCTTCCACCTGGCTTCCGACGAATCCTACGACGTCATGATCGTGGACCGCATGGTCCCGGGCATGGACGGCCTGAAAACCGTCAAGTCGCTGCGCGCCGCCGGCGTCCGGACCCCCGTCCTGTTCCTCACCGCGGTCAGCGGGGTGGGCGACCGGGTGGAGGGTCTGGAAGCCGGCGGCGACGACTACCTGACCAAGCCCTTCGCCTTCACCGAGCTCACCGCCCGGGTCAACGCCCTGGCCCGCCGCCCACCGATCAGCGAGGTGAAGACCCTGCTGCGGGCGGTCGACCTGGAGCTCGACCTCCTGAAGCGCACCGTGACCCGCGCCGGCCGCCGCATCGAGCTGAAGCCGCAGGAGTTCCGGCTGCTCGAATACCTGATGCTGCACGCCGGCCAGGTGGTCACCCGCACCATGCTGCTGGAGCATGTCTGGTCGTTCCACTTCGACCCCAAGTCCAACATCGTCGAGAGCCACATGAGCCGCATCCGCGCCAAGGTGGACCGCGGCTTCGGCCGCGACCTCATCCAGACTGTCCGCGGCGCCGGCTATCGGATCGATGCGGACGCCTAGGATCACGGGAACGGCGGCCTTCCGCCTGGCGACGGCCTATGCGCTGCTGTTCGCGATCAGCGCGGCGGTGCTGGTGGCGATCTTCGAGTTCACCATCTCCAACTACGCCCGCCATTCGCTGCGCACCGACGTCGCCAACGAGGTCCAGCTGCTGCTGCGCACCGCGCCGGGCGGCCAGGACGCCGGCGTCGCCCAGCTGGTCCGCGAGCGCCAGCGGGCGCTCGGCTCCCAGGAGTTCCACTACCTGGTGTTCGGCCGCACCGGCGGCGTGCTGGCCGGCGACCTGCCGATCGCCTCGGCCCGCTCCGGCTGGAGCGAGATCGAGATCCCCGCCCCCGCCGAGAGCCGTGAATTCTCCGGCGAAACCGACGAGATCCGCACGCTCGGCGCCATCCTGCCCGGGGGCGGCATGCTGGTGGTCGGCCGCAGCACCTATGCCTTCCACGAGCTGCGCGAGACGATGATGTCCACCACCATCTTCGCCGGCGTCCTGGTCGGACTGCTGTCGATGGGCGCGGCGATCCTCGTGGGCTGGCGCTTCCTGGCCCGCATCGACCGGGTCAACGCCGCCGCCGTGCGGATCATGGAAGGCCGGCTGGACGAGCGGCTGCCGACCATCGGCATGGGCGACGAGTTCGACCGCCTGTCGGCCAGCCTCAACGCCATGCTCGACCGCATGCAGGGGCTGATGGAGGGCCTACGCCAGGTCTCCAGCGACATCGCCCACGACCTGCGCACGCCGCTCACCCGGCTGCGGCGACGGCTCGAGGAGGCGCTGATCGACGAGGGCGCCAATCCCGACCGCGACGCCCTGGTGCACGAGGCGCTGGGCCAGATCGAGGAGATCCTGGCGACCTTCAGCGCCCTGCTGCGCATCGCCCAGGTGGAAGGCGGCAGCGGCAGCCAGGCGTTCGGCCCGGTGAACCTCTCCGAATTGATGGACCGCGTCCGCCAGATCTATGAGCCGGTGGCCGAGGACGAGGGCAAGCAGCTCTCCGCCCAGATCGCGCCCGGCCTGACCATCGACGGCGACGAGGGCCTGCTGGCGCAATTGATCTCCAACCTGGTGGAAAACGCCTTCGTCCACGCGCCCTCCCCGGGCAAGGTGGTGCTCAGCGCCACGGCGGACGGGCCGCGCGCGGTGATCGCCGTCGCCGACAACGGCCCGGGGGTGCCGGAGGAGGAGCGGGAGAAGGTGGTGCGCCGCTTCTATCGGCTGGACAGCAGCCGCACGACGCCGGGCGCCGGCCTGGGGCTTTCGATGGTGCAGGCCATCGCCCAGCTGCATCACGCGGAGCTGGAGCTGGCCGACAACGGGCCGGGATTGGTCGCGCGGGTGAGTTTTCCCAGGCTCGCCTCGGCGAAGCTTGAAAATTGATAATCTGATGGTCACGCGCCGTGCGACGCGGGCCTGTCATGACGGCGTGGGTTTGGGACGGGAGTCGATGGGACCAGCAATTCTTCGCCTGCGAACGGCGGCGGCGCTGCTTGGCGCGACGGCCCTGCTGGGCGGTTGCGCCCTGTACCATGCCCGCCCCCTGCCGGCCGGCCCGGACGTGCAGCCCGCCGCCTCCGGCCTGAAGGTCGATATCGCCCGCCTGCGGGTCGCGCCGCTGAAGCCGATCGTCGTCGATGCGCGCGATGGGCTCGATCCGCTGGAGGTCGCGGTCCTGGCGGTGCTCAACAGCCCCGACCTGCAGGCCAAGCGCGCGGCGCTCAGGGTCAAGGGCGCGGAGGTGTTCGCCGCGGGCCTGCTGCCGGACCCGCAGATCAGCGTCAGCCGGGACAACCCGATCTCCGGGCCTGACACCCACAAGGCCTACAACGTCTCGCCGAGCCTCGACATCGCCGGCATGCTCGCGACCGCCAACCTCCATCGGGCGGCGCGGTTCACCGCTAAACAGGCCGACCTCGACCTGCTGTGGGCCGAATGGACCACCGCCCAGCAGGCCCGCCAGTTCGCCGAAACCGCCCTCGCCGACGAAGCCCGCGTGGCTTACCTGCAGAAGGTGCTGGCCGCCGCCGCCGACCGCTACGCCCGCTCCAGCCGGGCCTTCGCCCAGCACGACGTGACGCTGCAGACCAACGCCGCCGACCTCGCCGCCAAGCTGGACGCCCAGACCCTGATGGCGACCGCCCTGCACGACGCCCTGAAGGCGCGGCGCGACCTCAACGCCCTGCTCAATCTGGAGGCCGGCGTGGTGCTGCCGCTCACGCCCGGGCCGGCGCCGGAGACCTACGACCCCGCCGCGGTGCAGGCGGCGCTCGCCAGCCTGCCGACCCGCCGGCCCGACCTGCTGGCGCTGCAGGCCGGCTACCAGGCGCAGGACGCCAATGTCCGCAAGGCGGTGATCGCCCAGTTCCCGCTGGCCAGCATCGCCTACGCCTACGCCAAGGACCCGGCCGGCACGACGACCCAGGGCCTCTCCGCCGTGCTCGCCCTGCCGATCTTCGGAAACAAGCGGGCCGATGTGCGGGTGCAGGACGCCACGCGCGAACAGCTGAAGGCCGAGTACCAGGCCCGCCTCGACCAGACCCAGGCCGAGGTGCGGAACGCCCAGGCCGAGCTCATCGGCGCCCGCAACCAGGCCGCCGTGCTGCGCGCCGACGTCCCGCGCCTGGAGGCCATCTCCGCCCCGGCCATCCGCGCCTACGACCGCGGCGACATCGACAGCCAGACCTACCTCAGCCTGATCCAGAACGTGCTCTCCAAACGCGCCGACCTCGATGACCGCGAGCTGCAAGCCCGGCTCGCGGAGATCCAGCTGGAGACCGCCTTGTTCCTGCCCCCCGCCAATTCGAGGACCGCTCCATGAGCCGCAACAGACTCCTGGCCGTCTGGGCAGCGGTCGTGCTGGTCGTCATCATGGCCTTCGTGCTGCTGCGCCGTGGCGGCGGCTCGGCCGCCGAGGCCGACGCGACGCCCACCGCCGTGGTGACCATCGCCACGGTGCGCGGCGGGACCCTGCAGGACGTGGTGACGGTCTATGGCGTGGTGGCGGCCGATCCAGCCGGGGTGATCACCGTGGCGGCGCCCAAGCAGGTGATCGTCCAGCGCATGCTCGTCCGCACCGGCCAGGCCGTCTCCGCCGGCCAGGCGGTGGTGGAGGTGATGAGCGCTCCGGCCGCCGAGCTGGCCTACAAACAGGCTGCCGACGCCGTGACCTTCGCCCGCGCCGACCTGGCCCGCGTCCAGCGGCTGTACGACGAACGGCTGGCCGCCAACGACCAGCTGGAGACCGCCAGGAAGATGCTGGCCGACGCCAACGCCGCCCTTGCCGCCCAGCAGAAGCAGGGCGCCGGGCGCACCTCGCAGGTCCTGACCGCGCCGGCCGCCGGGGTGGTGACCAACGTCGCTGCGGCCCCCGGCGACCACGTGGCCCAGGACGCGCCGCTGGTGGTGCTGGCCCGGGCCGGTGGGGAGACCGTCAAGCTCGGCCTCGAGCCCGGCGGCCACTTCGCGCCGGGCCAGCCGGTGACCATCCGCCCGGTGGCCGGCGGTCCGCCGATCCAGACCCGGCTGACCATGGTCGGCCGCGCCGCCGACCAGACCACCAAGACCATCGACGCCGTCGCGCCGCTGAACGGCGCGGCCCTGGCCATCGGCGCCGGGGTGCAGGGCGAGGTGGTGACCGGCGCACACACCGGCATGGTCGTGCCGCGCGCCGCCGTGGTGTTCGACGAGACCGGCCCCCACCTCTTCACCATCGCCGGCGGCAAGGCTCATCGGGTGTTCGTCCAGGTCGGGCTCGACCAGGGCGAGGACATCGAGGTGAAAGGGCCGCTGCAGGCCGGCGCCGCCGTCGCCGTGGAAGGCGCCCTTGAGCTGCAGGACGGCATGGCCGTGAAGGTCCGCGGCAAATGAACCTCGCCCAGTTCGTCTCCCGCCGGCGGCGCTCGCTGCTGACGCTGCTCTCCATGCTGGTGATCTCCGGCGTGGTCGCCGCCTTCATCATGCCGGTCAGCCTGTTCCCGACCGTGCTGTTCCCGCGCATCGCGGTGACCATCGAGGCCGGCGACCGGCCGCCGGATCAGATGGAGGCGGTGGTGACCCGGCCCCTGGAGCAGGCGGTCCGCGCCGTGCCCGGGGTGCAGAACCTGCGCTCCACCACCAGCCGCGGATCGGCGGAGATGTCGATCAACTTCGCCTGGGGCACGGACATGAACCTCGCCCTGCAGCGGGTGCAGTCCGCCCTGCAGGGCGTGCAGCAATCGCTGCCCAGCGGCGTCACCGTCGACGTGCGCCGCATGGACCCGACGGTGTTCCCGGTCGCCGCCTACAGCCTGACCTCGCAGACCGCCACGCCGGTGGAACTGCGGCGCTTCGCCGACCGCTCGCTGTCGCCCGTGCTTTCGACCATCAACGGCGTGGCCCGCGTCACCAGCCAGGGCGGCGCGGCCGGCGAGTACCGCATCGAGGCCGATCCGGCCAAGCTCTGGGCCTATGGCCTGTCGGTGCAGGACGTGGCCACCGCCGTCACCGGCGCCAATGTGCTGTCCTCGGCCGGACGGCTGGAGGACCAGGGCAAGCTGCTGCTGGTGCTCACCGACAGCCGGCTCACCGAGCCGCGCCAGATCGAGGATGTGGTGGTCAAGATGACCGGCGGCACGGTGATCCGGGTGCGCGACGTGGCGACGGTTTCGGCCGCGCCCGCGCCGCAGTGGATCCGGGTCTCCGCCGACGGCCGCGACGCCGTGCTGGTGCTGGTCTACCAGCAGCCCGGCGGCAACACCGTGCAGATCGCCAAGCAGGTGCAGACCGCCTTCGCCAAGGCGCAGGGCCAGGGCCCCGCCGACATGCAGGTGAAGGCCTGGTACGACCAGAGCGACCTGATCCTGGAATCCGCCAGCGCGCTGCGCAACGCGATCATCATCGGCGTGATCCTGGCGGCCCTGGTGCTGCTGGTCTTCCTGCGCGACTGGCGCGTGACCCTGGCCGCCGTGGTCGCCGTTCCCGCGGTGCTGGCCGCCACCACCGTGATCCTCAAGATCACCGGCCAGAGCTTCAACATCATGACGCTGGGCGGCATGGCCGCCGCCATCGGCCTGATCATCGACGACGCCATCGTGATGATCGAGCACATCGAGCGGCGCCTCGGCGAATCCGAGGACAAGGGCCGCGCCACCATCGCCCGGGCGGTGCAGGAGTTCATGCGCCCGCTGGTCGGGTCCTCGGCCGCCACCATCGTTATCTTCCTGCCGCTGGCCTTCCTGACCGGCGTCACCGGCGCCTTCTTCAAGGCCCTGTCGATCACCATGGCGGTGTCGCTGACCCTGTCGTTCCTGGTCGCCTGGTGGCTGGTTCCGGTGCTGTTCGAACAGCTCGCCAAGCGCCGGACCAAGATCGCCGAGCTCGACCCCAACGGCCGCCTGCTCAGCCGCTACCGACGCAGCCTGGAGACCGTCGTACGCCGCCCCGTGCTGGCGGTGGTCGGCGTGGTCCTGCTGGCCGGCGTCGGCATCTTCAGCTTCGTCAGCGTCGGCTCGGGCTTCATCCCCAAGATCGACGAGGGCGGCTTCATCCTCGACTACATCGCGCCCCCCGGCATGTCGCTCACCGAGACCGACCGGCTGATCCGCCAGGTCGAGACCATCATCCGCGCGACGCCCGACGTCGACACCTACTCGCGCCGCACCGGCCTGCAGCTGGGCGGCGGGCTCACCGAGCCCAACACCGGCGACTTCTTCATCCGGCTCAAGAAGACCGGCCGCCGCCCCATCGAGGAGATAATGACCGAGGTCCGCGGCAAGGTGCTGGAGAGCGTCCCGGGCGTGCAGATCGAGACCGCCCAGCTGATGGAGGACCTGATTGGCGACCTCACCGCCGTGCCGCAGCCCATCGAGGTCAAGCTCTACAGCGACAACACCGCCCTCCTGCAGAAGACCGCGCCCATCGTCGCCGACGCCATCGGCAAGGTGCGCGGCGTGGCCGAGATCAAGACCGGCATCGTCATCGCCGGCGACGGGCTGGAGATCCGCGTCGATCCGGTGCGCGCCGAGCTGGAGGGCATCGACGCCGCCGAGGCTAGCAAGCAGATCGAGAGCCTGCTGACCGGCAGTGTGGCCACCCAGATCCAGTCCGGCCCCTACCTCGCCGACGTCCGCGTCTGGACGCCGGCCGCCGTGCGCAGCCGCATCAACCAGGTCAGCAGGTTGATGCTCAAGTCGCCCGCCGACGGCCACCTGTTCCCGGTGTCGCGCATCGCCACCCTGCGGGTGGTCTCAGGCCAAGCCGAGATCGCCCGCGAGGACATGCGCCGCATGGACGCCGTCACCGCCCGCGTGGAGGGCCGCGACACCGGCTCGGCCGCTAAGGAGGTCCAGAAGGTGGTCGCCAAGCCGGGCTTCCTGCCGGCCGGCGTCAGCTTCGAGATGGGCGGCCTGTTCGCCGAACAGCAGGCGGCCTTCCAGGGCATGGCGCTGGTGTTCGCCGCGGCGGTGGCGGCGGTGTTCGTGCTGCTGCTGCTGATCTACGAGAGCTTCCGCATCGCCATCACCATCCTCTTGATGCCGCTCGCCGCGGCCTCGGCCGTGGCCATCGGCCTGTGGCTGACCGGGGTCGAGCTCAACATCATGGCGCTGATGGGCACCACCATGATCCTCGGCATCGCCACCGAGGTGGCCATCTTCTACTTCACCGAATACGAGGCCCTGCTGGCCGAAGGCGTGGCGCCGGAGACGGCGCTGGTGCAGGCCGGCGTCAACCGGTTGCGGCCGATCGCCATGACCACGCTGGCCGCCATCCTGGCGCTGGCCCCCCTGGCGCTGGCGCTGGGCGGCGGCTCGTCCATGGAGCGGCCGCTGGCCATCGCCATCATCTCCGGCCTGATCGCCCAGGGCCCGCTGGTGCTGCTGGCCATGCCGGCGCTCTACCGCCTGTTCGGCGGCCTGCGCGACGCCGAGGCCCGCCGCGCCGAGCAGCCGGCCTAAGGGCCCGGCGCCGGCAAGAAAACGCCCGCCGGCGCTGGGCGCTGGCGGGCGATGGCCTGGCGGCCGCGGCGAGCGGCCCTTCGAGCCCCGCGTCTACTTGGTGGGTTCGAACAGCGCCGCGTAGCTGGGGATCTTGGCCTGCAGGGCGTCGCGCAGGTCCATGGCCTGCTTGGTGTAGACGCGCTCGCCCTTGCTGCCGTTCGCCGTCTTGAAGGCATAGACGATGAGCCCGATGTTCTCGCCGGCCTTGTCGCGCAGCGGCTCCTGCACCACGAACCGCTTCACCGCGTCGTTGCGCCGCCAGCGCGGGTCGATGAGGGTGATGCCCTTGACGATGACGTCCACGTCGTCCGGATCGTCCGGGTTGCCGATCCGCTCGGGATAGGACCCGGCGAACATCGTGTAGACCTTGCTCATGCCCGGCGGCACGCCGTGGAAGGTGACGCTCTGCAGCTCGGGATGCGCCGCCATGGTCTGGTCGGAGAGCTTCTGGGCGTAGGTCTTGTAGGCCGGCGGTTTCCAGTTCTTGGCCGGCGCGCCCTGCCCGGCGGCCACGCCGGCGAGGCAGAGGCCCAGCGAGGCTGCGCTCAGCGCGGCCAGCGATCGACGAACAATCATGATGTGCTCCTTGCGGGCGTTGTCGGGGCTAGCGCCGCGGCGCGACGTCGACCCAGACCAGCTGGGCCATGCTCTTGGTCTCGCCCGGGGACGCGGCGAGGTACAGGCGGTGCATCGAAGGCGCGTAGACGCAGGTCTTGGCGGCCGGCGGCGTCGCCACGTCGGGCAGCGCGCGGTAGCTATCGGGGCTGTCCTGCTCGATCACCTGCAGCCGGCCGTCGCCGCCGCAGACAAACACCCGGCGGCCGGTCGGGTCCCAGACCACCTGGTCCACGCGGGCCGGCGCGTCGAACGCCTGCACCGTCTTGCCCGTGTCGGCGTCGACCACCAGCAGCTTGCCCGGCGCGCGGGCCACCACGAACAGCCGGCGGTGCGCCTCGTCATAGGCGATGGGCGCGTTCTGCTGGGCGGCGGTCACCGGCCAGCGGGCCTTGATCGCATGGGTGCGCTTGTCGACCACGTCCAGCAGGTTCTTGTCGGTCTGGTTGATGAAGATGCGGTCGCCCTTGGCCTCGACGACCAGCGCCTCGGTGTGGTCGCCGTCGAACACCGTCTTGCCGTAGCTCTTGCCGGTGTAGGGATCGATCTCGACCAGGGCCGAGGTCTTCATCTTCACGTCCTTGCCGCCGGTGACCACGTAAAGCCGCTTGCGGGCGGCGTCATAGGCCGCGGAGTCGGCGCCGGAGCCGAACTTCAGCGTCCGCTTGACGGCCAGCGTGCGGGCGTCGAGCACCCGGCTGCCTTCGCCGGCGATCACCACCAGTTCGTGGGTGTCGGGCAGGTAGATCAGGCTGTGCGGCGCCTCGAAGCCAGGCACGGATTTCACCAGGGCGCCGGTCTTCAGGTTGAACACTTCCAGCGCGCCGCCGTCCTCGCCGGCCAGGAACAGCCGGTTGTCGGCCGTATCGACGGCGAAGTGGTCGAAGTCGCCGGTGTAGCCCGGCAGGTCGGTGTGGCCGGCCACCCGCATGGGGCCGAGGCCCTGGGCGGAGGCGCCGCCAACCAGCGCGGTCAGGGCGAGGGCGGCGCAGGCCGCGAGATAGGCGGATCGCATGCTGGATATCCGTAGCTGGAGGGTGACGGGACCGGTCAGCCGGCCCTTTTCGCGAGCGCGGCGGGCGAGGCGATCTTGGCCGCCATCTCGTCGCGGATCTGCTCGGCGCGGCGCACCAGCGCCTCCTTGTCCTCGCCGTCGTGGTAGCCGAACACCACGCCCAGCGCGCCGATGCGGCGGCCCTTGGCGTCGTTCAGCGGCAGCTCGGCCTCGAACCGGCGGCCGGTGTCGTTGACCTCCCGGTTGGTCGCGCCCTTCTCGATGACCCGCAGGTCGTCCTCGTCGGCGGCCTTGCCGATGCGGCCGATGTTGGAGCCGAGGATGACGTTGGTCTTGCCGCCCGGCGGGGTCGCGTGGATCGCCAGGATGCGGACCTCGGGATGCCGCGCCATGGTCTGTTCGACCAGCGCCTGGGCATAGGTGCGGCCGGTGAACTTCGGATTGTAGGGCCAGGGGTCCAGCAGGTTGCCGGCGTGGGAAATCTTGTGGGAGAGCCGGTCGCGGATGGCCTCGGCCTGCTTGGCGCGGGCCTGCTTGTCGTCGCCGGGCTTGTAGTGGAACACCACGCCCAGCGCCCCGATCACCTGGCCGTCCAGGTCCTTCAGGGGCTCCAGAGCCTCGAAGTGGTCGCCGGCGGCGTTCACCGACAGCTTGGCCTGGCCGGAGCTGGTCACCCCCAGGTCATCGGCGTCGGCGGCCTTGCCCAGCCGGCCGATGTTGGAGGCCACGATGACGTTGGTCTTGGTCCCCGGCGGCACGGCGTGCATGGCCATCACCACGATCTCCGGATGGCCGGCGAGCTCGGTGGCGATCAGACGGTGGCCGTAGGAGTTCGGCTTGACCGTCGCGGCGGGCTCCTCGGCCCGGGCCTGGACGGCGAGCGCCGTCAGCATAGCGGTCATGATCAGTGTCGCGCGCATGGTGCCTCCCTGGTCTTTTCTTTGCGCCAGCTTGGCCTCGCGAAGCTGAAGCCCGCCTGTCACCGACCTGAACAAGTTTTCAGCCGCCCCACATGCGGAAGGCGATCAGCGCCAGGGTGACGGTGATCGCCCCGCCGATGCGGGTGGCGATCTGGGCGAAGGGCATCAGCGACATGCGGTTGGCGGCCGACAGGATCGCCACGTCGCCGGTGCCGCCCTGGCCGGAGTGGCAGGCGTTCACGATGGCCACGTCGATGGGATACATCTTCAGCAGCCGCGCCAGCGCGAAGCCAGTCCCCATCAGGGTCGCCACCGTGGCCACGATGGTGATCAGGGTGGGCGCGTTGAAGGCGGCGATCAGCTTCTCCCAGGGCGTCATCGCCACGCCGATGGCGAACAGCAGCGGATAGGTCACCGCCACCCGGAAGAACCGGTAGACCGCGTGCGCCCCCTGCTCGAGCTCCGGCGGCAGCAGCCGGCCGAGCTTCAGCAGCACCGTCAGGAACAGCAGGGCCACCGGCGCGGGGAAGCCGGTGAGGGCCTGCCCCGCGGAGCCCGCCAGATAGAGCGTCACCGCCAGGATGGCCGCCGCCGCGATGGTCTCCACCGGCAGCCGCACCGGGCTGGTCTCGTCGACGACGGCGATCAGGTCGACCTCGCCCTCCTGCAGCCGGCCCTCGCCGGTCAGGTGCGGGCGGCGCTTGCCGAGCGCGTTCAGCAGGCCGGAGAAGATGATCGCCGTCAGGCTGCCCAGCATCACCGAGGGCAGCACCTCGGCGAAGATCGCGCCCTGCGCCTGATGGCTGATCGCCGCATAGCCCATGGAGAGCGGCAGGGCGCCCTCGCCGACCCCGCCGGCCATGATCGGCACGACGATCCGGAACAGGGTGTGGTGCAGGCCGAGACCCAGCGCCGTGCCCACCGCGCAGCCCACCACGCCGGCCGCCAGCGAGCCCAGCAACAGCGGCACGAAGATCTTCAGGAAGCCGCCCACCAACACCCGGCGATCCATCCCCAGGATCGAGCCGACGATGATGCAGGAGATGAACAGATACAGGAAGTTGCTCGACTTTGTGAAGCTGGTGATCGAGGCCGTCACCGGGGTCGGCAGGATGTGCGCATAGACCAGGAACGACGGGATGAAGGTGGCGAAGATCGCCGCCGCGCCGATGTTGCGGATGATCGGCAGCCGCTTGCCGAGCTCGGCGCAGGCGAAGCCGCCGGCCGCCAGCAGCGCCATGTTCATCAGGATGTCGGACGGCACCTTGTCGCGCGCCACGAAGAAGGCGGTCAGCATCACGATCAGCACGAACACCGGGACCGGGACGACCCCCACCCGCAGATCGACCGCCCGCCACCAGATCGGACGCGGAGCCTCGGCTACGGGCGCGGCGGGCGCCTCGTCGGCGACGGTCTGTGGCATCTCATGTCCTCCCTGGCGGCCCGGTCTTCGCCGGAGTCGCCGCATTGTCCGCAGGCTTGGCCGCGGAACCTGAACCGGCCCTAACCACAGCCTGAACGGACTGTCAGGCGGGCCTCGCCCGGTCCATCACGCTTGCAGCCAAGTGACGGGCTGCGCTAGCCATTCCTTTGATGAAGGTGCTCGTGGTCGAAGACGAGGTGCGGCTGGGTCAGTTCCTGCGCAAGGGACTGTCGGAGCACGCCCACACGGTCACCTGGGTGACCACCTGCCGCGAGGCCAACGACGCCCTGGTGGAGACCAAGTACGACCTGATCGTCCTCGACCTGTCCCTGCCCGACGGCGACGGCATCGACCTGGTGCGCGAGTGGCGGGCCAGCGGGCTGAACGAGCCGGTGCTGATCCTGTCGGCCCGCAACACCCTCGACGACCGCATCAAGGGCCTGGACGTCGGCGCGGACGACTATCTGCCCAAGCCGTTCAGCCTGGAGGAGCTGCTCGCCCACATGCGCGCCCTGCTGCGCCGGCAATCGGTGCTGAAGCAGACCGTGCTGGAGCGCAACGGCATCCGCCTCGACCTCTTGGGCCACACGGTCCACGTGGACGGCAAGGCGGTGGACCTCACGGGGCGCGAATACGCGCTCTTGGAGATTTTCATGCAGAACGGCGGCCGGGTGCTGACCCGCAGCCTGATCTCCGAGAAGATCTGGTCGTCGCACTACGACGTCGATACCAACCTGCTGGACGTCTACATGAGCCGCCTGCGCGCCAAGCTGGAAGGCGCGCTGGGCAAGCCGGTGTTCAAGACGGTCCGCGGGATCGGCTACCAGTTCCTCTAGGCGGCCGTCACTTGGCGGCCGGCGGCCCCACCACCAGCACGTGGAAGGTGCCCGGCACGGGCGCCAGCTTCTGGCCCGGCGCGGGCGCCGCCAGCTGCGCCACCGGCAGGTAGACGCGGCCGCTCCGCGGATCGACCGCCAGGGTGCGGTTGTTGGCCTCGGTCTTCAGCACCTGCACCACCGTCGGCTTGCCGCCCTTCAGGGAAATTATGGTCAGGGTCCCGTCGCGGCCGGCCACGAAGGCCAGCTCGCGGCGCGCGTCATAGCCGACGCCGTCGGCCTCCTTGCCGCTCTTCAGGGTCTTGATCAGCTTGCCGCTGCCGGCGTCCACCACGTCGGTCGAGCCGTCGCAGGAGGCGATCAGCCAGTTGCGCTTGGCCACATAGGCGATGCCGGTCGGGCCGTCGCAGCCGGGCAAGGCGATGCGGCCGACGACCTTGCGGGCCTTGATGTCCAGCACCGCGGTGTCGTTCTTGTCCTCGACATTGACGAAGGCGCGGCCCTTGCCGTCGACGGCCGCGACTTCCAACCCGCCGCCGATCTGGATCTGGCCGACGCCCTTGTGGGTCGCGGGATCGATCAGCACCACGTCGCCGCCGTCGTGATCCATCACCAGCACCAGGCCGCTGGCCGGATCGAACTCGACGGCGTCGGGGTTCTTGCCGGTCGGCACGCTGGCCAGCGTCGCGCCGGTCTGGGCGTCGACGAAGATCGCGGTGTTGGCGTTGCCCAGGGTGATCAGCAGCTCCTTGCCGCCGTTCACCGGCAGCACGTCGTGCAGCCGCTCCCCGGGCGCCAGGCCCGCCGTCACCTTGCCGCTCGCCAGGTCGACGGCCATCACCGAGGTCCCGCGGGTCATCCACAGCCGGTCGTGCGCCGGCTCCACGCGGACGAAATCCCAACCGCCGTCCGGGCCCTTGATGCGGTCGAGGATGCGGTAGCCGCCGGGCGCCGCACTCGCGGCGGTGGCGGCCAGGGTCAGGGCCGCAAGGGCGCAGGCCAGCTTCATGATCTTCTCCCCATGGGCTTCGCCGCCTGGTTCGCGCGACGACGGCGCGGCGGCGTTGCCACGGGCTCTAGGCGGGGCGCCTGAACCGATCCTTTCGCCTCCCTGAACGCGCCTTCAGGATGGCCACGCTTGGCGTTCCCCAGTCCGCGGCCGGATTCCTGAATGCCGGTTCAGGCGCCTGAAAGGTTTGCGAAAGCTTCACAGCGAACGTTGTGATCAGAACGTGGGCCGCCATCTGAGCAGCCCCAGAGGAAACGCCAAGGCCGGATCGCCACAGTCGGAGCCGTCACCGCAACGGGTGACCCGCCGACTCAGCCCTCCGAGCAAAGAAGACGCCAGGGAGGCAGGGTCATGAACTCAGCGCACGGACGGGTCACACGCGCATTTCTGATGGCCACGGCGGTGGGCGTCGGGCTGCCGACGGCGGCGCTGGCCCAGGCCGCGGCTCCGGCGACGCCGGCGACGGTCTCCGAGGTGGTGGTCACCGGCTCCTTCCTGCCGACCACGCCGGACCGCATCGCCGCCCCGGTCACCACCATCGACGCCCACAAGATCGAGGCGGCCGGCGTCGACACCAATCCGCTGGAGATCGTGCGCAAGACCATCCCGGCCTTCCAGGGCCGCGGCAACGTCGGCGCCAGCAACGCCAACAACACCAACCAGAACACCGGCGGCGGCTCGCAGCTGCGGCTGCGCGACCTGGACACCCTGGTGCTGATCAACGGACGCCGGGTGGCGGTGGACGCTATCGCCGGCGTCGGCGGCAAGATCTTCGTCGATGTCGACCAGATCCCGCCCAGCGCCATCGAGCGCGTCGAGGTGCTGGCCGACGGCGCCTCGGCGATCTACGGCTCGGATGCGATCGGCGGCGTCGTCAACTTCATCCTGAAGCACAAGTTCGATGGCCTGGAGGTCGGCGGCCGGGTGGCCGGCGCCGAGGGCGGCTACACCGAGAGCTCGGCCTATTTCACCGCCGGCAAGAGCTTCGGCGACAACATCGACGTGGTGCTCAACGGCTCCTACAACCACACCGATCCGCTGTTCCAGAAGGACCGGTCCTTCACCCATCCGTTCTTCGTCACCGGCGCCAATGTGCCCGGCGCGGTTGGGACCAACCTGCTGAACCTCAACCTGAGCTCGCCGAGCCAGGCGACCGGCACAGGCGTCAACGCCACCGCGCCCAACATCGCGGCCCTGGTCCCGGGCGTCTACACGGCGTCCACCGCGGCCGGCATCGGCGCGACCTACGACCTGTCGCAGTTCCAGACGCTGCTGATGGAGCAGAAGGTCTGGGCGTTCGGCGGCAACGCCACCGCCCGGCTGGTGGGCGAGGACACCGTCGTGGCGTTCAGCGATTTCGAATATGCCCGCGTCAAGAGCTTCACCCAGTTCCTGCCACGGATCACCGCGGTGACCGTCCCGGCCGGCGCGCCGTCCAATCCGACCACCGGGGCGGTCTCCGGCGTGCAGTTCGGCGAGCCGTCGCTGCCCAAGCGCTACTTCAACACCAGCGAGAAGTTCCGCCTCACCGGCGGCCTGCGCGGGGTGATCGGCGAGGGCGCGCGGGCCTGGCGCTGGGAGACCGCCTACACCCACAGCCAGGACAAGCTGGAGCAGCGCCAGGCCAATGTGATCTTCGGCCCGAACGTGCCGCTGGCCATCGCCGGCGGCTTCGACGCCAACGGCAATCCGGTGGCCGGCGGGGCCTACTCCAAGGTATTCAGCGGCTTCGACACCACGGCGCCGCTGATCCTGATCCCCGCCCTCGACCCCTTCGCCCGCGCCGGCCGCAACGCCGCCACGCTCTCGCAGCTCTTCGGGACCGAGCTGATCAACGGCAAGAGCACCCTCGACAACATCGACGCCAAGGTGACCACCAACCTCTTCGCCCTGCCGGCCGGCGACTTCGGCCTGGCGGTGGGGGCCGCCTGGCGGCGCGAGGCGCTCTCGGCCGGGGCCGACTCCAACGGCCGCAACACCGGCCCGACCGCCCAGCGCTGGATCGGCGGTCAGTTCTTCGATCCCTTCGCCAAGAGCCGGACCATCTCGGCGGCCTTCCTCGAGGTGCGCCTGCCGCTGGCCAGCGACGACTGGAACCTGCCGGGGGTGCATGCCTTCGACCTGGTTGGCGCGGTCCGCACCGAGCACTACAGCGACGCCGGCAACTCGACGGTGCCGAAGATCGGCTTCCGCTGGCAGCCGTTCGACGCCCAGTTCACCGTGCGCGGCACCTATTCGAAGTCGTTCACCGCGCCCTCGCTCTACGCCGAATACGGGCCGACGGCGGTCCGCCAGGCGGGCGGGGCGATCATCCAGGGGGCCTTCCCCGGCCAACCCTCCAGCCCGTTCAACGCCCAGGACGGCAACAACCCCAACCTGCGGCCGGCGACCGCCAAGATCTACTCGGTGGGCGTGGTCGCCCAGCCGAACGCGATCCCCGGCCTTCGGGCGACCGTGCAGTACACCTCCATCGAGCAGCAGGACATCGCCGGCGGCATCGGCTTCAACAACATCCTGGTGGACGTGAACCGCCTGGGCTCGGCCTCGATCTTCGCCGCCAACGTGGCCCGCAACAACTTCCCGGGTCTGCCGGGCGCCGTGCCGTTCGCCAACCCCGGCGATTTGCTGGCCTACCTGCAGGCCGCGCCGGGCGTGAACAACAACAACCTCTACGTCATCGACCAGTTCAGGAACCTGGGCGGCATCCGGCTCAAGACCTGGGACTTCACCGTCGACTACACCCTGCACACCGACAGCTGGGGCGACTTCACCTTCTCGACGCTGGCCACCTACCTGGCGTCCTACAAGTACCAGGCCCTGCCCTCGCAGCCGTTCTTCGAGTTCGCCGGCGCGGTGTCCAACAGCCCGCAGGCCGGCGGCACCCAGCCCAAGTGGCGCGCCTACACCACCGTCGAATGGAGCCGCGACCGCTGGGACGCGGTGCTGGCCAACAACTTCATCGACAGCGTGAGCGACCAGGGCGCCGGCGGCTTCACCTTCGCCAACGCCCACACCGTGGCCCTGCCGGTGAAGTCCTACATGACCTGGGACGCGCGGGTGGCCTTCAAGCTGGACGGCGGGATGCTGCCGGCCATGAAGGACGCGCGCATCGCGGTGGGGGTGAACAACATGTTCGACGCCACGCCGCCGGCCGCGCCGAACGCCTTCCCCGACAACCGAGCGGACGTCTCGACCTACTCCCCGATCGGACGTCTCTGGTACCTGCAGCTCATGGCCCACTTCTAGAGCCACGAGCGCACGCCGGCGCGCCCCAAAGCCCCCTTCCCTGGCGCGCCGGCGCTCTTTTTCCGCCCTGTAACCAAAAGCTTGCGAAGGTCGGACGCCGGATGTCTTCTGTGAGCTCTGAGCACGGGCGTGGGGGCGATCCTGACCAGCCATCTGCACCGCCCGGCCACCGTCGACGGCGGCCCTGGAAGAACAGCATGAGGTCGATCGGGGCCCGGCTGACCTTCTGGTATGCGCTGAGCGCCACCATCACCATGGCGATCCTGTTCCTGGCCGGCTACCAGCTGCTGGAGAGCCGCCTGATCAAGGGGCTGGACCAGCTCAACGAGGCCGAATTCCGCCAGCTGGAGGTGCGGCTCGGCCCCGACTACAAGCGGCTCAATTCCCAGCAGATGGACGAGCGCATCCGCGAGACCAGCGAGTCCGGCGCGGTGCTGTTCTACATCGCCATCGACGAGCCCCACACCGACATCCGCTTCCGCTCGCGCAACCTGCACGGCCGCGAGGTCCCCGACATCAAGGGCAAGCGCGCCTATTCGGCGCAGATGGGCGGGCTGGGCGAGCTGCGGGTCGACGAGTTCCTGATGCCGCCCTTCGACGTCACCATCGCCACCTCGGCGCGGTCCGTGCGCGACGGCATGCGCGAATACCTCAAGGTCAGCGCCTATCTGCTGGTCGCCATGCTGGTCGCCAGCCTGGGCATCGGGCTGGGCCTCAGCCGGCTGCTGCTCAGGCCGATCCGCGCCATCCGCGAGACGGCGCGGCGGATCGGCTCGGACAACCTTTCGGAACGCATCCCGGTGGCCGACGTCGAGGACGAGCTCACCGAGCTCGCCAAGCTGCTCAACCGCATGTTCGACCGGCTGGAATCGGCCTTCGACCAGATCCGGCGCTTCTCGCAGGAAGCCTCCCACGAGTTGAAGACCCCGCTCTCGCTGATCCGGCTGCACGCCGAGCAGATGCTGGGCGACGGCGACCTGCCGCCGGCCCACGCCGAAGCCCTGCTGGTGCAGATCGAGGAGCTGGCGCGCCTCAACCAGATCATCGACGAGATGCTGTTCCTGTCGCGCGCCGAGGCCAAGGCCATCCCGCTCGACCTCAAGCCGCGCGATCCGGCCCGTTTCCTGGAGACCTTCGCCCAGGACGCCCAGGCGCTGGCCGAGCACGGCGGGCGGCGGTTCGACTGGAGCCACCGCGGCAAGACCCCGGTGCCGTTCGAGGACAAATGGGTCCGTCAGGTGCTGCTCAACGTGCTCACCAACGCCCTCAACGTCTCGCCGGAAGGCGGGCTGGTGGAGCTCAAGTCGCGGGCCACGCCGACCCTGTGGCGGGTCAGCGTCGAGGACGAGGGACCCGGGCTCACCGCCGACCAGCGGTCGCGGATCTTCGAGCGCTTCGTCCGCTTCGCCCCGCCCGGCGCCGGCGACCGCGGCAGCGGCCTTGGCCTCACCATCTCCAAGAGCATCATCGAGCTGCACGGCGGACGCATCCGCGCCGAGCCCGCCACCGCCGGTCGCGGCCTGCGGATCGTCTTCGAGATCCCGGTGACGGCCCCGCTCGACCTCGCCGCCTGAGACGGTGCGGCGCAGCGCGGAAAGTCCTCGACCGAGATGGTGCGGGCGGTCGGACTCGAACCGACACTTCGTTGCCGAAAGCGGATTTTAAGTCCGCTGCGTCTACCAGTTCCGCCACGCCCACGCCGTCGCCCGGGCGGCCGAGGCGACGCCGGACTCTTACAGCGATCCGCGGGCGGCGCGTACAGGCCGCAACGCATTTTCCGCGCCGTGCGCGCTGACCGCGTCGGCTCGCCGCGGCGCCTCGGCAATTCCCCAAAATGGCGAACGCCCGCGTTGACCGCGGAGTCCCACACAGGCCAAAGGGCGGCTGGTTCATACCGGCTGCTCAATGCCGGATGGATCATTTTCGCTGCACCGCAGCATTCGAGTCTGTCGATCGTCCGCTTACGAAATATCAGTGTTCTACGAATAGTAGTGTCCTGTTCAACCTCACCGCGTACCGGCCTCTGGGGGCCAGCCAAAATGAACACTTCCCGCAAGCTCGCCCTGGCGAGCATCTCGGCCGTAACCGCCGCCGCGATGGCGACCGCGGCGCTGGCCCAGGCGACCGCCACGACCTCGGCCACGGCGTCCGCCACGGTCGCCCAACCGATCGCCGTGGCCAAGACCAGCGACCTGCAGTTCGGCCGGGTGATCCGTCCGAGCGCCGGCAACACCACCATCTACACGGTGGCCGCGTCGAGCGGCGCGACCTCAACCTCCGGAGGCGACGGAATCTTTTCAGGAAACGCCACGCCGACCCGGGCCGTGTTCACGGTCACCGGTGAAGGCGGCCAGGCCTTCAACATCAGCTCCGATCCCAGCATCACCACCGGCGGGGTGACCATCACCCTGGTCAGGTCCGGCGGCACGGGCACGCTCGACGGCACGGCCGGAGCGCTCGGCACGGCGACCTTCGGCGTGGGCGGCAATGTGACCCTCACCGACGCCTCGCCCACCGGCGTGAAGAGCGGCAGCTTCAACGTCACTGTCACCTATCAGTAACACCGCGGCGACCAGCTTCGAGATTCCCCGGAATGGCGAAGGTTCCGGGTTGACGCGGGAACAGCGTTCGGCGAAATGACCGCCACATTCGTACCCGGTATTCGAAGCCTATTGTTTGTGTTTCGCTGCGTCGCAACATGAGGTTGTGGCACGGCATATGCAGTCGACATATCGACGTTCGGCAACGACGCCGATCTTGTTTCACAACGAACCACTACCGGCCTTGGGGGCCCAAAATGAACACTTCCCGCAAGCTGCTCCTGGCGAGCGCCTCGGCCATCGTGGCGTCGGCCATGGCCAGTTCCGCCCTGGCCCAGGCCAGCGCGACCACCTCGGCGACGGCGTCGATCACCATCTTCCAGCCGATCACCATCAACAAGAACAGCGACCTGCAGTTCGGCCGGGTGATCCGTCCGAGCGCCGGCAACACGACGGTCTACACGATCGCCGCGGCCAACGGCGCGGCGACCGCCGCCGGCGGCGACGGCATCTTCTCGGGCAGCACCACGCCGACGCGGGCCCAGTTCACCGTCAACGGTGAGGGCGGCCAGGCCTTCAACATCGTCTCCGACGCCACGGTCGTGAACGGCGGCGTGACCATTAACCTCGTGAAGTCCGCGGCCACCGGCGCGCTGGACGGCACCCTGGGTTCGGCCGGCACGGCCACCTTCGGGGTCGGCGGCAACGTGACGCTCTCCAGCGCCTCGCCGACCGGCCTGAAGACCGGCAGCTTCAACGTCACCGTCACCTACCAGTAAGCTCCCCTGCGTGCTGCGGCGCGCGGCCCCAAACGCCTGACGGGCCCGGACCTCGCGTCCGGGCCCGTTTTGCGTGCGCGCCAGCATCGGGCGCGAACGGACTAAGCCCCGGCGGCCGGCGACAGCAGCCCCTGGAACAGCGGCCGCACATAGTGGTCGCAGGCCGTCTCCGGCGTCAGGCCGGGCGCCCAGAAATGCAGCTCGGCGGCGGCGTTGATCATGCCGGTGATCGCCTGGGCGCCGACATTGACGTCCACCGGCCGCACCGAGCCGTCGGCGATCCCGTCGGAGAGGATCGAGGCGAAGCGCAGCGACAGCCGGTCGAACTTGGTCATCAGCTCCGGGCGGATGGATTCCGGCACGGTGGTCAGGGCCGAGGTCCTGAGCAGCGGCGCGACCCCGCCCAGCTGGTGCTCCACCAGCGCCGCCGACAGCGACACCAGCACCTCCAGCCCCGAGCCGCCGTGCGCCTCGGCGGCCCGGATCGCCCGCCACATGATGTCGAAGGCCCGCTGGAAGCAGGCCAGCACCAGCTCATCCTTGGTCTCGTTGTGGTGGTAGAAGGCCCCCTTCGAGACGTTGAGCTCCGCCGAGATCCGCTCCACCGAGGCGCCGTGATAGCCCTCGGCGTTGATCAGCTTGGTGGCGGCCCGCAGGAACAGCTCCGAGGAGGCGGCGGCGTCGGGGTCGTCCACGTGGGTGAGGATCAGCTTGCGGGGCCGCGGCCAGGCCTGGCCCGGCGCCGCCAGCCCGTCGCCGAGGATGGCCGCGGCGCGTGAGCCGGCCCGGCCGTAGTCCGCCGGCTCGAAGTCGCGCAGCCAGGCCACCGCCCAGAACAGCTCCGAGAGCAGCAGGTGGGCGCGCGCATTGCGGTGCAGGCCCGGCGCGCGGGCCTCGCCGGGCCCGTCCAGCAGCCGCCGGGCGTGGCGGAACATGGTCACATAGGCCTCGTTCACCGGCGCACAGTTCAGCGCCCGCACGTCGTTGAACACCGCCACGGGCTCGGCCTCGCCGGACGCCGCGCGGCGCATGAAGTCGAAATAGGCGGCGACGAACCGTTCGAGCCGGGCCCGCGGCGCGGCCTCCGCCATGGCCTCGCCGATCACCGCCTGGTAGCGCTCGAGCGCCGCGAGGAAGCAGGCCGAGGCCAGCTCCTCCTTGTTCTTGAAGTAGTAGATGACCCCGGTGGGCGCCAGGTCGAGGCGCGCGGCCACCTCGCCCAGGGTCATGCCGCGCATGCCCTTGCGGTTCAGAACCTCCACGGCCGAGGCCAGGATCGCCTTACGCCGCATCTCGAAGCGCCGGGTCGGCCCGCGCGGAGCGGCGCTCTGGATCTCGCCTTCGGAGGCCACGCTCATCGGTCCCTCACACACCTGATGGCAGGCCAAATCCCCTGGGGCCGCCGTCGGCGCACGATACCGCCAGGGCCACGGCCAACGGAAGCGCAGACCGCGCCGCGCCTGCGATGATCGGTCCCGCTGGCGGTGCGAGCATGGCCAAGCTAGATGTGGCGGCAGGGACGGGAGACGCGCGCCAGATGCCAGAAGTCGTGGTCCGCAAGCGGTTGGGTCGTCGTTCGGGCGACTGGAAGTACCGGCTGAACCGCTGGTTCTATCGCAATCGGCCGAAGATCGCGGTGATCGCCGCCTTCGGCGTCGCCTGCCTGCTGGGCCTCGCCGCGGCCTCCATGGGGCTGCAGAGCCTCAGCGCCGGCCCGTCGCAAGCCCAGGCCGGGACCGCCACCTCGTCAGCGCAGTAGATCAGGCGGTCGGCGCGAGCCTCAGGCCGGGCCTGGCCGCCCAGGCGCGGCCCAGGTCGTCGTTGGCGGTGCGCACCGGCGCCGGCGCCTCGCCGCGCAAGCGTCGCCACACCTCGATGAACAGGGCCCGCACCTCGGCGCAGGCCGCCTGCTGGCCGTCCAGCTCCATCACCGATCGCATCTGGGCGAAGGCGGTCTGATAGGCGACGCGGCTGCGCAGCACCACCGGCGCTACCGGCAAGCCTGCGAACCGCAGCGCCTCGAAGGCCTTCACCACCTGTGGCGGCTCCACGCCGTTGCGCGGCGGCGCGCACTGGTTGAGGGCGATGACCCCCTCCTTGCCGAGCCGCTGGATGATGGCCACCGCGCGCACCGCGGCGGCCAGGTCGAGATAGGTCGGGCGCGCCACGGCCAGGCACAGGTCGGCGACCTTCACGGCCTCCGCCACGTCGGCTTCCGGCGTGGCGGGCGTGTCGATGATCAGGAGATCTGCGCCGGCGCGGCGGCTGGCCTCGATGAGGGCGAACAGCTTGGACGCGCTGGTCTCGAAGATCAGGCCCGCGGACTCTTCGCGGCCCTTCAGCACGTCGCAGGCGGAGCGCTGCGGATCGGCGTCGGCGAGCACCGCCTTCACGCCCATGGCGCGCGCCGCCATGGTCAGGTTGACCGCGACCGTCGTCTTGCCGGCCCCGCCCTTGCGAGACACCACCGCCAACGTCTTCAAGAGCGTAGGCCCCCATCACCGCGGACGGTCGTTGCCGCCCTGGTCCGTCCATTAATGCACAGACTTATCCACAAGTGCAAAGTCGTGCTTTACACGCTCCGCGACTCATGGGTGCGGAGCCTAAGCCTTGAGCAGCAAGGTTTCGTGACGACCGCCTGAGGACACCCGCGCGGGTTCAGCTCGCCGCCTCGACCTCGCGGACGTTCTCGACCCCGGCCGCCTTGAGCACGCCGATCAGCTCCGCCACCGTCGCCTCGACCTCCGCGGCGTCGCGCCCGCGCAGCACCAGGTTCGAGCCGAAACCGCCCTCGCCGTAGAACGGGTAGCTGCCCAGCGACATGGCCGGATGGCCCTTGGCCACGGCCTCCAGCGGCGCGGCGATCGCCCCCTCGCCGGAGCCCTCGACCCGCACGGTGCGCGCGATGGTCACCGCCCCGGTGCGCAGCCGCGGCCCCACGTCCTCCAGCATGCCGCGCATGATCGCCGGCACGCCGGCCAGGGTGAACACATTGCCGATCATGAAGCCGGGCGGCCCCTGCACCGGGTTCTTGACCAGCTCGCCGCCCACCGGCACCCGGGCCATCCGCCGCCGCGCCGCGTTCAGCTCGACCCCCCAGCGGGCGGTCATCATCGCCAGGATGTCCGGGTGCTCATAGAGCTCGGTGTCGAAGGCCGCGGCCACCGCGTCGGCGGTGATGTCGTCGTGGGTCGGCCCGATGCCGCCGGTGGTGATGACGTAGTCGTAGCGCGCTCGCAAGGCGTTCAGCGCCGCCACGATCTCCTCATGCACGTCGGGCACGGTCCGCGCCTCCGCCACGTCCACCCCGAAGGTCCCGAGGTAGCGGGCGATGTCGCGCAGGTTGGTGTCCTGGGTGCGCCCCGACAGGATCTCGTCGCCGATGATCAGCACCGCGGCCGTGACGCGCTCTTCAGACCCGCTCGCCATCCGTCCTCGCCTCGCCTACATCGGAGCCTTGTCCCGCCCGACCTACCGCCCCTGATGGACCTTCCGCAACCGCTCGTCCGCGGCAGGCTCGTCTTGCGCTACAAACGCTTCTTCGCCGACGTGGTGCTGGACGACGGACGCGAGGTCACCGCCCACTGTCCCAATCCGGGCGCCATGCTGGGCCTCAACACGCCGGGCCTGGCCTGCTGGCTGTCGAGATCCGACGACCCGAAGCGCAAGCTGGCCTTCACCCTGGAGCTGGTGGAGGCCGACGGCGGCCTGGTGGGCGTCAACACCATGCACCCCAACCGCCTGGTGGCCGAGGCCCTGGCCGAGGGCGCCATCCCGGAGCTGACCGGCTACGCCACCCACCGCCGCGAGGTGCGCTATGGGCTGAACAGCCGCGTCGACTTCCTGCTGCAGCATCCCGACCGGTCCGCTTGCTGGCTGGAGGTCAAGAACTGCCACCTGCGCCGCTCGGGCGCGCTGGCCGAGTTCCCCGACTGCGTCGCCGCCCGCTCGCTGAAGCACCTGCGGGAGCTCGAGGCGATGGTGGCGGCCGGCGACCGGGCGGTGGCGCTGTTCGTCATCCAGCGCACCGACTGCGACGAATTCCAGGCCTGCGCGGACCTCGACCCGGCCTTCGCCGCCGGCCTCAGCCGGGCGATGTCGAACGGCGTGGAAGTGCTGGCCTACGCCTGCGACGTGCGCCTGGACGGCGTCGCCATCACGCGGCGCGTGCCCCTGCGCCCGGCTTAGCGGCCGAACCGCGCGGCGATGGTCTCCCGCGGCCAGATCGCCAGCCAGCGCGGCAGGAAGCCCGGCACATAGTCCTTGAGCACGTGGTCGGGCGGCCCGAACAGGAACGGCGACGTCATCAGGTTCACCGGCCGGAAGGTCGTCGGGCCGCTCTCGACGTCGGCCATCTCCGTCACGTGGAAGCTGTGCGAGGTGGCGAGCCAGGCGCTGCCCGAGTTCACGAAGTTCTCCAGCACCCGCACGACGTCCGGGTTCGACAGGTGGAACAGCACGTCGCGGATCAGCACGAAGTCGGCCTTCGGCATCGGATCCTTGGTGATATCCAGGCAGACGAAGCCGTGCTGCGGCCAGTCGCGCTGCAGGCCCTCGATCATCGGGGCGACGATGTCGGCGCCGGTGTAGGCGAGGCCGCTCAGGTCCACGGCCTTCATCCAGTTGAAGTCGCCGCACGGCGCATCCAGCACCGATTGGCAGCCGAGCGCCCGGATCATGGCCGGCAGGGTGGTCCGCAGCTCCGAGGTGTAGTTGAGCGTCGAGCCCGCGCCGCTGACCGATTCGCCGTCCTGCCAGACGTTCTGCTCGAACGCCTGGGTGAACCGCTGGGCCAGATGGCCGCTCTGCGCAGAATCATCGGCCATCGAAAAGGGCTTCCGCAAATCCCAGGACGAAGGACGCTGACACGATTCGGCGCGGGGAATTGTCCGTCGCGGCAACCCTCGGGAGGCGTTGAAGTTCTGTGCTAGGATGGCGACATAGGCCCTGACGGCGCTGCGCAAAGGCGCCTCGCGGAGTAGATCATGTCTTCCACCGATATCCTCGACGGCGAGTACCGCACCGGCCAGATCAAGATCCACGGCGCCGCCGATTTCGAGGGCATGCGCGTGGCCGGCAAGCTGGCCGCCGAGTGCCTCGACATGCTGACCCCGCACGTGGTCCCCGGCGTGGTCACCGACCACCTCGATACCCTGGCCCGCGAGTTCATCCTCGACCATGGCGCCCTGCCGGCCTGCCTCGGCTACCGCGGCTACACCAGGACCGTCTGCATCAGCCCCAACCACATCGTCTGCCACGGCATCCCGGGCGAGCGGACGCTGCGCGAGGGCGACATCGTCAACATCGACGTCACCGTCATCGTCGACGGCTGGCATGGCGACACCAGCCGCATGTATGGCGTGGGTCCGGTGGCGCCG
Organism: Phenylobacterium sp.; assembly: GCA_028290945.1. Taxonomy (GTDB): domain Bacteria; phylum Pseudomonadota; class Alphaproteobacteria; order Caulobacterales; family Caulobacteraceae; genus Phenylobacterium. The sequence continues at coordinate 28,712 of JAQGIV010000137.1, read as the reverse complement.
CGCGCCAAACGGCTGGTCGACGTCACCTATGAGGCGCTGGAGCGCGGCCTGGCCGCCGTGAAGCCGGGCGCCAAGACCGGCGACATCGGCCACGCCATCCAGGCCTATGTGGAATCCATGCGCTGCTCGGTGGTGCGCGACTTCTGCGGCCACGGCCTGGGCAAGGTGTTCCACGACGCGCCCAACATCCTGCACTTCGGCCAGCCGGGCACGGGCGAGCTGCTGCGGCCCGGCATGTTCTTCACCATCGAGCCCATGGTGAACCTCGGCAAGCACCCGGTGAAGCTGCTCGCCGACGGCTGGACGGCGGTCACCCGCGACAAGTCGCTGTCGGCCCAGTGCGAGCATTCCATCGGCGTCACCGAGACCGGGGCCGAGGTCTTCACCCTGTCGCCCACCGGCCAGTTCAAGCCGCCGGTCCTGACGGCCTAGGCGCGCGGCCGGGCGTCGAAGGCGGCGCGGGCCGCCTCCATCTGCGGTATGTTGTCGAACGCCCACTGCCCCAGCGCCACCACCGGCGTCTGCAGCGAGCGGCCGAGCGCCGTCAGCTCGTAGTCGACCCGGGCCGGCACGCTGGGCGTCACCGTGCGGGTGACCAGGCCGTCGCGCTCCAGCCCGCGCAGGGTCAGCGTCAGCATGCGCTGCGAGATGCCCCGCATGGCCCGGCGAAGCTCCGAGAACCGCTTCGGCCCGCCGCTCAGGCTCATCACCACCAGCACCGTCCACTTGTCGCCGATGCGCTGCAGCACCTCGCTCACCGGCTTGCAGTTGTCGGTCACATGGAAGTCGCCTGGGATCATCGATGTGCCTCCTTGTGGGCTTTTCGCGTGGTCACCATTCTAGCCCTGGTTATCATTTGTAACCACCACGGAATGGAGCGACGCATGCTGAAGATCGGCCTCATCGTGGGCAGCACCCGGCCCAACCGGTTCGCCGACATCCCGGTGAAATGGATCCTCGACGGCGTGGCCGAGCGCCGGAACCTCGACGTGGAGGTGCTCGACCTGCGCGACCAGGACCTGCCGTTCTATGACGAGCCCATGTCGGCGGCCTACACCGGCGGCGTCTTCAGCCGGCCGGAGGCCGAGGCCTGGCGCCACAAGATCGGCCGCTTCGACGGCTTCATCGCCACCGTCGCCGAGTACAACCACGGCCCCACCGCGGTCCTGAAGAACGCCTTCGACAGCGCCGCCTTCGAGTGGAACCGCAAGCCGATCGGCTTCGTGGGCTACGGCGGAGTCGGCGGGGCGCGGGCCATCGAGCACCTGCGCGGCGTCGCCATCGAGCTGCAGATGGCGCCCATCAAGCAGGAGGTGAACATCGCCATGGAGCCCTACCTCGGCGTCGTGCAGCAGGGCCGCTCCCTCAACGACTATCCCTACCTGGTGCAGGCGCGCGACGGCCTGTTCGAGAACCTCGCCTGGTGGGGCCAGGCCCTGAAGGCGGCCCGCGAGGACGCCGCCACCGGCCTCGCCGCCTAGCCTCGTCAGCCCTTCCCAACCCCGCCGTCCGGCGTCAGGCTAGCGCCGGGCCGGACGGTTTGGGGCCGGATGGCTCGGGGCCAGCCATTTTGGGGATTGGGCGATGTTCGAGCACTGGGACAGCTTCTACCTGCTGATGGGCGGGGCCGCCGGCTCGCTGATCGGCCTGCTGTTCATCGTCGCCACCCTGACCAAGGGCGCACAGGACCCCGACAGCGCGCTGCGCGGCGCCAGCGTCTATCTGAGCCCGGTGGTCATACAGCTCGGCGTCGTGCTGGCCATCAGCGCCATCGCCGCCGCGCCCGGCCTCTCGGTCCAGCTCTGCGGCCTGGCGGTCGCTGCCTGCGGGCTGGTGGGCCTCGTCGCCGCGGGCCGGGTGATGTTCCACCTCAAGGTCGCCAAGTCGTTCCCGACCGCCCACTGGACGGATTTCTGGTGGTACGGCGCGGCGGTCTTCACGGCCGACCTGCTGCTGACCGCATCGGCGGCGGCGATCTGGCTGGCCGCGCCCGCGCACGCGGCGCGCGGCATCGCCGTCAGCCTGGTGCTGATCCTGCTGCTCGCCATCCGCAACGCCTGGGACCTGGTGACCTGGATCACCGCCAAGGGTCCCGGCGCCCAGCCGCAGCCGTAGGGCCGCCTCCTACGGCTTCGGCGCGGCGGCCAGCTGGCGTTCCAGCACCACCGGCACGGTGAAGTCGCCGCGGGTGTATTCGCCCTCCAGCTTGCCCGCCTTGTTGAGCGCGCCTTCGAACACCCCGCCGGTCTGCAGGGTGACCTTCAGCCTGCCGCCGGTCTGCTCCAGCTTGCCCGGCATGCCGAACAGCCGCTCGGCCGGGCTGTCGCCGGTCACCTGGCTGCCCAGGTGGATGACGATCGGCAGCATCTCCTGGTGGACCTTCATCTGGCCCTGCCAGTCGCCGCCGACGTCAGCCGCCGGCGCCGCCGGAACCGTCTGGGCCAGCGCCCCGCCGGCGATCATGGCCAGCGCCAGCGCGCCCGCTCCTATGGTCGATTTCATCCCGGACCCTCCCCGCCCGACGCACGCTGTCCCGCGTGCCAAGCTTCGACCATACGCCGGTTCGCCGAACGAAGGTCTCAAGCTTTGTTGAGCCGGCGGCCGGGCTTGCCAACCCCGAACAATTGAGGAACATTCGCGCGATGGACACCGCCGTCGAGGACGCTTCCGGCCAGCCCGACCTTTGGGCGACCGCCCAGCCTGCCGCCAAGGGCCCCGTGGGCAAGGCGAAGGCCGCCGCGCCGCACTACCTGGGCCACCGCGACCGGCTGCGCGAGCGGGCCGAGGGCGGCGGGCTGCCGGCCCTGCCGGACTACGAGGTCCTGGAGCTCTTGCTGTTCCGCTCGATCCCGCGCGGCGACGTCAAGCCGCTCGCCAAGCAGCTGCTCGCCCGCTTCGGCTCGGTGGCCGGCGTGCTGGGCGCCAGCCTGGCGGAGCTGAAGGGCGTGGCCGGCGTCGGCGCCGCGGCCGCCCTCGACCTGAAGCTGGTGCACGAGGCGGCGCTGCGCGCCACCCTCGGCGCGGTGGCCAGGCGGCCGGTGATCTCGTCGTGGTCGGCCCTGCTGGCCTATGTGAAGACCGCCCTGGCCCATGAGGCGCGCGAGCAGTTCCGCGTGCTGTTCCTCGACAAGAAGAACCAGCTGATCGCCGACGAGGTGATGAACCGCGGCACCGTCGACCACGCCCCGGTCTATCCGCGCGAGGTGATGCGCCGGGCGCTGGAGCTGTCGTCCAGCGCCGTGATCCTGGTGCACAACCACCCCTCGGGCGATCCCACGCCTTCCTCGGCCGACGTCGACATGACCCGCCAGGTCATCGAGGCCGGCCGCGCGCTGCGCATCGCCGTCCACGACCACCTGGTGGTGGGCACGGGCGGGGTCGCCAGCTTCAAGGCGCTCGGCCTGATCTGACGCCGGCCCCGGCATCCGCAAGCTCGACTGGAACCATTGCACCGCTTTTTCGGTTGGAAGCGCGGCCGTGGCGTTCCGCTAGCTCGCCGCGGCATGTGCTTCCGATAGGTGCTGACATGCCATTGATCACCGGAACTTCGGGCGACGACCACCTGGTCGGCGGGCCCAACGACATCCTGCAAGGCCTCGCGGGCAACGACACCCTGGAGGGAACCAGCGGCGGCACGGCCGCCGACTACGCCAACTCGCCGGCCGGCATCGTGGTCGACCTCGGCGCCGGCACGGCCAAGGACGGCTACGGGACCACCGACCAGCTGATCAACGTCGAGAAGATCGGCGGCTCGTTCGCCAGCGACACCATCACCGGCGACGCCCAGGACAACTATATCGAGGGCCGCGACGGCAATGACCTGATCGACGGGGCCGGCGGCAACGACCTCCTGAAGGCGGGGCACGGCGACGACACCCTGATCGGCGGGACCGGCGACGACATCCTGATGGCCGGCGACGGCCACGACGTCTTCAAGGGCGGCGACGGGGTCGATGTGGTCGACTACTCCGAGTACGGCTTCGCCATCCAGGCCGACCTCTATGCGGGCACCTGGAAGGACACCTTCGATTCCATCGAGAACCTGGTCGGCACCGCGCTCAACGACACCCTGCTGGGCGACTTCCGCGTCAATGTCCTGAAGGGCGGCGCGGGCGACGACACCATCGACGGCCGCGAGGGCGACGACGTCATCGACGGCGGGCCGGGCAACAACTACCTGCGCGGCGGCGACGGCAATGACTCGGTGCTCGGCGGCTCGGGCTTCGACGACATCAACGGCAACAAGGGCGACGACGTCATCGACGGCGGCTCCGGCGGCGGCGACTGGCTGGTGGGCGGCCAGGGCAACGACCTGATCACCTCCCACGCCTCGGACGACATCCTCTACGGCAACCTCGGCAACGACACCCTGAACGGCGGGACCGGCGCCGAGATCATCCGCGGCGGCCAGGGCGACGATGTGCTCAACGGCGGCGCGGGCAATGACTGGCTCAGCGGCGACAAGGGCAACGACACTGTCACCGGCGGCGCGGGCGCGGACATCTTCCACACCTTCAACGGCGCGGGCGTCGACCGGGTGACCGACTTCAGCGTCGCCGAGGGCGACCGGGTGCAGCTCGATCCGGGGACCACCTGGACGGTGAAGCAGGTGGGCGCCGACACGGTGATCGACCTGGGAAACGGCGACCAGATGGTCCTGGTCGGCGTGCAGTCCTCGACCCTGCCCAGCGGCTGGATCTTCGGGGCCTGAGGCCGCGGCTGCGCACCGGGTTTCGTAACGCCGGTATTGCCGCCGGCGCCCGGCGCGCCCTACGGTCGCGGGCATGAAGCTCGACCCCAAGACGCTCGATCGGCGGCATCTGCTGCTCGCCGGCGCGGCCGCCGGCCTCGCCGCCGCGGCGCCCAAGCCCGCCGCCCATCACGCCGCCGCGCCGCCCATGGCGGCGCCCTCCGGCCCCGACGGCGCGCTCGCCGCCCACCTGGACTCGCTGGCCGAGACCCTGCTCGACCGCTGGCCGGAGACCGCCACCAGCTACGGCCTCGACAAGGGCCGGCGCGAGGGCCTGAAATATGTGCTGACCGACAGCTCCCCCAGCGCCCAGGCCCAGGATCGCGGCTTCTGCGCCGGCGCGCTCGGCGCCCTGCAGGCCTTCCCCGACGCCGCCCTGTCGCCGCGCGCGCGGCTCGACAAGGCGACCGTCGCCTACGCCCTGCAGCTCAGCGTCGACGCCGTCGCCTTCGACTACGGCGCCAACACCCTGCTCGACGCCATGAGCGAGACCGCCGGGCCCTATGTGGTCAGCCAGCAGTCGGGCGCCTATTCCGCCCTGCCGGAATTCCTCGACAGCCAGCACAAGGTCGAGACCGCCGACGACGCCGACGCCTACCTTTCGCGGCTGCACGAGATGGCCCGCACCCTGGCCCACGAGGACGAGCGGATCCTGGCCGACGCCGGCAAGGGGGTGGTTCCGCCGGACTTCATCCTGGCCAACGCCATCGGCCAGCAGCAGGACCTGCTCAAGGTGCCGGCCGACCGGGCCCGCCTGACCCTGTCGCTGGCCCGCCGCGCGGCCCAGAAGAAGCTGCCCGGCGGCTACGGCGAACGCGCCCGCCGGATGGTCGAGAACGAGGTCTATCCGGCGCTGGCCCGCCAGCTCGACACGCTGAAGGCCGTCCAGGGCCAGTCCGGCCACGACGCCGGCGTCTGGCGGCTGCCCAACGGCGAGGCCTACTACGCCTGGCTCCTGAAGGTCGGCACCACCACCAACCTCACCGCCGACCAGGTCCACCAGATGGGCCTGGAGCAGAACCGCGCCATCGAGGCGCGCATGGACGGCCTGCTGCGCGCCCAGGGCCTGACCCAGGGCACGGTCGGCGACCGCATGGCCGCGCTCGGCCGCGACCCCAAGTACCTGTTCCCGGACAACGACGCCGGCCGCGCCCAGATCATCGCCTACCTCAACGGGGTCATCGCCGCGGTGCGGCCGAACCTGCCCAAGGCCTTCAACCTGCGGCTCAAGGCGCCGATCCAGGTGAAGCGGGTGCCGGTGGAGATCCAGGACGGCGCCGGCCAGGGCTACATGAACCCGGGCTCGATCGACGGCTCGCGGCCGTCGATCTACTACATCAACCTCAAGACCACCGCGAACTGGCCGAAGTTCTCGCTGCCGACCCTGACCTACCACGAGGGCATCCCCGGCCACGCCTGGCAGGGCGCCTACCTCACGGAATCCGGCAAGACGCCGCTGATCCGCCTGTTGATCTCCGGCTTCAACGCCTACGTCGAGGGCTGGGCGCTCTACGCCGAACAGCTCGGCGACGAGATCGGCATGTACGACGCCGACTGGGCGGGTCGGCTGGGCTATCTGCAGGCCCAGAAGTTCCGCGCCGTGCGCCTGGTGGTCGACACCGGCCTGCACGCCAAGCGCTGGACCCGCGAACAGGCGGTGAAGTGGGCCATGGACGCCACCGGCCGCACGCAGAACGCCATGACCAGCGAGATCGACCGCTACTGTGGAACCCCCGGTCAAGCCTGTGGCTACAAGGTCGGCCACACCGAGATCAACCGCCTGCGCGACAAGGCCAAGGCCGCGCTCGGGTCGCGCTTCGACGTCAAGGGCTTCGACGACCTGGTGGTCGAGACCGGCGCCGTGCCGCTGACCGTGCTGGGCGCGGTGGTCGACAGCTGGATCGCCGGCGGCGGCCGGCTGGCGCTCTGATCATAGGCTAACGTCTGGAACCCGACAGAGCGGCCGCCGGTTGGTGGCCTGTTCGCGGCTCCGATCGCCAATATCCGGTTCCGCGAACGGACCGGCCCAGCGACACGACGAGCCCCTCTCTCCAGCGACTGGGCCGGTCCCCCTCCTCACCGACACCCCTGCCCCTTGCGAAGCCCGCGCGACGCAGCCTCTAATCGCGGGGCCGCTGGAGGGGCTCAAGCGATCCAACTGCCGCTCGTCATCCTCGACCTCGCCGGTTTCGCCGCCCTGCTGTTGTGGGGCGTGCACATGGTCGAGACCGGGGTGCAGCGCACCTTCGGGCCCAAGCTCCGCGCCTTCCTGGCCAAGGCCACCCGCCATCGCCCGACGGCGTTCGGCGCCGGCGTTGCGGTCACCGTCGCCCTGCAGAGCTCCACCGCGACGGCCTTGATGCTGGCCGCCTTCTCGGCCGGCGGCCTGGTCGAGCTCGCCGCGGCGCTGGCGGTGATGCTGGGCGCCAATGTCGGCACCACCCTGGTGGTCCAGGCGCTGTCGTTCGACATCGTGGCGCTGGCCCCGCTGCTGGTGCTGGCCGGGGTCTTCCTGTTCCGCCGGGCGGAGGACGCGCCGCACGACTTCGGCCGGGTGCTGATCGGCCTTGGCCTCGTGCTCACCGCCCTGCACCAGTTCCTGGCGCTGCTGGAGCCGGTGGTCGCCGATCCGCGAGCGCACGCCCTGCTGGCCCAGATCGGCGCCTATACGCCCGCCGCCGTGGTGCTGGCCGCCCTGCTCACCTGGGCGGCGCATTCCAGCGTGGTCACCGTGCTGCTGGCCATGTCGCTGGTCGCCAAGGACGTGGTGCCCATCGAGACCGGCCTGGCCCTGGTGCTGGGCGCCAACCTCGGCTCGGCGATCAATCCGCTGCTGGAGGGCGCCGGCGCCCGCGATCCGGCCGGCCGCAGGCTGCCGCTCGGCAACCTGGTCACGCGCCTCGCCGGCCTGGCGGTGGTCGGCCTCGCCTTCACCCAGCTGGCCCAGATCGCCCCGCGCCTGGGGCCGACGCCGGCCCGCGCGCTCGCCGACTTCCACACTCTGTTCAACCTCGCCATCGCCGTCGTCTTCCTGCCGTTCGTGGGGCCGTTCGCCCGCGCCCTGGAGCGCTTCCTGCCCAAGCCGGAGGTCGCCGATCCCGGCGCGCCGCTGCACCTCGACCCGCAGGCCCGCGAGACGCCGGCCATCGCGCTGGGCCTCGCCGCCCGCGAAACGCTGCGCATGGCCGACGTGGTGGCCGAGATGCTCAGCGGATTGCGCCAGGCGCTCAGCGCCGCCTCCCGCGCCCGCATCGAGGCGCTGCACAGCCTCGACGACGTGCTCGACAAGCTGAACGCCGCCATCAAGGCCTACCTGCTGTCCATCCCGCCGGAGACCCTGACGCCCCGGGATTCCGAGCGCCTGGCCCAGGTGCTGACCTTCGCCACCAACCTGGAGCACGCCGGCGACCTGATGGACCGCAACCTGCTCTCCGTCGCCGCCCGCAAGCTCAAGCGCGGCGTCAGCTTCTCGGCCGAGGGCGAAGCCGAGATCATCGCCCTGGTCGACCGGCTCAGCGCCAACCTGCGCACAGCCGCCGCCCTGTTCGTCTCCGGCGACGTCGGCGCCGCGCGCCTGCTGGCCGTCGAGAAGGAGGCCTTCCGGGGCATCGAGGCCGAGGCCGTCGCCGCCCACTTCCGCCGCCTGCAGTCGGGCCGATCGGACACGGTGGAGACCAGCTCGCTCCACCTCGACGCGCTGCGCGACCTCAAGCGCATCAATTCCCACCTGGTGGAAGGCGCCGCCTACCCGCTGCTGCAGGCCTCCGGGGCGCTGCGCCCCACGCGCCTGCGCCCGGCCGGCAAGTCGGCCTGAACATGCGGCCTCAAAGGCGGTTTACAGGCGGACGGACGCGCCCTACGCCTGCCTGTCACAGAACTGTCAAGATTCGGCCCGGGGACCCTATGCTGAGCTGGTGCGGCTGACCATGGCCAAGGCGCGTCGAGGCCCCCGCCTGCAGTTCGCCGCCCTGCCCTGGCGGCGCGCCGGGACGGGCGTGGAGGTGCTGCTGATCACCTCGCGCGAAACCCGCCGCTGGGTGATCCCCAAGGGCTGGGGCAAGAAGGGCGAACCGGGCGCCTTCGCCGCGGCCCGCGAGGCCCTGGAGGAGACCGGCGTCGCCGGCGTCGTCCTCGAGGCCGTGCTCGGCCACTATCGCTACCAGAAGCAGCTCAAGAGCGGCCGCGTGCAGCGCGTGAGGGTCGCCGTCTATGCCCTGGAGGTCGTGTACGAGCACGAGGACTGGCCGGAGAAGGCGTTGCGCGAGAAGCTCTGGACCACCGTCGCCAAGGCCGCGACCCTGGTCGACGAACCCGAGCTCCAGGCCCTGCTCGCAGCGTTCGCGCCCTAGCTGCGGTCCGCCGCGCGGCTCGCCCGCGCCCGCCGGGCGGTGTCGATGCGCACCAGCTTGCCGTCCGCGCGGTTCCTGGCCAGCACCGCGGTCAACGCCTGGCTGAGGTCGTTCATCGTGTAGGGCTTGCGCAGGATCGGGAACTCGTCGCCGATCCGCTCGGCCGCCTGGCTGTAGCCGGTGGCCAGCAGCACCGGCAGCCCCGGCGCCTCGGCGCGCAGGCGCCTGGCCAGCGCCACCCCGTCCATCTCGCCGGCCATGACGATGTCGCTGAACACCAGGTCCGGCGGCTCGCGCTCGCGCACCGCGGTCATGGCGGCCGCGGCGTTGGTCACCACCTGCACCTTGTGGCCGAGCTGCTCCAACATGCCGGCCGCCACCTCGGCGACCTCAGGATTGTCCTCGACGACCAGGATGCTGGCCCCCGACGCCGCCTCGGCCAGAGGCGCGATCACGTCGGCCTTGGGGGCGACCTGGGCGCGCGGCAGGTAGAGGGTGAAGCTCGCCCCCTGGCCGAGCTCGCTGGTCACCGCCACCCGTCCGCCGGACTGCTGGGCGAAGCCATAGACCTGGCTCAGGCCGAGCCCCGTGCCCTTGCTGACGTCCTTGGTGGTGAAGAACGGATCGAACACCCGCGGCAGGATATCGGCCGGGATGCCGATGCCGCTGTCGGAGACCGTCAGGGCCACGAAGTCGCCGTCCAGGTCGCCGGCCGGGCCCGGCTTCAGGGTCAGGTTCTCCGCGGCGATGGTCAGGGTCCCGCCGCTCGGCATGGCGTCGCGGGCGTTCACCGTCAGGTTCAGCAGGGCGAGCTCCAGCTCGCCGACATCGGCCTGCACCGGCCACAGCTTCTTCGGCAGGTCGACGATCAGCTGCACGCCCGCCGGCAGGCTCGTCGACAGCAGCTCCCGCAGGCCGCGGACCCGCTCGGTCAGCGCCACCGAGACCGGCCGCAGCCGCTGGCGCCTGGCGAACGACAGCAGGTGCCGGGTGAGGTCCTCGCCACGCCGGGCGGCGGTCTCGATGGCGTCCAGCGCCCGCATCGCCCGCGCATCGTCCGCCAGCTTCCGGCGCAGCAGCTGCGCCTGGCCGCTGACCACCATCAGCAGGTTGTTGAAGTCGTGCGCCACCCCGCCGGTCAGCTGGCCCAGCGCCTCCATCTTCTGCGCCTGCGACAGCTGGTCGTGCGCCCGCTGCAGCTCGAGCTGGGCGTTGCGCTTGTCGGTGATGTCGCGGGTGATCTTGGCGTAGCCGATGAGGCGGCCGTCCTCGTCACGGATGGCGTCCAGCACCACGCTGGCCCACAGCAAGGAGCCGTCCTTGCGCACCCGCCAGCCCTCGGCTTCGTAGTGGCCGGTCTCGGCGGCGGTCTGCAGCGCCCGCATGGGCGATCCGGCGGCCCGATCGGCCTCGGTGTAGAAGCGCGAGAAATGCTGGCCGATCACCTCCTCGGCCGCATAGCCCTTGATGTGCTCGGCGCCGGCGTTCCAGCTGGTGATGATGCCGTTCGGGTCGAGCATGTAGAGCGCGTAGTCGACGACGCCGGAGACCAGCAGCCGGAACTGCCGCTCGCTCTCGGCCAGCGCGTCCTCGGCGGCCTTGCGCTCGCTGATGTCGCGGGTGATCTTGGCGTAGCCGATGTGCACGCCGTGGTCGTCGTAGATCGGGTCGATCACCGCCGAGGCCCAGAAGCGCGTGCCGTCCTTGCGCACCCGCCAGCCTTCGGACTCGAAGCGCCCCTCCTCCATCGCCGTGGTCAGCGCCCTGGCCGGCAGGCCCGCCTGGCGGTCCTCGTGGGTGTAGAACATGCTGAAGTGGCGCCCGATCACCTCGCCGGCGCGGAAGCCCTTGATCCGCTCGGCGCCCTTGTTCCAGTTGGTGATCGCCCCGTTCACGTCGATCATGTAGATCGCGTAGTCGATCACCCCCTCGACCAGCAGGCGGAAGCGCTGCTCGCTCTCGGACAGCGCGATCTGCGCCGCGCGGTCGGCGCTCATGTCGCGGGTGATCTTGGCGAAGCCGATCAGTTCGCCGGCGTCGTCACGCACCGTGTGCAGGGTGGCCAACGCCCAGAACCGGCTGCCGTCCTTGCGGATCCGCCAGCCCTGGCTCTCAACGCGGCCTTCCGCGCGGGCGGTCTCCAGCAGCCGCTGCGGCGTGCCGGCGCGGCGGTCCTCCAGGGTGAAGAAGCGCTCGAAGGCCTCGCCCTGGATCTCATCGCGCGAATAGCCCTTCAGCCGTTGCGCGCCCTCGTTCCAGGTCATCACCCGGCCATCGAGGTCCAGCATGTAGATCGCGTAGTCGGTCGCGGACTCCACCAGGAAATGCAGAGACCGGTCGTGATGGGAGGATTCATCCATCCGCAAGCGCCGCCAATAAAGCTCCCGGCCTACTCATAAGCCACCCTAGCCTTTGAGGTTTTCGGCGCAACGTCCGATGCGGGAATTGACACGCGCATGGCGTGTGGGAAGGATGATCGCGGTCGCGTTGGGGAGGGACCCATGAATTTTGGCGTGCATCAGCTCCATCCCCCCGGCGAGCCGCCCGACGAAACCCCGAAAACGCCTTCGCCGTTGGGCGAGTTCCCGCAGGACGGCGAGGATTTGCCGTACAAGGTCGAGGTCTGGGACGAGGCCGGCAAGTTCGTCGAGCTGCTGGTGGCGGTCAGCGTCAGTCCGGCCATCGGCTACGCCGCCTATTTCGCCGCCACCCGCGAATATCCGGGCCGCGCCATCACCCTTCGCCACAAGTCCTCGGTGATCAGCCGCTGGACCGGCAAGACCCACTGAGCGGGTCCGCCCCATGATCAAGGGCGAGGACGACTCCAAGATCGTGGCCATCGGCGCCGCCCTCGGGCGGGCCTCGCCCCTGCCCTACACGGTCGAGCTCTGGAACCTGCCGCGCAGCGCGCCCGAGCGGGTGATCGGCCGGGCGGCCACCGCCGTCCTCGCCCGCGCCATCTTCGTGGCGGCCCAGAGCGAGCACCTCGGCCGCCGCATCCTGCTGCGCCGCGGCGCGCAGGTCATCGCCGAGGCCGGCTGAGCCCGGCGCTTAACCCTGAACCAGCGCGGCGCGAACGCCGTTCGCTGCGCCGCCGTTGTAAACCTGGGTGAATCCGCCGGTTAACGACCGTTAGCCCTATCTGTCAGCCTTACCTTAGCGTTCTGGCGCCACGTTAAGGTTGCATGCCGCGCGACCGCATCTTCGACGGTGGGCGGGGCTGGCGGAGTAAGCTGCGTGTCTGAGTTCAATGTGAAACCCGAGCGGACGCTGCACGTCCTGCACGTGGACGACGATCCGGTGAACCTGCGGGTGGTGGAGGAGATCCTCACCGCCTTCGGCCATCGCGCGGTCAAGGCGCTGAGCGGGCCGGAGGCCCTCGAGCAGATGTCGAGCCAGGCGTTCGACGTGGTGCTGATGGACATCCACATGCCGGAGATGAGCGGCATCGAGGTCATGAAGCGCATCCGCGAGCGTCCGGGCCCCGACCGCGACACCCCGGTGATCGCGCTGACCGCCGACATCCTGTCGCGGGAGCCTGCGGAATATCTGGCGCTGGGCTTCACCGGCTTCGTGCCCAAGCCCGTCATGGTGCAGGGCCTGATCGCCGCCGTGGCCCGCGCCGCCGGCGTCACCCAGCCGCCGCTGCGCCTGCGCCGGGCTGGCTGATCGCCGACGCCTGAGGCATGCTTCGCCCAAGGCCCGCAGCGGCCGGCGGAGGAAGCCATGCCCAAGCTCGATCGTGACGGCGTCCAGATCCACTATGAGGTCGCCGGCCGCGGCCCGGCCCTGCTGCTGACCCACGGCTTCTCCGCCACCGGCGAGATGTGGGCCGGCCAGCTGGCGGCGCTGACGCCGCAGTTCACCGTCATCACCTGGGACATGCGCGGCCACGGCCGCAGCGACTATCCCGAGGACCAGGGCCTCTATTCGGAAGAGGCCACCGTCGCCGACATGGCGGCCCTGCTGGATACGGCGGGCGCGCAGAGCGCGGTCATCGGCGGCCTGTCGCTGGGCGGCTACATGAGCCTCGCCTTCCACCGCGCCCATCCGCAGCGCACGCGGGCCCTGCTGATCATCGACACCGGCCCCGGCTCCAAGAACGACCAGGCCCGCGACGGCTGGAACGCCAACGCCGTCAAGCGCGCCGAGCGCTATGAGGCCGAAGGCCTGGGCGACCTCGCCAAGGCCAGCGCCGAGGTCCGCGACGCCCGCCACCGCGACGCCACCGGCCTGGCCCGCGCCGCCCGCGGCATGCTCACCCAGAGGAACGCCGCGGTGATCGAGAGCCTGCCGGACATCGCCGTCCCGTCCATCGTCATGGTCGGCGAGAACGACACGCCGTTCCTGGCCGCCTCCGACTACATGGCCGCCAAGATCCCCGGCGCGAAGAAGGCGGTGATCCCCGCCGCCGGCCACGCCGCCAACATCGACAACCCGCCGGCGTTCAACGCCGCGCTGACCGGCTTCCTGGACGAGGCGCGGCTCGCCGAGCCCGCCTAGGACGCGCTCAGCGCCTCGCCCAGCGGCGCCGACAGGGTGCAGACCAGGCCGGTCGGCGCAAAGTCCATGGCGACGGCGCCCCTGAGCTCGCCGGCCAGGCCGCGCTCGATCAGCCGGGTGCCGAAGCCGGTCCTGTCCGGCGGCGTCACCACCGGCCCGCCCGCCTCGCGCCAGGTCAGCCGGAAGCGCTGGTCCTCACCCTCGCCGTCGATGCGCCAGGTAAGCTCCACCCGCCCCTCGGGCCAGGACAGCGCCCCGTACTTGGCCGCGTTGGTGGCCAGCTCGTGCAGGGCGAGCGCCATGGCGGTCGCCGCATTGGCCGAGAGCTGCACGGCGGGCCCCTCGATGGAGAACCGCGCGGCCTGGCCGTCATCGGCGTAGGGGCTCGCCACCTGGGCCGCGATGGCCGCCAGGGCCGCGCCCTGCCAGTTGCCGGCCACCAGCACGTCGTTGGCCCGCGCCAGCGCCATCAGCCGCTCGGTGAACCGCGTCCGCACCTCGGCCGGGACCTCGTCGCCGCGCAGGCTCTGGGCGGCGATCGCCTGCACGGTGGCCAGCGCATTCTTCACCCGATGGTTCAGCTCGTTGACCAGCAGCCGCTGGCGCTCCTCGGTCAGCTTGCGTTCGGTGATGTCGCGGAAATAGACGCTGAGGCCGGTGTCCGTCGGAAAGATGCTGACGTCGATCCAGCGATCCAGCACCAGCGAGACGAACTCGGCCCGCACCACCCGCCGCGTCCTGGCCGACTTCAGGTGGGCGTGGAAGCTCGGCGTATCCACCGACTCCGGGAACATGTCCCAGATGCTGCGGCCCAGCAGCTCGTCGCGCGTGCGGCCCCACCAGGTTTCCGCCACCCGGTTGACGTAGGTGAAGCGCCATTCGCCATCCACCGCATAGAAGGCGTCGGAGATGCTCTCCAGGATCGCCTCGCTGCGGGCCAGCGCCGCCTTCACCGCATCCTCCGCCAGCCGCCGCTCGGTGACGTCGGTCAGCGACACCGAGATGCCGCCGCCGCGCATCGGGGCGGTGCGCACCTCGACGATGCGGTCGGGCCTGAGCGCCGAGGGGGTCTCGAGGGTGCGGGTCTCGCCCTTGTCCATGGCCGCCCGGCAGTGGCGCTCGAAGCGCGTGCCGCGCCCTTGCGGGAACACGTCCCAGATCACCCGCCCCAGCAGCCGGTCGCGGGAGACCCGGAAATACGCCTCGGCGGCGCGGTTGAAGACCACGTAGCGCCACTCGGCGTCGAGCGCATAGAAGCCGTCGGAGACGCTCTCCAGCACCGCCTCGAGGCGGGCTTCGTGGACGCTGGGGTCCGGCGGGGCGTCGGACGGCGGAGGCGGCGGAGGGCGCGACATGACTGAGCCCGCCACCCTAGAGAGCCCCGCCCGGGCAGGGAAGCGGCCGCGAGGTGCGGCGCCTTAGCCCTTCGGCCGGTCCGACAGCTCGCCGCCGGTCGCCTGGTAGCAGACCAGCTCGGCGATGTTGGTGGCGTGGTCGCCGATCCGCTCGAGGTTCTTGGTGATGAACAGCAGGTGGGTCGAGGCCTCCACCGAGCTCGGGTCGCCGGACATGGTCTCCAGGATCTGCCGGAACACCTTCTCGTGCAGCTCGTCGATGTCGGTGTCGCGCTCCCAGACCTGCTTGGCGGCTGCGGCGTCCTCGGCGCGGTAGGCCTCCATCACCTCCTCGAGCCGGTCAGCCACCAGGCTGCCCAGCTCGGTCAGCCCCTTGGCCTCGTCGGCGCTCGGCGGGCCCGCCAGCTGGCCGGTCCGCTTGGCGACGTTCTTGGCCAGGTCGCCGCAGCGCTCCAGGTTCATCGCCGTCTTCATCGCCGTGATCGGCGCGCGCAGGTCGTCGGCCATCGGCTGGTGCAGGGCGATGAAGCGCACGGCGCGGCGCTCGATCTCCACGTCCATGTCGTCGAGCTCGCGATCGCCGGCGGCGATCCTGGCGGCCTCGGCGGTGTCGTTCCTGACGAAGGCCGCGACCGCCGAGCGCAGCTGGCTCACCGCCAGCTCGCCCATGGCGGCCACCAGGCTGTGCAAGCCTTTCAGCTCCTCGTCGACCGCCCTGAAGGTGTGTTCCATGGCGCGTCCCCCTAGCCGAAGCGTCCGGTGATGTAGTCGCGGGCCCGCTGCGTGGACGGCGCAGTGAAGACCTGGTCGGTCTCGCCGAACTCCACCATGTGGCCAAGGTACATGAAGCCGGTGTGTTCGGAGAGCCGGGCCGCCTGGCCCATGTTGTGGGTCACGATGACCACGGTGTAGTCGCTCTTCAGCTCGCGGATGGTCTCCTCGAGCTTGGCGGTCGAGATCGGGTCCAGCGCCGACGCCGGCTCGTCGAGCAGCAGCACCTCCGGCTTCACCGCGATGGCGCGGGCCACGCACAGGCGCTGCTGCTGGCCGCCGGAGAGGCCGAGGCCGCTATCCTTCAGCTTGTCCTTGACCTCGTCCCAGAGGGCCGCGCGGCGCAGGCTCTCCTCGACGCGCCCGGCCATGTCGGCCTTCGACAGCTTCTCGTAGAGCCGCACGCCATAGGCCACGTTGTCGTGGATCGACATCGGGAACGGCGTCGGCTTCTGGAACACCATGCCGACCCGGGCCCGCAGCGCCGCCAGGTCGGCGCCGCGCGCCAGCACGTCCTCGCCCTCCAGCAGCACCTGCCCCTCGGCCTTCTGGCCGGGATAGAGGCTGTACATGCGGTTCAGCGTGCGCAGCAGGGTCGACTTGCCGCAGCCGGACGGGCCGATCAGCGCCGTCACCGCGCGGCGCTTGAAGCCCACGGTGATGCCGAACAGCGCCTGCTTGCCGCCGTAATAGAAGTCGAGGTCCCTGGCCTGGATCGCCGCCTGGTCGGACGGGATGGCGAGGATCCTGGTCTCCGGCGCCTCGAAGGTCGTCTGGAGTGTCATGAGCGTTTCGGCTCCCGGGTGGCGAGGCGGGCGATGATGGTGACGGCGAGCACGGCGACGGCGATCAGCATGGCCCCGGCCCAGGCCAGGCGGCGCCAGTCGTCATAGGCCGAGAGCGCAAACTGGAAGATCACCACCGGCAGGTTGGCGGTGGGCTTGGTGAGGTCCAGGCTCAGGAACTGGTTGTTGAGGGCGGTGAACAGCAAGGGGGCGGTCTCGCCGCTGATCCGGGCGAAGGCCAGCAGGGCGCCGGTCAGCATGCCGCCCTGCGCCGACTTCCAGATCACCGTCAGGATGGTGCGCCAGACCGGCGCGCCCAGCGCGATGCTGGCCTCGCGCAGCGCGGTCGGCTGTAGCCGCAGCACGTCCTCGGTGGTGCGCACGATGACCGGGATGGCCAGCAGCGCCAGCGCTGCGGATCCGGCGAAGCCGGAGAACCCCCCGGCCGGCCGCACCAGCAGCTCGTAGATGAACAGGCCCACCAGGATCGACGGCGCCGAGAGCAGCACGTCGTTCACGAACCGCACGACCTTGCCGTAGAGGCTCTGCTTGGCGAATTCCGAGAGCCAGGTGCCGGCCAGCACGCCCACCGTCGTCGCGCCGGCCATGGCCACCGCGCACATCATCAGCGAGCCCAGGATGGCGTTGAGCAGCCCGCCTTGCGAGCCCGGCGCCGGCGTCGACTTGGTGAACACGTCGAGGTTCAGGCCGGCGATCCCCTGCCGGAACAGCGACCACAGGATCGCCGCCAGCGCCATCAGCGCCACGCCGGTCGCGGCCCAGCAGAAGACCAGGAACGCGCCCTGCGCCGCACGGCGCCCGAGGCTGGGCGAGCGCGCGCTCATGAAGGCGCCTGGCGGGCGATCAGCAGCCGGGCGAGGCCCAGCACCGCGAAGGTGATCAGGAACAGCACCAGGCCCAGCGCGATCAGCGAGGCGGTGTGCAGCGCCCCGGTCGCCTCGGCGAACTCGTTGGCGATGGTCGAGGCGATGGTGGCCCCCGAGGCGAAGATCGAGGTCGGGAAGCCGTGCGCGTTGCCGATGATGAAGGTCACCGCCATGGTCTCGCCGAGCGCCCGGCCGAGCCCCAGCATCACCGCCCCCACCGCGCCCGTGCGGATGTAGGGGATGCTCACCTGGCCGATCACCTCGAAGGTGTTGGATCCCAGCCCATAGGCGCTCTCGCGCACCGCCGGCGGGATGCTCAGCAGCAATTCCCGCATGGTGGCCGCGATGAACGGCAGGACCATGATCGCCATGATCAGCGAGGCGGTCAGGATGTTGGCGCCGTTGGGGATGCCGGCCGTCAGGGTCTCCCAGATCGAACCGGGTGGCGCCTGCATCATGATCGGCATCTGGACGTGGTGGGCGAACCAGGGGGCGAACACGAACAGGCCCCACATGCCGTAGACGATGGAGGGGATCCCGGCGAGCAGCTCCACCGCCGTGCCGATCGGCCGCCGGAGCTTCGACGGGCAGAGCTCCACCAGGAAGATCGCCACCCCGAAGGCGAACGGCAGGGCGAACAGCAGCGCCAGCGTCGCGGTGACCAGGGTGCCGACGATGGGGCCCGCCGCCCCATAGACCTCCTGCACCGGATCCCATTCGGAGCTGACGAAGAAGGTGAAGCCGAACTTGGCGAACGCCGGCCAGCCGCCGATCGCCAGCGAGACGATCAGCCCGCCCAGCGCGCTCAGCAGCAGGGTCGCGGCCGCGAAGCACAGGATCTCGAAGCCGCGGTCGAACACCACGCCCTTGGCGGTGCGGGCCGGCGCGGCCCCCGGCGGGGCGTCTGTGTCAGTCGCGACGCTCATCAGTCCCCCAGCCAGGCCCGCTCAGGACGCCGGCGTATAGACGGGCTTGCCGTCCGGGCCCACGATCCCGGCCCAGCTCTTGCGCACCAGGGCCTTCACCGGCTCCGGCAGCGGCACATAGTCCAGCGCCTGGGCCTGGGCGTCGCCGGTCTTGTAGGCGGTGTCGAAGAACCCCAGCACGGCCCGCGCCGTCGCCGGATCGGTCTGCCGGCGGTGCATCAGGATGAAGGTCGCCCCGGTGATCGGCCAGGCGTTGGCGCCCGGCTGGTCGAGCAGCAGCAGGTAGAAGCCCGGCGCCTTCTCCCAATCGGCCCCCGCCGCGGCCGCCGCGAAGCTCTCCGCGGTCGGCGAGACATAGGAGCCCGAGGCGTTCCGCAGCTGGGCGTAGGTCATCTTGTTCTGCTTGGCGTAGGCGTACTCGACATAGCCTATGGCGCCTTCGGTCTGCTTGACGAAGGCCGCCACGCCGTCGTTGCCCTTGCCGCCCAGGCCGGTCGGCCAGGCGACGCTGTCGGAGGCGCCGACCTTGGCCCACTGCGGGGCGACGCCGGTCAGGTAGCTGGTGAACAGGAAGCTGGTCCCGGAGCCGTCGGAGCGATGCACCACGGTGATCGGCAGGTTGGGCAGCTTGGCGCCGGCGTTCAGGCCGGCGATCTCCGGATCGTTCCACTTGACGACCTTGCCGAGGAAGATGTCGGCCAGCACCGGCCCGGTCAGCTTCAACCCGCCCGGGGCCACGCCCGGCAGGTTGGCCACCGGCACGACGCCGCCCATCACGGTGGGGAACTGGATCAGGCCGTTGGTCTCCAGTTCGGCCGGCTTCAGCGGCTTGTCGCTGGCGCCGAAGGCCACCGTGGAGGCCTCGATCTGCTTGATGCCGCCGCCGGAGCCGATCGCCTGGTAGTTCAAGGTCAGGCCGCCGGCCGCCTTCTGCGCCTCCGCCCACTTGGCGTAGAGCGGCGCGGGGAAGGTTGCGCCGGCGCCGGAGATCTGCGGGCCCGTGGCGGGCTTGGTCTCGGCGCCCTTGCCGCTGCAGGCGGCGAGCGCCGCGGTCGCGACCAGGGCCAGAAGGACGTGTCTGATCATCACAAGCTCTCCCGCTCGATCCCCGACGCGAGTCAGCGGCTTACCCGCCCCTCACGACAGTTCCAAGACGGTTCCGCAACGCTTCGATGACGAACGCGCAAAACCTCCCCCGTCCGCCGGACGAGGGAGGCTGTTTGGCGAGGCCTTGGCGGGGCGATGTGGCGCCCCTGCGCTGGCGCCTAGTGATAGACCGGCTTGCCGTCCGGCCCGACGACCTTCTTCCACGAGGCGCGGATCAGGGTCTTCACGTCGGCCGGCAGCGGCACGTAGTCCAGGCTGTCGGCGGCGGCGTCGCCGTTCTTGTAGGCCCAGTCGAAGAACTTCAGCACCTCGGCGCGTTTGGCCGGATCGTCCTGCTTGGCGTGCACCAGGATGAAGGTGGCGGCGGTGATCGGCCAGGCGTCGGCGCCCGGCTGGTCGAGCAGCAGCAGGTAGAAGCCCGGCGCGGCGCTCCACTTGGCGTTCGCCGCCGCGGCGCGGAAGTTGGCCGCCTGCGGGGTGACGAACTTGCCGGCCTTGTTCTGCATCAGGGCGTAGGTCATGCCGTTCTGCTTGGCGTAGGCGTATTCCACATAGCCGATGGCGCCTTCGGTCTGCTTCACGAAGGCCGCGACGCCGTCGTTGCCCTTGCCGCCCAGGCCGGTCGGCCACTTCACCGAGTCGTTGGCGCCGACGTCGCTCGCCCAGTGGGCGGCCTTCATCGACAGATAGGTGGTGAACACGAAGGTCGTGCCTGAGCCGTCGGAGCGGTGCACGACGGTGATCGGCATGTTGGGCAGCGGAACGCCCGGATTGGTCTTGGCGATCAGCGGGTCGTTCCACTTCTTGATCACGCCGCGGTAGATGTCGGCCAGCTGCGTGCCGGTCAGCTTGATCTGGCCGGCCTTGATGCCCGGCAGGTTCATCACCGGCACCACGCCGCCGATCACGGTCGGGAACATCACCAGGCCGCCCGTCGCCAGGTCGTCCGGCTTCAGCGGCTTGTCGGTGGCGCCGAAGTCGACGGTGCCCGCGTTGATCTGCTTGATCCCGCCGCCCGAGCCGATCGCCTGGTAGTTCAGGGCGTTGCCGGTCTGGGCGCGATAGGCCTCGGCCCACTTGGCATAGACCGGCGCGGGGAAGGTCGCGCCGGCGCCGGTGATGGTGGCGGCGCCCGCGGCGCTCGCGATCATGGCCAGCGCGCCGGCGGCCGCAGCGACATACCGCTTGAACATGGAAGATCCCTCATAAGTCACGACGCGGTCGCGCGCCGTCTCTGATGAGGCCCGGTTTACGGTCCGTACGCGAAGCTTCCGCGACGGTTGATTGTCTGTTTTGTGACAGTGGCCATGGACCGTCTCGGGCCGGGCCAACTGTCATCGCATTGTCACGCCACATTCGGCGAACTGTCACAGACCCACAGTACCACCCCGCCCCAGGAGCCCGCCTCGATCAGGCGGCGACAAGGGGCTTACCGATGACCATGTCTCTGAAGCGCAGCGCCTCCGCGTGGGTTTGCGCGACGCTTGCCGGCGCGCTGCTGGCCAGCGCTTCGACCGCCGCCCTGGCCGCGCCGAAGCACCGGCACGTCGTCAAGACCGACGCCCGCGACGCCAAGCTGCAGGCGCTGGCGCAGGAAGTCTCCGAGCTGAAGGCCGAGATGGCCCAGTTCCGCGCCCAGTCCGCGACGCCGCAGGTCGCCCCCGCCGAGGTCTCCGCCCTGCAGCAGCAGCTCGCCGCCACCCAGGCGCAGCTCTCCGACGTGAAGGCCAGCCAGACGGCGGCCGTCGCCGACATCGAGACCCTGAAGGCCCCGCCGTCCGGCGCGACGGTGATCCCCAGCCTGCCCAACGGCAAGCCGGCCTTCGCCGCCGCCGACGGCCGCTTCACCGCCAATGTCCGCGCGATCGTCATGTTCGACGCGGCCAAGTACCTGCAGAAATCGAACCTGCCGCTGAACACCGTCGGGCGCGACCTCAACGACGGCACCAACTTCCGCCGCGCCCGCTTCGGCATCGACGGCAAGCTGTTCAAGGACTTCGACTACGCCCTGATCTATGAGTTCGGCGGCTCGGGCGCCGAGGACGCCGGCCACATCCAGGAAGCCTGGGTGCAGTACACCGCCCTGAAGCCCTGGCGCATCCGCCTGGGCGCCTTCGAGCCCAACATCGGCCTGGCGGCGGCGGTCTCCACCAGCCAGATGCCGATCCTGGAGCGGCCCGGCCCGGCCGAGGTGGCCCGCAACGTGGCCGCCGGCGACAGCCGCTCGGCCCTGCAGCTCACCGGCAACGGCGTGTTCGGCGAAGGCGACTCAGGGATCGCCAGCCGCTGGTTCCTGTCCACCGCCGTCACCGGCAACACCGTGGGTACGATCAATTCCACCGGCGGCGCCACCGCCCAGCCGTCGGGCGAGCAGCAGGCCTGGATCGGCCGCGTGGCCATCGCGCCCTTCTCGTCCACCGACTGGCAGGCGCACTTCGGCCTCAACGCCCAGTACGTGTTCCACCCGAACGACTCCGGCCTCGCGGCCAACCCGCGCTACGCGGTCCAGCTGCGCGACCGGCCGGAGCTGCGCCTCGACGCCACCCGCCTGATCGACACCGGCGCCATCGACGCCCGCCACGTGACGGTGCTGGGCGCCGAGGCCGGCGCGACGATGCAGAACTTCATGATCGAGGGGGAGGCCTTCAAGTACGACATCGACCGGCGCCTCGCCTCGGCCCAGGTCGGTTTCTCCAATCCGAAGTTCTCCGGCTGGTACGTGCAAGGCGCCTGGGTGCTGACCGGCGAGCCCCGGCCCTACAACCCGACCGAAGCCCGCTTCGACGCCCCGAAGATGAACTACAACTTCAACCCGGAAGCCGGGACCTGGGGCGCCGTCGAGCTGGTGGCGCGCTACTCCGACCTGAACCTCAACTTCCACAGCGGCGCCGCCGGCGCGGCCGCCGGCCTCGACGCCGTCCGCGGCGGCGAGCAGAAGATCTCCACGCTCGGCGTCAACTGGTACCTGAACCCGGATATCCGCCTGATGCTCGACTACCAGCATGTGGACGTCAGCCGCCTGAACGCCGTCGGCGCCCAGATCGGCCAGACCTACAACGCGCTGGCCGCCCGGGCCCAGTTCACGTTCTAGCTGCCCCTGCCGACCCTTCGAGGCCGCCGCGGTCCCTGCCGCGGCGGCCTTTTTCTCGCCTCGCTGGACGGCGGAACTGCAATCTTGCCGTCATGGCCGCGACACACCGGACGCCTAGTCTCCTGACTGTTCGGGCTGGGCCGCAAACCGGAGCGTCGCCATGAACCGCACCATCGCCGTCCGACCCGCCGGCCCCGGCTGGAGCCTGCGTATCGACGCGCAGGAGGGCGTGCTCGTCTTCCAGACCGGCGCCCAGGCCGAGAGCACCGCCCGCGGCCTCGCCCGGCGCCTCGCCGAGGCCGGCGAGGTCACCGACATCCTCATCTATCTCCGCGACGGCAGCCTGGCTGGGCAATTGCGCTCCACGCCCCTGCACCCCGCCGCCTACCCGCAAGGGGGACCCGGCCGGGCCCTGGAGCCCGCCGCCGCCTGAGCGCCCTGTCGCAGCAGCCGACCCATACAGGGCCTCTTCCGGCCGCGGCTCCCCCTCGGGCCGCGGCCGTTTTTTTCCGATGCTCCCTTCAGGGGAAGTTGTCGCGAAGCGGCGGCCGTCGGTTCACACCGGCAAGCTCCAGAGGTCGCCAACTGCTCCGAAGCGTCGATCCAATTGCATCCACTACAACCCCCGACTTATAAGTTCACGTCAGTCGCGGGAGGGGCGAATGGACGGAAAGCTGCAAGATATCGCGAAGCATGTATCAACCGCCATTCAACGGCGTTCTCGGCAGATGTACGTTGCTTCCATATCCCTGAAAGTCGGTCTCATTGCCCTCGGCTCGTTGGTCGTCGCGATTGTTCAGTGTGCAGGACTCCCGAAGGACGGACCCTGGCCTGCTCTTTCAATTTCCGGGATCGCTGCCGCGATAATGGTCTTTGTTGGCTCAATTCTCATCCTTCTTATGGATGAAGATGCATCTAAGCATCTAGCCCTGGCAGAAGATGCCATTTCGAGAGCAGACGCGCTAAAGGCTCAGCTTGTCGCCGAAGCGGGACAATATGATGTTCAATGGCAATCGCTGGAGCGTTCGACGGCGCTTTACTATGCGCTGATGGCGATGCGCGGTGCGCTTGAACGTATGCCGCTCCAGGACAGATCTGATGAGGGCGGGGTCATCGATACATTGCTGCAGGTCGCGGATCCGCAACTTCAAGTCGGAATGGGTTTGGAAATCACCGACAACTATACGATCTGTGTCTACCGCGCTGAGAAGGTGAACAGTCAAACGATTCTCCGTCTCATCGCTCATAAGCGGGCGCTTGATTGCGATGTTTCGCAAGCACGGACCTGGGCGGAGGGCGTCGGTGCAGCGGGAATGGCGTACGCGAGGGGTCGCGAGCTTGTGCTTCCCGATATGCTAGATCCCGCGCTGAGTACGCTGAGAGATCGCAAACCGCCGAAATTGGAGGATGCGGCAGATGCGTTGGATGAGGAAGCTGATCCCTACATGTCGATCGTCGCTGTGCCGATTGCGGTTGGCACAGAGAACAAGAAGTGGGGTGTCGTGGTTGTAACCAGCGACGTGCGTAATCATTTCACAATTGAGCCCGAACCGGGCGTTCGGACCTCAGAAGGGGCTCGAGCGCTAGCAGGGATGGTTGCATTGGCTCTGAGCCCGAACCATAGTCCTGCTGGTGCTCAGTACGGTGAGACTGAGTCTCCGGAGTCGGACCCGCAACCCGCTGGAAAGCCTGCATGGCAAATCGTTCATGCATCCTTAAGCAAGGAAGAGCGCTAATAGGTCATGACTGATATTCATTTCAGCACCTCGCAGGAAGCCAACCTAGACCGGCGACTGGAGGAGTTGATCGACAAGATGGTGAAGCGCACTGCCACTCAGTCCGAGCTGAGTGAATATCGAACGCTGTCCGCAGCGCGTACTCGAATGCTGCGACCTAGTCGGCCCGAGCGGCCGTCGGTGCGTGCGGCGCGAATTCGCATCCCCGCCTGATGCCTCAAGAGTAACGGTAATCCTCGCCGGATAAGCACATCGCCTTCCGGACTTGAGATCACGCCGCGATCGGCTCCAGCGCCGCCACCACGCCCTCGCCATAGGCCGCGCGCACCTCGTGCCAGCGCACGATCTCCAGCTTGCCGTCGAAGCCTTCGACCACGGCGGTGCAGCTCTCCACCCAGTCGCCGTCGTTGATGTAGACGACGCCTGAAATCTCCCGCATCTCGGCGTGGTGGATGTGGCCGCAGATCACCCCGTCGACGCCGCGGCGGCGGGCCTCCTCGGCCATGGCCTCCTCGAACTTGTCGATGAAGGCGACCGCGTTCTTCACCCGGTGCTTCAGATAGGCCGACAGGCTCCAGTAGCCGAGCCCCAGCAGGCGCCGCAGCCGGTTGAACTGGGTGTTGAGGGTCAGCAGGCCGCGGTAGCCCCAGTCGCCGACGAAGGCCAGCCACCTGGCGTGCTGGATCACCCCGTCGAACTCGTCGCCGTGGGTCACCAGATAGCGCTTGCCGTCGGCCGCCTGGTGGATCGCGTCGCGCGCCACCACCACCCCGCCGAAGTGCACGCCGCAGAAGTCGCGGATCCGGTCGTCGTGATTGCCGGGGATGTAGACCACCGTCACGCCCTTGCGGGCCAGGCGCAGCACCTTCTGCACCACGTCGTTGTGAGCCTGCGGCCAGTACCAGCCGCTCTTCATCTTCCAGCCGTCGACGATGTCGCCCACCAGGTAGAGCGTCTCGCACTCCAGCACCCGGATGAATTCCAGGAGCCGTTCGGCCTGGCAGCCCTTGGTGCCCAGGTGCACGTCCGAGATGAAGGCGGCGCGGCAGCTCAGCGTCGGCGTCATGGCGGTCTCCCCCAACGCAGCTGAGCTAGCCGGTGATTTGGTGACAGCGGCGTGACAATCCCGCCCCGTTTACGGGGCGGGGGGACCGTCCGCCGACGCCCGCGTCAGCGGGCGGAGGAGCGGATGGTGGGCGGGGCGGGTGCGCCGGTGCGCCGGCCGCCCCCTCCGTCACCCGCTTTTCAGCGGGTGACACCTCCCCCGTGAACGGGGGAGGATCAGACCTCGCGGTCCAGCGAGTAGCCGGCCGAGCGCACGGTGCGGATCGGATCCTCCGCCCCGCCGGCGCGGAGCGCCTTGCGCAGCCGGCCCACGTGCACGTCGACCGTGCGCAGCTCCACATAGGTGTTGGGCCCCCAGACGGCGTCCATCAGCCGCTCGCGGCTGAACACCCGGCCCGGCCGCTGCATCAGGAAGTCGAGCAGCCGGAACTCGGTCGGCCCCAGGTGCACGTTGCGCCCCGAGCGGGTCACCCGCCGGCTCGAACGGTCCAGCACGATGTCGGAATATTCCAGCCGCTCGTCGACCAGCTCCGGCCGCGTGCGGCGCAGCAGCGCCCGGATTCGCGCCGTCAGCTCGCTCATGGCGAAGGGCTTGACCACATAGTCGTCGGCGCCGGTGTCGAGGCCGCGCACCTTGTCGGTCTCCTCGCCGCGCGCCGTCAGCATCAGGATCGGCGTGCGCCGGGTCTCCGGCCGGGCCCGCAGCTGGCGGCAGACCTCGACGCCTGACACCTTCGGCAGCATCCAGTCCAGCAGGATCAGGTCGGGGGTCTCCTCCTCGACCTTCAGGAGGCCCTCTTCGCCGTCGGCGGCGCGCTCCACCCGGAAGCCTTCCTTCTCGAGGTTGTAGTCCAGCAGGGTGGCCAGGGCCTCCTCGTCCTCGACGACCATCACATAGGGCTTCATGACGCGGCCCCGAGATCGCTTCTGGGCGCATCGGCCTCCAGCAGCGACACCTTCGGCCGCGGCTGGTTCAGCTCCTGGCCGGTGATCTGGAAGTGCAGGATCTCGGCGATGTTGGTGGCGTGGTCGCCGATCCGTTCGAGGTTCTTGGCGATGAACAGCAGGTGCGCGCCCGGCGCCACCGTGTCCGGCTCGTTGGCCATCAGGGTCAGCAGCTCGCGGAAGATGCTTTCGTAGTGCTCGTCGACCTCCTCGTCGCGGCGCCAGACCGCCATGGCGGCCTCCATCTCCTGCATCGCATAGGCGTCCAGCACCTCGCGCAGCCGGGCCGCCACCAGGCGTCCCATCCGCTGGATGGCGCTCATCAGCGGCAGCACCGGGTCGGAGCCGGAGAGCACCAGGCTGCGCTTGGCCATGTTGCGCGCCAGGTCACCGCAGCGCTCCAGGTTCATGGCCAGCTTCAGCGTCGAGACCGCCTGGCGCAGGTCCGCGTCCGAGGGGCCCTGTTCGGCGATCAGCGCCAGCGCCCGGCGCTCGATGTCGGCCTGCATGTCGTCGAGCCGCAGGTCACGGACGATCAGCGCCTGGGCCAGCGGCACGTCGCGCCGCACCACCGCGTCCACCGCGTCGACCACCTGGGCTTCGGCCAGCCCGCCCATGCGGATCACCTCCGCCACCAGGGCCCGCAGTTCGGCGGGGTAGGAACTCTTGGGAATCGGCTGGGCCACGGACACACCTTCTTCAGGAGCCCGGAAACTAGCCCTGCTGCATGACACTTATGTGACGGCGATGCGTCGGCGGCGCGAAAGCTTCGGGACCGTGGCTCGGCGAATCCGCCGGCGGTCCGCCGTCAGAAGTTGATAAGCTCTGCTGTTCTGAACAAGCTGAACCGTAAGCTGGATTCCGGTGATGCGGATGAACAAGCGTTGCCATTCGAATGTATTCGCGGTCATGAATAATTAATCGGCTGAGCGCCGAATATTTCCAGGTGCGGCGTCCTGCCGCACTTCTGAGCTTGCATGGCGGTGGTATCTGATCGGCTGTGCTGTGGGGATGCGACATGCGGGTGCTGGTCGTAGAAGACGAGCCGCTCATCGCGGCGTCCATCGAGTGGGAGCTGCGGGACGCCGGCTATGAGGTGATCGGCCCGGCCGCCGAGCCCATCCACGCCGCCGCCCTCGCCCGCGCCGAGCGCCCCGACCTCGCGCTGGTGGACATCAACCTCACCGGCCGCGGCGACGGCATAGCTCTGGCCCGCGCGCTGCGCCGTCTGGGCGTCGCCTCGATCTTCGTCTCCGGCCAGGTGCTGGAGGCGCGGGAGAACCGCGACGCGGCGTTCGGCCTGGTCGCCAAGCCCTTCCCGGTGGAGCAGATGCCGGCCGTGGTGCGCGCCGCCGCGATCGTGCTGGCCGGCGGGTGGCCGGCCGCGATCCCGCCGTCGCTCGAGCTGTTCGCCCGCGCGTCGCCCGGCCGCGCCGAACGCCCCTGGGCCTACGCCGCCGGCCGATAGCGCCGGAGACGGCTGGAACCCTTCCCGTCCCCCCAAGCTTTACAGTGGGCCACGGCGGATCACCGCCGCGTCGGGCTCGTCCCGACAAGGCGCGGGGAAATCGACATGTCATCTCACAGCCTCATCGCCTGGTTGGTCATCGGCGCGGTCGCCGGCTGGCTGGCCGGGACCTTCGTCAAGGGTGGCGGCTTCGGCCTGCTCGGCGACATCGTCGTGGGCGTCATCGGCGCCTTCATCGGCGGATGGCTGGCCGGCGTCCTCGGCATCCACGTGGGCAGCGGCTGGATCTCCTCGATCCTCACCGCGGCCGTGGGCGCGGTCCTGCTGCTGGTCGTCCTGCGCGCGGTGCGTCGCGCTTAAGCCGCCGGCAGATAGACGCTGAACGTCGTCCCCTGGCCCTCGGCGCTCTCCACCAGGATGCCGCCGCGGTGGCGGTTGACGATGTGCTTGACGATGGCGAGGCCCAGCCCCGTGCCGCCGCTCTTCTGCCCCGCCACCCGGTAGAACCGCTCCGACAATCGCGGCAGGTGCTGGCGGGCCATGCCCGGTCCCTTGTCGATGACCCGCATGGTGACGAAGGCGTGGCCGGCCGCGGCGTCCGGCGACAGCAGCGACAGCGACACCCAGCCCTCGCGCCCGCTCCCCGCCCGCGCTGTCTCCAAGCTCCCGGCCCGCGCCAGCTCGACCGCCACCACGGTCCCCGGCGCGGAGTACTTCACCGCGTTCTCCACCAGGTTCTGCGCCACCTGCACCAGCTGGCCGAAGTCGACGACGCCTTCGGGGGCGATGTGCTCGTTCAGCTCGATGCGCGAGAGCGACAAGAGGTCGTCGATCAGCCGCGCCATGCGACCCGCCTGCTCGGCCATGATGCCCAGGAACTTGTCGCGGGCGGCCGGATCGTCCTTGGCGTGGGTGCGCAGCGTCTCCACGAAGCCCGCCAGCGAGGCCAGCGGCGTGCGCAGCTCGTGGCTGGC
>JAQGIV010000130.1 GCA_028290945.1 Phenylobacterium sp. | reverse complement strand
CTATGTGAACATCCCAAAGGCCCTGACCGCCGGCGTCGAGTTGGAGACCATCTGGATCCCCGTCGACAACCTGCAGATCCTGTTCAACTACTCGTTCAACGACGCCAAGATCAAAGACCTGAGCGGCATCATCGACCCGGCGGACCCGCTGGCCCAGCAACCCGGGGCCCGGCCGCTGACGGCGCTCACGGCCTGCACCGGCACGGGCAGCACGGTCACCTCGACCAACCCGAACCCGAACCCGCTCTGCGACGTCTCGACCGGCTTCGTGCAGCGGCCGCAGGACCTGAACGGCAACCAGTTGCCGCAGGCGCCGAAGAACAAGATCGCGCTGAACGTCAACTACACGTTCAACTTCGAATCCGGCTCGCTGATCCCGTCGGTCAACTACATCTGGCGGGACAAGCAGTACTCGGGCCTGTTCAGCCGGCCGCTCGCCGCGGCCCCGTCCTGGAGCCAGGTCGACATGCGCGTCACCTGGAAGGATCGGGACAACAAGTACTCGGTCATCGCCTACGTGAACAATGTGTTCGACGACCTGGGCTACGACGGCGGCGCGACGGCTTCACGGACCAGCGGGGTCTATGCGCAGTCGACGATCACGGCGGCGGGCCTCACGCGTGGCCTGCCCAATGGCGATCCGCGTCTCGGCGTGTTCAACGCCGTGCAGGGGATCAGCACCAGCTACGCGGTGACCCCGCCCCGCACCTACGGCGTGGAGTTCCAGTACCGCTTCTAAGGCCCCCGACAGGCCTGACGGCGAAGGCGCTCCGCACCCGCGGGGCGCCTTTTCCATTTGGGCTCGGGCCCGGGCTCGCGGACGCGTCCCGGGCTTGACCTTTCGGGCGAAGACTTGCCCATGCACGCCAGTTGGATAACGGCCGCCGCGGCAAGACGGCGACGGGAGGGACCATGGCCTTCGAGGAGATCATCTACACGACCGCCGACGGGGTCGCGCAGATCACGCTCAACCGGCCGAAGTACCGCAACGCCCAGGGCTACCGGATGCTCGACGAGATCGACGCCGCCTTCGCGCTGGCCGGCGCCGACGAGGCGGTGAAGGTGGTGGTGGTGCGCGGCTCCGGCGGGGTGTTCTCCACCGGCCACGACCTCGGCACGCCCGAGGGCATGGCCTACCGCGAGGCGCTGGGCGCCAAGCCGGGCATCCAGACCTACGACCAGTTCAAGAAATACAATCTCGACCTGCTGGTGAAGTGGCGCAACTTCCCCAAGCCGACGGTGGCCATGGTCGAGGGTTACTGCATCTACGCCGGCTGGATGCTGGCGGCGGCCATGGACGTGATCTTCGCCGCCGAAGACGCCGAGTTCCTGTGCGGCTTCGTGGAGTACAACACCATCCCCTGGGACATCGGCGTCCGACGCGCCAAGGAGCTGGTGTTCGAGAGCCGGTTCATCCCGGCCGCGGAGGCGGCTGAGTATGGGCTGGTCAACCGGGTCTACGCCCAGGCCGACCTGGAGCGGGAGACGCTGGCCTGGGCGCGCCGCGTGGCGGAGAACGCGCCCGAGACCCTGCGGATGGCCAAGATCCAGATGAACAAGGCGCAGGACGCCCAGGGCTTCACCAATGCCGTCGAGGACAGCCTCGGCGATTACGTGGCGATGATGTGGATGCCGGGCGCCGAGATGCGTATGGAAGGCCAGCGCCGCCTGCTTTCGGTGGACCTGGCGGTGAAGGGCCGGCGCGGCGAGCGCTTCGGCCTGACCCCGACCCAAGCCATCGGCAAGACAGCGGCCGAATAGACCTCAGGAGACGACCACGTGAGCGACACCTTCCGCGCCCTCCGCGCCCACAAGACCGACGCCGGCCAGGAGGTCCGCTTCGAGGACCTGACGCTGGACGATCTGGGCGATGGCGACGTGGTGGTCCGCGTCGACTATTCGACCGTCAACTTCAAGGACGGCCTGGCCCTGACCGGCAAGAGCCCGATCATCCGCGCCTGGCCGCTGGTCCCCGGCATCGATTTCGCCGGCACGGTGGAGAGCTCGGGTCACGCTGAGTTCAAGCCGGGCGACCGGGTGGTGCTGAACGGCTGGGGCGTCGGCGAGAGCCACAACGGCGGCTATGCCCAGAAGGCGCGCGTAAAGGGCGACTGGCTGGTGAAGCTACCGGACGCCATCTCCACGGCGCATGCCATGGCCATCGGCACGGCCGGCTACACGGCCATGCTGTCGGTGCTGTCGCTGGAGCGGCTGGGCGTCACGCCGGACAAGGGCGAAGTGCTGGTCACCGGCGCGGCCGGCGGGGTGGGCAGCGTGGCGATCGCGGTGCTGTCGAAGCTCGGCTACCAGGTGGTCGCCTCCTCGCGGCGCAAGGACACCGAAGGCGATTACCTGCGCGGCCTGGGCGCGTCGGACGTGATCGACGCGGCCGATTACCAAGTCGCCGGCCGTCCCCTGGCCCGCGAGCGGTGGGCCGGCGCGGTGGACGCGGTGGGCAGCCATACGCTGGCCAATGTGCTCGCCCAGACCCGCTACGGCGGCGTGGTCACCGCCTGCGGCCTGGCCCAGGGCATGGACCTGCCGGCCTCAGTCGCGCCCTTCATCCTGCGCGGGGTGACGCTGGCTGGGATCGACAGCGTTATGCGCCCCAAGGCCGACCGGGTGGAAGCCTGGAGCCGCCTGGCCCGCGACCTCGACCTCGGCAAGCTGGACGCCATGACCAGCCCGGCCGCGCTCGCCGACCTGCCGCGTGTGGGCGCCGAGATCGTCGAGGGCAAGGTGCGCGGGCGGATCGTGGTGGACGTCAACGCCTAGGCGCTAGAGGGCCTCGGCGATCGCTCCGGTGATTTCCTCGTCCATGGGATCGGTGCGCGGGCCGAAGGCGCGGATCGCTTCGCCGGACTTGCCGATCAGGATCTTGTGGAAGTTCCACACCGGCTCGGCGGGCTCGCCCAGCTGGTCCTTGGCCCACTTGTAGAACGGGTGCGCCGCGTCGCCCTTCACGTCGACCTTGGAGGTCAGCGGGAAGTCGATGTTGAAGCGGGTCTCGCAGAAGTCCTTGATCTCGGCCTCGGTCCCCGGCTCCTGGCCGGCGAACTGGTTGCAGGGCACGCCCAGCACCACCAGGCCGCGGTCCTTGTACTCGGAATAGAGCTGCTCCAGCCCGTCGTACTGTGGGGTCAGCCCGCACTGCGAGGCAGTGTTGACCACCAGCACCACCTTGTCGCGGAAACTGGTCAGCGGCAGCGGCGCGCCGTCGATGGTCTGGAACGCGAATTCGTGGGCGCTGGCGCTCATGGCGGGTCCTCCTGCGAAGCCGCGAACCTAACGCCAGGGCAGGACGCAACGGAAGCCCGTAACATCAACGGCTCGCGCATCACGGGTCGACGAACGTTGTGCAATTTGGCGTTGACGGTCAAGCTTTCGGGGATCAGCTTCGGCCCCAATAAAACAGGCGTTTGATTGCGCCATATGGGGAGGATGTACCGATGCAGTATAGGCTCACCCTGCTTGCGACCAGTGCCCTGCTGACCGCCGCATTCGGCGCGACGGCTCAGGCGCAGACTAGACCAGGCGGCGCGGCCGCGGGGGTCAACACCATCCAGGAACTGGTGGTCACCGCTGAAAAGCGTGAGCAGAACCTCCAGGACATCCCGGTGGCGATCTCGGCCTTCACGGACAAGACCCGTGACATCGTCGGCATCCAGACCATCCAGGACATGACCAACTTCACCCCGGGGCTGCAGTACTCGACCTCGACGGACCGCATCACCCTGCGCGGCCTCGGCCGCCTGACCAACGTGCTGTCGGCCGACGCCTCGGTGGCCAACTATTCCGACAGCGTCTACGAGACCTTCGCGGTGCGGGCCGGCGCCTCGACCCTGTTCCTCGACCGCGTGGAAGTGCTGCGCGGGCCGCAGGGCACCCTCTACGGCCGCAACGCCATCGCCGGGGCGATCAACGAGGTCTCCAAGCGGCCGACCAAGGACTGGTACGGCGAGGTCCGCGCCTCCTACGGCAACTACGAGCACTCCAACCTGGAGTTCGCGGTCTCCGGGCCGCTGCTGGACAATGTGCAGTTCCGGCTGTCCGGCCAATGGGAGGACCAGCGCGAGGGCTGGATCAAGAACACGACCCCCGGCCGGCCGTCGGAAGGCAACGTCATCAACACCTACTTCGTCGAGGCCCAGGTCGCCGTCCAGTTCACCGACAAGCTCGAGATGTGGAGCAAGTTTGGCTACAACAACTGGAACAACGGGGCCGGCGGCCCCGGCGCCCAGTCCGGCGGCTGGTCGCCCAACATCTACGACCTGTCCGGCCATGTGCTGCCCGACATCGGGCCCGGCCGCCCGAACGGCGGCAACGGCTTCGACATCATCGAATTCCCGCAGTTCTCCACCCACATGAACGAGGGGTTCGGCTGCAGCGGCCTGGCGACCAACGTGGTGCTGCTGAGCCCGTCCGGCTGCGTGAACACCGCGCATAACAGCCCGTGGCAGAAGGCCGACGCGGTCCCCTACAAGGTGCAGTTGCCGAACGCCTACACCGTGGCCAGCCACTGGACCTATCACGCGCCCGGATTCGACGTGAAATACATCACCGGCGGGGTGTCCTATTACTACCTGCTGACCGGCTCGGTCCCGAACGGCACGCGGCAGGCGCCGGTGGATTCCTTCACCGCCGGCGCGACGACCTTCTTCCCGCTCGAATCCTTCAACTACCAGGAGCACAACGGCTTCTGGAGCCACGAGCTGAACTTCGTCTCGACGAAGGACGGACCGCTGCAGTGGATCGCCGGCGCCTACTACTTCAAGCAGCACTACACCCAGCCGGTGTACACCCAGGAGGACGTGCGCCAGGCCGGCTGGACCCAGGTTCCGCCGTTCGGCGCCTGCCTCTCCGGCACGGGCGCCGCGGCGACGCCGGTCGGATGCCGGCCGGGAACCGGTCGGCGCTTCGACAACCGGCCCTCGGTGAGCGACGAGTCCTGGGCGACCTACGGGCAGGTCGAGTACAAGGTCATCGACACCCTGACGCTGACCGGCGGCCTGCGCTATTCGCACGACCGCAAGTATGGGTCCGAGGCCGTCCGCCTGCTCTGCTTCGGCCTGCCGGCCTGCCTCGGCGGCGTACCGCCGGAATTCTTCGTGGCGCCGCTCGACCTCACGGGCGTGACCTCGGTGGTGGCCGGCGGCACCGGTCCGCCGCTCGACGCGGTGCCGCCCGGCGTGAGCGGCCCCACGACCTATGATCCGGCCACCGGGTTCGCCACGCGCCGCTACGACGCCAGCTGGCAGGCGATCACCGGCACGGCCAAGGCCGAGTGGCAGCCGGACAGCGACACCAATCTCTACGCCAGCTACAGCCGCGGCTACCGCTCCGGCGGCTTCAACATCGGCATCTTCACGGTGCTGAGCTTCCTGCCCTTCTCCCAGAAGGAGATGGTCGACGCCTACGAGCTGGGCTTCAAGAAGAACTGGAGCAAGCAGCTCCAGACCAACATGGCGCTCTACTACTACAGCTACGACAACCTGCAGATCCCGATCCGGGTGATCCAAAACGGAACGCTGGGCGGCCAGAGCTTCGCGCAGAGCACGACCTCTTTCTACAACGTGCCCAAATCCCGGTCGGAGGGCTTCGAGCTGGAGACGCTCTGGCAGCCGATCGACAACCTGCAGCTGATCTTCAACTATTCGTACAACAGCACCCGCATCGAGCGCGGCCAGGCCGAGGATCTGGTGGACCCGGGCGCCTTCCAGGGCGGGGCGAAGCCGATCCACAGCCTCGCCCAGTGCCAGGCCGGCGGGGCGGCCGTCGCCGGCGACTGCGTCGCGGACCCGAATACGCTTGGGCTGCCGAACGGCGGCTTCCAGCGGATCCAGGACCTGTCCGGCAACGACCTGCCCAACGCGCCGCGCAACAAGCTGGCGGTGGCGGCCAACTACACCTGGAAGCTGCCGGGCGGGTCGCTCACCGGCAACGTCTCCTACGCCTGGCGCGACAAGGCCTACGGCGACGTCTTCAAGCGCTGGTACACCGAGGCGCCGTCCTGGGATCAGTGGGACGCGCGCGCGTTGTGGAAGGACGACAAGGACAAGTATGAGGTCATCGCCTTCGTCAAAAACATCTTCAACCGGACGGGCTACGACCAGGGCGCGACCGCCGAGCTGCTGAACGGCGCGGTGTCGGCGATCTACGGCGCCAATCCGGCCGGGCTCACCTGCAGCCCGGTGGTGGCCGGCGGGGTGATCAACTGCATCCAGGGGATCCGCAAGACCTACTATACGACGCCGCCCCGCTCCTACGGCATCGAGCTGCGCTACAAGTTCTTCTGATCCGGCGAATTGGGGGCGCTCCGCAGCCGCGGGGCGCCTCAGCCTGGCCGCACCTCGACGTCGCGGGCGGCGATCGGCGCGGCGCATTCCGAGCAGGTCATCACCGGGGTGAAGTCGCAGCCGCAGGCCTTGTGCCGGTGGAGCAGCGGCGGCCCCGCCTCGCCGGCGTAGTACTGGTCGCCCCAGTGGACGACGGCCATGATCACCGGATGCAGGGCCAGGCCCTTGTCGGTCAGCCGGTACTCGTGGCGGACGGGGCGATCCTGATAGGCCTCGCGGCGCAGCACCCCCGCCTCCACCAGCCGCTTCAGCCGCTCGGCGACGATGCTGCGGGAGATGCCCAGCCGGCGCTCGAAATCCTCGAACCGCCGCACGCCCAGGAAACAGTCGCGCAGCAGCATCAGGGTCCAGCGGTCGCCGATCACCGCCACCGAGCGGGCCACCGAACAGGGCTCTTGCGAAAGCGCGTTCCACTTCATGGCGCGATGTTCCCATTGACTGGGTTCGGATTCAATACCAACCTTCGTCCAAATTCCGAACGGAGCCTGGGTGATGGCGGAGGAAAAGGGCGTTTGCCTGATCGTGGGCGTCGGCGACGGCCTGGGCTCGGCGCTGGCCCGGGCCTTCGCGGCTGAGGGCCACATCGTCTGCATGACCCGCCGCGCGCGCCACCTGGACGCCCTGCAGGCGCTGGCCACCGACATCGAAAAATCCGGCGGCAAGGCCCGAGCCTATGGCGTCGACGCCCGCGCCGAGGACGAGATGGTCGGGCTCTTCGAGACCATCGAGCGCGAGGTGGGTGCGCTGGAGGTGGTGGTGTTCAACATCGGCGCGAACGTCCGCTTCGGCATCCGCGAGACCACCACGCGGGTGTTCAGCAAGGTCTGGGAGATGGCCTGTTTGGCGGGCTTCATCGCCGGGCGCGAAGCGGCCAGGGTGATGGTCCCGCGCGGCCGGGGCGTGATCCTGTTCACCGGCGCCACAGCCAGCGTGCGGGGCCGCGACGGCTTCGCCGCCTTCGCCGCCGCCAAGCACGGCCTGCGCGCGGTGGCCCAGAGCATGGCCCGCGAGCTTGGCCCCGAAGGCCTCCACGTGGCGCATGTGGTGATCGACGGCGCGGTCGACGGAGTGTTCATCCGCGGCAATCGCGACGACGTCGACGCGCTCGCCGCCCGCGACGAGATCCTGAAGCCCGAGGACATCGCCCAGAGCTATGTGGCGCTGGCCCGCCAGCCGCGCTCGGCCTGGACCCACGAGCTCGACCTGCGCCCCTGGCGCGAGACCTGGTGAAGAGCCGCGCCATGCCCCCCACCATCGACGTCATCTTCGATTTCGGCAGCCCGAACGCCTACCTCGCCGGGAAGGTGCTGCCGGCCATCGCCGAGCGCACCGGCGCCACCGTGAACCTGATCCCCTGCCTGCTGGGCGGCATCTTCAAGGCCACCAACAACCGCTCGCCGGGCGAAGCCTTCGGGGAGGTGAAGGGCAAGCTCGCCTACGAGGGACTGGAGACCCGCCGCTTCGTGGCCAAGCACGGCATCACCGGCTTCCGGATGAACCCCAATTTCCCGGTCAACACCCTGCTGATCATGCGCGGCCTGATCGCCGCCCGCCGCGCCGGCGTCGGCGACGCCTACCTGGCGGCGGTCGAGCGGGCCATGTGGGAGGACGGCGAGAAGATGGACGATCCGGAGGTGGTGCGCCGCGTGCTGGACGCCGCCGGCCTCGACAGCGCGGCCCTGATCGCCGCCACCCAGGATCCCGACCTCAAGGCCGAGCTGGTCGCCAACACCGAAGCCGCGGTGGCGCGGGGCGTGTTCGGCATCCCCACCTTCTTCGTCGGCGACGAGATGTTCTTCGGCAAGGACCGGCTGGGCCAGGTGGAAGAAGCCGCCGCCGAGGTCAGCCCTGCTCGAGCGCCTGCTCGACGGCCAGCGCCAGGTCGAGCGCCCGGATGGCCTCGTCGGCGGTGACCACCGGCCGGGGCGCCTCGCCGCGCACGGCGGCCAGGAAGCCTTCGACGCTGGCGCCCAGCGGATCCTTGGCGGCCGGGGTGTCGGCGAAGTCGGCGTTGAGCACGAAGCGCGTGCTGTTCTTGAAGGTGCGGGCGATGAAGTCGATCTCGACCACGCCGGACGGGAACACCACCCGCATGGTGCGCTTGCGGGCCTGCGCCATCCGCGAGCAGTCGAACAGCGCCGTGAAGCCGCTCTCGAAGCTGACCTCGGCGCGGGCGGCGTCCCAGGCGCCGCTGGGGCCGATGCGCCCCTCGCCTTCCGCGGTCACCGGCTCGGCGGTGGAGAGCGTCAGGGCGAGGTCGAGGTCGTGCACCATCAGGTCGAGGATGGCCGAGACGTCCTGGCTGCGGTCGGACGGCGGGCCGTGGCGCAGCGCCTCCAGGAGGATCGGCTGCTCGGGCAGGTCCAGCAGGCCCATGGCCTGGAACACCACCCGCTCCTGGTGGCCGCAGGCGACCACCAGGCCGCGCTTGGCGGCGGCCTCGCGCACCGTCTCGGCGTCGGCGACGCTGACCGCGATGGGCTTCTCGATATAGACCGGCTTGCCGGCCGCGAGGACCGCCAGCGCCTGCTCGGCATGGAAGGTGGCGGGCGAGGCGATGGTCACCACGTCGACAGCTTCCAGAAAGGCGTCCAGCTCGTGGAAGGCCCGGCCGCCCAGTGGCACGGCCACCCTCGCCGCGCGCTCCGGGTGGGGGTCGAGCACGGCCGAGAGGGTGACGCCGGGCAGGCGCGCGTACTGGCCGGCGTGGTAGCCGCCGAACACGCCCGCGCCGATCACGCCGCCGCGCAGAGACTCAGCCATGGAAAGCTCCGGATTGGCGGGAGCGGGTAGCACGCCCAACGCCCTCGACGCCACCCGCGCGGACAAGCTAAACACTCGTTTGAAGCGCCGCGCCAAGCGGCGGGAGAAAACGCCATGACCACCGTCAAAGAAATCCGCCTGAAGAGCCGTCCCGTGGGCCTGCCCAACCGCGACAACTTCGAGGTCGCCACCGTCGACCTGCGCGACCCCGGCCCGGGCGAGGTGCAGGTGAAGAACCTCTGGATGACCGTCGATCCGTACATGCGCGGGCGCATGAACGACGTGAAGAGCTACGCCCCGCCCTTCCAGCTCGGCAAGGTGATGGACGGCGGCGCCATCGGCCAGGTGACCGCCTCGGCCGATCCGAAATTCAAGGAAGGCGACCTGGTGCAGTCCGGCTTCGGCTGGCGCGAGGGCTTCACGGCCCCGGCGGCCAGCGTGCAGAAGCTCGACACCAAGGGCCTGCCGCCGCAGGCCTTCCTGGGCGCGGCCGGCATGCCGGGCCTGACCGCCTATGCCGGCCTGTTGCGCATCGCAGCCCTCAAGGAGGGCGACGTGGTGTTCGTCTCCGGCGCGGCGGGCGCGGTGGGCTCCATGGTCTGCCAGATCGCCAAGGCCAAGGGCCACAAGGTGATCGGCTCGGCCGGCGGGCCGGACAAGGTGGCCTTCCTGAAGGAAATCGGCGTCGACCACGCCATCGACTACAAGGCCGAAAAGGACCTGACGGCGGCGGTGCTGGCCGGCTCCCCCGAGGGCGTCGATGTCTATTTCGAGAACGTCGGCGGCGAGCACCTGGAGGCGGCGCTGAACGCGGCCAAGCCGTTCGCCCGC
This sequence comes from Phenylobacterium sp., assembly GCA_028290945.1. Lineage (GTDB taxonomy): Bacteria > Pseudomonadota > Alphaproteobacteria > Caulobacterales > Caulobacteraceae > Phenylobacterium. Next base: position 6,340 of record JAQGIV010000130.1, on the reverse strand, counting down.
TTCGCCATCTGCGGGATGATCTCGATCTACAACGCCACCGAGCCGCAGCCCGGCCCGCGCAACCTGGCGCTCCTGATCGGCAAGAACATCCGCATGGAGGGCTTCATCGTCTCCCACCACACCGATCTCATCCCGAAGTTCATCGAGGAACTGGCCGGCTGGGTGCGCGAGGGCAAGGTGAAGTGGACCGAAACCGTCCTCGAAGGCATCGACAAGGCGCCCGACGCCTTCCTCGGCCTGTTCTCCGGCCAGAACACCGGTAAGATGCTCGTGAAGCTCGCCTGAGCCGAGGCGGAAGGGACAGCAATGGCATTGGGTCATCGGCGCAATGAGTTGCGCGCACTCGCGCAAGCTAGGCTCGATGATTCAATACTTCTGCTCGCGAACAGGAGATATTCGTCCGCCTACTACCTCTCTGGGTATGCCGTCGAGCTAGGACTCAAGGCTTGCATTGCAAAACAGTTCGTAGCCGACGTAATTCCAGACAAGTCGTTCGTAAATGCGGTGTACCAGCACCAACTTCGCCAACTCGTTGGTGTCGCGGGCCTATCAGGTCAGCTGACGGCGAAAGAAGCTGCCGATCAAAATTTCGCGGCTAACTGGGCCCTGGTTGCGCAATGGACACCGGAAACCCGATATCAATCGGTCGATTCATTCACGGCGGAGATCATGATCAACGCCATCGCGGACGAACTCTCAGGGGTGCTCACTTGGATACAAGCGCACTGGTAGTCGAGGCCAACAAGCTTCTCGACGCACTGGAACAAAGCGACTTTCGACCTCGCGCTGCGATGTGGGTGCACAGCTCGGATACCGACTCATGGCGTCTCTGGATCGTGCCTCCACAGGGGTTCAAAGATCGGCGTGAGTTCTATCAACGCGTCGCAAGTATCATTACGCAACACCGCGACCAGTTCACATCTGTGGACGCTGCGGACGTGGAAATGGTTGATGAGAGCCACCCTGCGATCGTCGCGCTGGGCCGCATGTTCCATGTGACCGGGAGAAGCTCGATTCACCTCTCGAACAATCTCCTCAACGGCTTCTATCTGCCGGATGGGATCGTTTTGAAGATGGCCGTATAGACTAGCGGTTGCGATAACTCCACCTGAGCCGAGGCCGACCCAACGGGGGGTGTCGGACCGTCCGGCCCAGTCCACTTGCCGCCGTCGTTCCAGGAGCCCCCCGTGCCGCGCCTTTTCAGCGCCTATGTGATCGTCGACTGGAGCGCCGCGGCCAAGCCGACGACGGGCGCGGACTCCATCTGGATCGGCGTGCTCAAGCGCGACCTGCGCTTCCGCATGGCCTTCGAGAGCTTCAACCCCTCCACCCGGGGCGAGGCCGAGACGCGGCTGGCGATCATCCTCGACGACCTGAAGAAGCGCTCCGAGCGGGCGCTGGTCGGCTTCGACTTCCCGCTGGGCTTCCCGCGCGGCTTCGCCAGCGCGCTCAAGCTGACCGGGGAACCGAGCTGGCGCGCGGTCTGGGACCAGGTCGACAAGATGGTCAAGGACAAGGCCGACAACACCAACAACCGGTTCGGCGTCGGCTCGGAGATCAACCGGCGGCTGACCGGCGGCCCCTTCCCGTTCTGGGGCTGCCCGCCGAAGGATGCGCTGACCACCCTGCAGCCCAAGCGCACCCGCGCGCATGGGCCAGGCGACCTGCCCGAGATGCGCCACGCGGACCTGGCCGCCAAGGGCGCGGCCTCGATCTGGAAGCTCTACTACAACGGCTCGGTGGGCGGTCAGGCGCTGCTGGGCATCCCGGCGGCGCGCCGGCTGAAGCTGGCGCGGGGCGAGGCGTTGAAGGTCTGGCCGTTCGAGACCGGCTTCAAGCCGCTCACCGAGGCCGATCTGGCCGGCGTCGATGTGGTGGCGGCGGAAGTCTATCCGTCGCTCTGGAAGCCCGAGGGCGCGCCCGGCGAGGTCAAGGACCTGATGCAGGTGCGCACCACCGCCGAGCACTTCGCGCGCCTGGATGAGGCGGGCAAGCTGGGCGCCCTGTTCGGCCCCTCCAAGACCACGCCGCCGGATTTGGTGCTCGACGCCGAGCGCGAAGAGGGCTGGATCCTCGGGGCGGGCTGATATCCCTGGTCGCGCGGCCGGACGCAAAAGTGGAGACCACTTTTGCTGGCCGTCGCGCTAGAGCGGTCGCTTCGACAGGATCCAGAACCGCCCGAGCAGCAGCACGCCGGAGACGACGCTCGCCACCACCACGGCGAGCGCGATGCCCATGACGCCCATGTGCAGCGGGATGGCCAGCCACCAGGCGAGCGGCGCCATGATCAGGATGTAGCTGGTCAGGTGGGTGTAGGTCGGCAGCCAGACGTCGCCGCGGGCCCGGAGCGATTGGGCCACCACCACCTGCACGGCGTCCGGCAGGAACATGGCCGAGGCCAGCACCAGCGCCGGGACCGCCATGGCCAGGGTCTGGGCGTTGTCGGTGTAGGCCTTGGAGATCAGGGCGGCGTTGGGCCAGACAACCAGCGTCACCAGCGCCCCGAACACCGCCGTCAGCCCGAAGGCGACCGCGCCTGCCCGGTTCACCCCGGCCTCATCGCGCGCGCCATAGGCCCCGCCGACCAGCACCGCGGCCCCGGTCGCCAGGCCCAGCGGAACCATGAAGACGATGGCCGCCACGTTCAGTACGATGGCCCAGGCCGCCACCGCCAGCCCGCCCAGCCAGCCGGCGATGACGTTCATGCTGGCGAAGGAGGCCACCTCGAAGAAGTTCGAGGCGCCGGCGCCATAGCCGATGCGCCGCTGCTCGATCTCGGCCGGCCGATCGCGCTGCGGCTTGGTGAACACGCCCAGGGCGCGGGCCTCCGGCATCAGCAAGATGTAGCCGAGCGTCGCCACGGCCAGGAAGGTCCGCGCCCCGGTGGTCGCCCAGGCGCCGCCCACCGCGCCCAGGGCCGGCAGGCCGAAGGTCCCCGGCACCAGCACCAGGTCGAAGGCCAGGTTCACCGCATTGGCCGCCCACATGGCCCAGGCGGCGGGGCCGGGCTTCGACAGCCCCTCCAGCCAGAAGGCGGCGGCGACGCTCATGGTGTAGCCCGGCAGCGACAGGCAGAACACCATCAGCGCCCGCGTCGCTCCGTCGGCCAGGTCCTTGGACAGACCGATGGAATGCAGGAACGGCGGGCCGGCGATCATCAGGGCGATGGTCGAGACGAGGCCGATCCAGAAACTGTAGCTCAGGCCGCGGCGCAGCACCGCGCCGGTCAAGTCGCGCCGCCCCTCCCCGATGGCGCGCGCGGTCATCACCTGGATGCCGCTCAGGAGGCCCACGACCATGGTGATGATCACGCTGGTCGGCGCCCAGGCCAGCGCATGGTAGCCGAGCTGGGTCGCCGAATAGCGACCGACCACGATGGCGTCGCTGAGCCCCATGGTCATGATGCCCAGGCGCGCGATCACCACCGGCCCCGACAGCTTCAGCAGCTGGGCCAGGTCGTGACGGACGGGATGGGCGCGCCCTCTCGCACGAGAGGGCGCCTGGGCCGCGGGGCGGTCCATGGGGAGGCCTCGGAGTTTCAAAGAAGCCGCGGATATGGGGGCAAGCCGCCACCCGCCGCAAGCCGAGCTTGGAATTCGCCGGCCGCGCGTGGCGGCCGGAGCACAGCCTCAGGTCGCCGGCGATGGCCTAGGCGCCGGCGGCCGCCCGGCGCGTGACGTCGGCGCGGTCTTCCTTCAGCTTCTCGGCCACCAGGAAGGCCAGCTCCAGGGCCTGTTCGCCGTTCAGCCGTGGGTCGCAGTGTGTGTGATAGCGGTCGGCGAGGTCGCCCTCCGCCACCTTGCGCGCGCCGCCCAGGCATTCGGTGACGTTCTGGCCGGTCATCTCCAGGTGGACGCCGCCGGGGTGCACGCCCTCAGCCTTGCAGATCTCCACGAAGCTGCGGACCTCCGAAAGGATGCGGTCGAAGGGCCGGGTCTTGTAGCCATTGGCCGCGGTCAGCGTATTGCCGTGCATGGGATCGATGGCCCAGACCACGTTCAGGCCGGCGGCCTTGGTGGCGCGCAGCAGGCGCGGCAGGCGGTCCTCGATCTTGTCGGCGCCGAAGCGGCCATAGAGGGTCAGGCGGCCGGCCTCGTTCTTGGGATTCAATGCATCGGCCAGGCGGCCGAGATCGTCGCCTTCCATGGTCGGGCCGCACTTCACCCCGATCGGGTTCTTGATGCCCTTGAAGAACTCTACGTGCGCGCCGTCGAGGTCGCGGGTGCGCTCGCCGATCCACAGCAGGTGGGCCGAGGTGTCGTACCAGTCGCCCGAGGTGCTATCGACGCGGGTCATGGCCTCCTCGAAATTGAGCAGCAGGCCCTCGTGGCTGGTGAAGAACTCCACCTGGTGCAGCGCCGGCTGGCTCTCCGGCGTGACGCCGATGGCCTCCATGAAGGCCAGGGATTCGCTGATCTTCTCGCCCAGCTCGCGGTAGCGCGCGCCCTGCGGGCTGTCGGCCACGAAGCCCAGCGTCCAGCGGTGGATGTTGTGCAGGTCGGCGTAGCCGCCGCTGGCGAAGGCGCGCAGCAGGTTCAGCGTCGCCGCCGACTGCGAATAGGCCTGCACCAGCCGCTGCGGATCGGGCGTCCGCGTCTGCGGCGTGAACTCCATGCCGTTGATGTTGTCGCCGCGGTAGGACGGCAGGGTCACGTCACCCTGGGTCTCCACGGCCGAGGAACGCGGCTTGCCGAACTGGCCGGCCATGCGGCCGACCTTCACCACCGGCTTGCCGCCGGCGAAGGTGAGCACCACCGCCATCTGCAGGATCAGCCGGAAGGTGTCGCGGATGTTGTCGGCGTGGAATTCCTTGAAGCTCTCGGCGCAGTCGCCGCCCTGCAGCAGGAAGGCGCGGCCCTCGGAGACATCGCCCAGCAGCGACTTCAGCCGGCGCGCCTCGCCGGCGAACACCAGCGGCGGCATGCCGCGCAGGGTCTGCTCCACGCGCGACAGGGCCGCGGCGTCCGGATAGTCGCCCGGGATATGCTTGGCCGGCTTCGATCGCCAGGACGCCGGCGTCCAGTGCTCCGTCATCGCCTCGAACTCCGCGCCCCTCGCCAGGGCGCTTCAGGAAAGCGCCGCTTCTAGTCGATATGGGGCGTCAGGTCGATGGCCGGGAGGCCGCCTGCGGCTGCAGCAGCGCCGCGGCGACGGCGATCAGCGCCCCCAGCGCCAGCCACCATTCCTGCCAGACGCCGAAGTTCAGCGCGCCGAACAGCAGGTAGACGCTGGCCGAGGCGGCGAGCGCGGTCGCCGCGAGGTCGGGCGCAGGGCGCGACAGCCGGTTCAGCGTCAGCCACCAGAAGGCCGCGGCGATCAGCGCGCCGGGGACGCCGAGCTCGAGCCAGATCTGCATCGCGCCGTCGTGCGGATGCAGCACGATGCCCGGTCCGAAGGAGCGGCTGGCGTCGAGGCCCCATCCGCGGAGGGGATGATCGGCGATCCAGTCGAGGGCGTGGCTCCAGAAACCCATGCGCATCGACCAGGAGAGCTCCACGAGATGCTCGATCCGCGCATAGGCGCCTGAGGCTCGCACGCCCAGGATGACCAGCGGCGCCCCAAGCCAATAGACGACCGCCGCGCCCGCCAGCGCCCTCGGCCCGCCCCGCGGCCAGCGCCAGACGACCAAGGCGACCAGGGCGGCGATCACGGCGGCTACGGCCGGCGCCTCGGCCTTGAAACGCAGAGCCGCCGCGACGGCGCCGGCGACCATCGGGACGCCCAGCCAGGCCGTGGCGCGAGTGCGGACGGCCGCGGCGATCGCCAGCGGCGCGAGCAGCATCATCACGAAGGTGGAGTGGGCGATGTTCACTTGCGACAGGTCGTGCCGGATCGGCTCGTAGAAGGCGACGTGCAGCTTCTCGTAGATCATTGCGTCGGTGGCGAAATCGGCCAGCAGCAGCAGGCCGAACAGGGCCGAGCCCCAGGCCAGCACCTTGAGCGCGACCGTTTTCAGCCGTGGGTCGGCGCGGCGGGCCGCGCACATCGCCGCCCAGTAGAGCGGCAGCTGCAGGGCGAGCTTCAGGGCCACGTTGGCCCCGGGCTTGGACGGATGGAACGGGCTCCAGGTGGTCGAGACGGCGGCCCAGATCAGGGCGACCAGCAGCAGGACGGCCGCAGGGCGGTCCTCGTCGTCGACGCGGATCGCCGGCAAGGTGAGCAGGCCGATCAGCGCCACCAGCGCCGCGAAGCCCATCGGACTCAGCCAGCCGATCAGCGGGACCAGGGCCACGCCGGCGGTGACGACCCAGCCGCACCATCTCGAGAGCCCTGGGCGCGACAGCGCCGCTTCCTGACTCACGCGGCCTGGCCCAGGCCCGGAGGCAGGTACTTCTCGCGC
>JAQGIV010000075.1 GCA_028290945.1 Phenylobacterium sp. | reverse complement strand
GCGAGACGCCGACGTGGCGGACGCCGTCCAGGCCGAGGACATTGATCGGCACGCCCGCGCCGTCGGGCAGCCCGTTCCAGGCCGCGAAGGCGACTGCGGTGTTGACGGCCACCAGGACGGCGGCGGCGGTGAACGCGTAGGAGACTCTCATGGCTGTTCTCCCTTCCGGGGTTTCAGGGCGCCGGTCCGTTCGGGCCGGGCGGTGGGTTCCTGGAGCTTGAAGGTGTCCATCAGGGCCATCAGCGCCTCCTCCAGGACGGAGACGTTCAGCCGGTAGATGATGGTCGTTCCGGTCTTTTGCGGGCTCACCAGGCCCGCTTCCCGAAGCACCGCGAAGTGGCCGGAGAGGGTGGGCTTGGCGAGGTCGAAGTGCTCGGCGATCTCGCCCGCGCTCATTTCGCGTTCCCGCAGCAGCTGCAGGACGCGGCGTCGGGTGGGATCGGCCAGGGCCTTGTAGACTTCGGACACAATCGTTTCCTGTTTCGCTAACTAGCAAAATACCGAAACAGCGCCGGGCGCAAGTGTTATTTTGGCGATGACCGAAATTCAGCTCGCGGCGGGGCTCACGCCAACAGCCCGCGCAGCTTGTAGAGCGCGTCCATGGCCTCGCGCGGGCTCATGCCGTCGGGGTCCAGCGCCTTCAGCGCCTCCTCGACCAGGCTGGGGCCATAGCTCGCCGCGGGTTCGGCGACGGCGGCGAACAGCGGCAGGTCTTCCAGGTGGGCGGGCGCGCCGGCCTCGCGCTCCAGGCGCTCAAGCACCGCCTTGGCGCGGGCCACCACGGCGGGCGGCACGCCGGCCAGCTTGGCCACCTGCACGCCGTAGGAGCGGTCGGCGGGGCCGGGCCCGGCCTCGTGCAGGAAGATCAGGTCGCCGTTCCACTCCTTGGCCCTGAGGCTGAGGTTGGCCACATAGGCCAGCCGGCCTTCGAGGGTGGCCAGCTCATGGTAGTGGGTGGCGAACAGCGCCCGGCAGCGGTTCACCTCGTGCAGCGCCTCGGCGCAGGCCCAGGCGATGGCCAGGCCGTCATAGGTGGCGGTGCCGCGGCCGATCTCGTCGAGGATCACCAGCGAGCGCGGCGTCGCCTGGGTGAGGATGGCGGCGGTCTCCACCATCTCGGCCATGAAGGTGGAGCGGCCGCGGGCCAGGTCGTCGCCGGCGCCGACGCGGCTGAACAGCTTGTCGACCACGCCGAGCCGCAGCCGCCTGGCCGGCACGAAACAGCCGGACTGGGCGAGCACGGCCAGGAGCGCGTTCTGGCGCAGGAAGGTCGACTTGCCGGCCATGTTGGGGCCGGTGACGATGGCGAGCCTGGCCCCGCCCGCGCCGGTCCCGTCGAGCCGGCAGTCGTTGGGCGTGAAGGCCTCGCCCGCGCGCTTCACGGCGGCCTCCACCACCGGATGGCGGGCGGCCTCCGCCTCGAAGGCGGTGGAGCGGTCGACCACCGGGCGCGAGGCGCCGGCGTCCTCCGCCCATTCGGCGAGGCCGGCGGCCACGTCCAGCCGGGCGGCGGCTTCGGCGGCCGCCTGCACGCCAGCCGCGACGCCGATGGCGGCCTCGCGCCAGGCCTCGAAGGTCTCGATCTCGATGGCCAGCGCCCGTTCGGCGGCCTGGGCGATCCGCGCGTCCAGCTCGGCCAGCTCCACGGTGGTGAAGCGGACCTGGTTGGCCAGGGTCTGACGGTGGATGAAGGTGGCGTTGAGCGGGGGCGCCATCAGCGGCTCGGCCGCCTTGGCGGTGGTCTCCACGAAATAGCCGAGCACCGCGTTGTGGCGGATCTTCAGAGCCACGCCGCTGTCGGCCGCCAGCCGCGCCTCCAGGCCCAGGATCACGCGGCGGCTGTCATCGCGCAGGGCGCGGGCCTGGTCGAGCTCCGGCCGCACGCCGGCCGCCACGAAGCCGCCGTCGCGGGCCAGCGCGGCCAGCTCGTCGCCGAGCCCTTCCTTGAGCAGGGCGCGGAAGGCGGCCAGGTCGGCGTGCAGGGCCGGGTTGAGGGCCCGCAAGGATGCGGCGATCTCCTCCGGCGGCTGCACCAGCGGGTCGCGCATGGTGGCGAAGAGGGCGGTGAGCTGTTCGGCCGTGCCGAGCCCATCGCGCAGGGCGCCCAGGTCGCGCGGGCCGCCGCGGCCCAGCGCCAGGCGGGCCAGCGCGCGGGCCATGTCGCCCATGGCCCTCAAGAGTTCGCGCAGCCGCTGGCGCTGCGCCCGGTGCTCGCAGAACCAGGCCACGGCGTCGAGCCGCGCGTCGATGGCGGCGGGGTCGAGCAGCGGCCGCGACAGCCGCGCGGCCAACAGGCGTGCGCCCGGCGCGGTGATGGTCCGGTCGATGGCGCCCAGCAGCGAGCCCTCGCGGCCGCCGGAGGTCGACCGCTCGATCTCCAGGCTGGTGCGCGTGGCCGGGTCGATGACCATGACGTCGGCCTCGCCGGCCCGGCGCGGCGCGGACAAGGCCGGAAGCCGCCCGGCCTGGGTGGTCTCCAGATGCGCCGCGATCAGGCCGAGCGCCGAGATCTCCGCCCCCGACAGCGTCCCGAAGCCGTCCAGGGTGTCGACCCCATAGAGCCGCTTCAGCCGCGCTTCGGAGGCGCCGGGCTCGGCCAGGGCCTGCGGCAGCGGCTGGACGAAGCCGCCGGCCGCCTTCAGGGCGGCGGACACCTGCTCGTCGGCGAACAGCCGGTCGGGGACTAGGATCTCCGACGGGCTCAGCGCCGCCAGCGCCGAGGCGAGCCCCGAAACCTGGCAGGCCTGGCACTCCACCTCGCCGGTGGAAAGGTCCACCGTCGCCACCGCCGCGCCGCCGGCCCGCACCGCGATGGCCGCCAGCCGGTTGGCGCCGCGGGCGTCCAGCAGGCCCTCTTCGGTGAGCGTGCCCGGCGTCACGATCCGCACGACGTCGCGGCGCACCACCGACTTCGACCCGCGCTTCCGCGCCTCGGCCGGGTTCTCCATCTGCTCGCAGACGGCCACCTTGAAGCCCGCGCGGATCAGCTTGGCCAGGTAGGCCTCGGCGGCGTTTGCCGGAACGCCGCACATGGGGATCGGCGCGCCGCCGTGCTGGCCGCGGGCGGTGAGCGTGATGCCCAGCGCCGCGGCCGCCTTCTGGGCGTCCTCGAAGAACAGCTCGTAGAAATCGCCCATGCGGAAGAACACCAAGGCGTCGGGCTGGCGCGCCTTGGCCTCGAAGAACTGCGCCATCACCGGCGAGGCGCCGGCGGCGGGGTCGATCGCCTGATCGAGGTCGGGGCTGGGCGCTTGCGCGTTCATGGACCGCACACGCTAGCCGGATGCCTGAGTCGGGTCAGCCCTTGAACCTGGCGCGAACAGCGCCAAGCTGTGGAAGGATGTCGCAATCTCGTGGAGCGTCGCTGTCGGTCCTGATCCTCCCCGCCGGTCCCGGCGACGCGGAGGAGCTGGCGCGCGTGCATGTGCGATCCTGGCGCGAGACCTACCGGGGCCTGTTGCCGGACGCCTACCTGGCCCGGATGAGCGAGGCCGACTATGCCCGGCGCTTCCGCCGCGCCCTCACCCATGCGGGTCCCAACGACGTCACCCTGGCGGTGGCCGGTCCCCACGGCCTGTTCGGCTACGCCCAGGGCGGTCCCTCGCGGGCCGGCGCCCCGGCCGAGGCGGAGATCGCCACCCTCTATGTGCTGCGCCAGGCCCAGGGGATCGGGGCCGGCAAGCGGCTGATGAGCGGCATGGCGCGGGCCATGCTGGCGCAGGGCGCGCGCTCGCTGGCGCTGTCGGTGCTGCGCGACAATCTGCGGGCCCGCGGCTTCTATGAGCACCTGGCCGGCGCGGCCGAGGCGGCCCGGCCGGAGCGCGGCCCCGGCGGCGTGCACCACGAGGTCACCTACCGCTGGGCCGACATCCGCACCCTGATCTGAGCGAGCGGATCTACCGCAACGGGTTCGACGCAAGGCGATTCAAGCAAGGGGAAGTCGGTGGCGATATCATTCTACGACCTCAGCGTGCCGACCTTCCTGCAGACCGTGAGGGCCGTGGGGGGGCTTCCTCGATCGCGCGGCCCGGCACTGCGCCGAGACCGGCGCCGACCCGGACGGCTTCGTGCACGCCCGGCTGTTCGACGACATGGCGCCGTTCCATTTCCAGATCGAAGCGGCGTCGCACCATGCCGTGTGGGGGCTGGAGGCCGCGAAGACCGGCGTGTTCGACCCGCCCGCCCTGGTCGGGCCGGTCCCCTTCGCCGACCTGCAGGCCATGATCGGCAAGGCGGAAACGGCGCTGGAGGCGTTCACCCCCGACGAGGTCAACGGCTGGGCGGGCAGGGACCTGGACCTTCAGATCGGCCCGCGGCGGCTCGCCTTCACGTCGGAGACGCTGATCCTCTCGTTTTCACTGCCCAATTTCCATTTCCACGCCGTCACCGCCTACGACATCCTGCGCTCGCGGGGCGTGCCGCTCGGCAAGCGCGACTACGAGGGCCGGCTGCGCACCACGCCGCCTGGCCGGTGAGGTCCGCTCACCACCTCGATCCGAATTTCGGAAGGTCGATTGGCCCTAGAGGCCGCCCGGCATCGCGATGCGCGGGCCGATCTTGGCCTTGGGCCGGCCGGCCCAGTCGAGATCTTCCGGCTTGGTGATGGCCGCGGCGTCCCGGGTGGCGGAGGCGGCGGTCACCAGGTCCGAGGTCTTCTCGGCCATGGCCATGCGCGCAGCGACCGGGGCCTCGGCGGTCGGTGTGGAGACGGCGGCGCCGAGATCGGCCGAGCCGGTGATCGAGGCGTGCGTCTGGGCCTTGCCGATGTTGTCGAGGGTGGCCAGCTTCACGCCGCCCATCTCGCCGCCGGCATAGCGGCCGCCGAACGCCGGCGGTTGGCCGGCCCCGCCGGTCCAGCGGTAGAAGATGTGCTGGCCCACCACGGCCACCTTGACCAGCGTCGGGCTCCAGTAGGGGGCGACGTATTCGGCGTGATAATGGGTGGCTTCGCCGACCTTCTTCATCACGTAGCCGTTCAGCGCGGCTTCCGCGACCTTGCGGGCGCGGGCCCAGGCGGCCTCGTCCGGCTGGCGGGCCAGCGCCCCGTCGCAGGTGAAGGTGAACTGGCAGCCGCCGCCCTTGCGGTCGGCGCCTTGGAAGACCACGCCGCAGACCGTCTTGGCGAAGGCCGGGTGGCGCATGCGGTTCAGCACCACCTGGGCCACGGCCCGCTGGCCCTCGGCGCTCTCGAAGCCGGCCTCATAGTAGATGGCGGCGGTCATGCAGTCGGCGGCGCGCGCCTCGTCCAGCATGCCCTCGGCGTTCAGCTTGAACGGCTTGGCCGCGGGGTTGGCGGCCTTGGCGATGGGGTTGGCGGCGTTCCACAGCCGCGCCTGGTCGGGGTTCAGGTCCTGCAGGCGGATCACCGGCGCCTCGGGCGCGGCACCGTCCTGGGCAGCCGGCTGGATCGGCGCGGCGGCCGCGGCGACCGGCGTCAGGTGGACGGTCATCAGCCGCGAGGCCCGGGCCGGCACGGCGGCGATCGCCAGGGCCGCGCTCATCAGCAGGACGAGCGCCAGCTGTGCGCCCGCCAGGTGGACGGCGTCGTCACGCATCAGCAATGTCCGCAGACGAAGAAGCACGCCGCCCCCAAGAAGCCTTGCTTTGGAAGCGCGACCCAATAGGCGTTCGAGGGTGGGGAAGCGAGTCAAAATTTAACCCATGGTTAACCGTCCCATCGCGAGACAGATGCAAATTCAATGCATTAACGGGGCCGTTTGAGACTTGATGTCGCGTCGCGCGGTCAGGCGGTGAACAGCGCCCCGTCGGCGAGGACCACCGGCCAGTCGTGGAGGTGCTGGCCGACGCAGGGGCCGGCGACGCACAGGCCGTCGAGCTTGAACAGCGCCCCGTGTCCCGCGCAGAGGATGTGGCCGTTGTCGCGGGTCAGGTAGCGGTCGTCCATGCCCAGCGGCCAGCTGGCGTGCGGGCAGGAGTCCACATAGCCGCGCAGCAGGTCGCCGGAGCGCACCACGAAGCCCGCGAACAGCCACCGCTCGGCGCGGAACCGGAAGCCCTTGGCCCCCGGATCGGCGATCTCGTCCAGGGCGCAGAGCCGCACCCCCGCCGCCGGCCGGGCCGGGTTGTCGCTAGAGCTTGGCAATCGTCAACCTGAAGGGCCGGATCTCGACCGAGGCCCACAGGCCGGCCTTGGTGTAGGGATCGGCCGCGTTGAACGCCTTGGCGGCCGCCAGGTCGGCGACCTCGATGATGATCAGCGATCCCGCCATGTCGCCCTTCTCGTCCAGGAACGGGCCGCCGATCTTCAGCGGCTGGTCCTTGGCCCAGGCCAGGTGGTCCTGGCGCGCCGCCATCCGCACGTCGAGCGCGCCGGGCTTGTCGAGGCAGGTCAGGGCGAACAGCGGCATCAGCTTTCCTCGCGCAGCGGTCGGGCCAGCAGGCCCTGGATGGCGTCGTCGACGCCGATGTGGCCGGCCAGTATGGCGGCCGTGGCGTCGCAGATCGGCACGTCGACGCCGAGCTTGCGGGCCAGGTCGCGGACCGCCGGCGCGGAGGCCACGCCTTCGGCCACCGACAGCTTGCCGGACAGCGCGGCTTCCAGGCTCTCGCCCTTTCCCAGCGCCAGGCCGACGCTCATGTTGCGCGACTGCGGACTGGAGCAGGTGAGCACCAGGTCGCCAAGGCCGCAGAGGCCGGCCACCGTCTCGGCCTCGCCGCCCAGCGCCACGGCGACGCGGGTCAGCTCGGAGAAGCCGCGGGTGATCAGGGCGGCGTGGGCGCTGCGGCCCAGGCCGCGGCCCTCGACGATGCCGCAGGCGATGGCCAGCACGTTCTTGATCGCGCCGCCGGCCTCGGCGCCGATCATGTCGCCGGCGGTGTAAGGGCGGAACGCAGGCGTGGCGATCGCCTCGGCGAGGCGCCAGCCCAGCGCCTCGTCGGGACAGGCGAGCGTGATGGCGGTGGGCAGGCCGCGGGCCACCTCGCCCGCGAACGAGGGGCCGGACAGCACCGCCGGCGCCGCCTGGGGGATGGTCTCGGCCAGCACCTCGGTCATCAGCTTCAGCGAGCCCTGCTCGATGCCCTTGGCGCAGAGCACGATGGGCAGGCCGGTCTCGACCTGGGGGCTGAGCGTCGCCAGCGTGGCGCGCAGGTGCTGCGCCGGGGCGACCGCCAGGATGAACTCGGCCCGCGCCAGGTCGACGAAGTCGTGGCTGGCGCGCACCCCGGCGTCGAGGCTGACGCCCGGCAGGAACAGGCGGTTCTCGTGGTGCGCGTTGATGTCGGCCACCACCTCGGGCTCGCGGGCCCAGAGCACGGTCTCCAGGCCGGCGCGGGCGCAGACCTGGGCCAGCGCCGTGCCCCAGGCGCCGCCGCCGATGACACCGGCCCGCTTCATGCTTTCGCGCCCTTGCGGCCGGGGGCGTGGGTCGGGCTTAGCCGCGCCGCGGCCTCGTCCAGCGGCCAGCGCGGCCGGGCCGGCGCGTCCAGCGCATCGCTGAGCCCCAGCGCCAGCCGCTCGGCGCCGGCCAGGGCGATCATCGCGGCGTTGTCGGTGCAATAGGCCAGCGGCGGGGCGGTGAAGCTGAACCCCCGCTCGGTCGCCGCCTGCATCAGCCGCGCCCGCACCGTCGCATTGGCCGCCACGCCGCCGGCCACCACGAAGCGCAGGTTCCGGCCCTCCTGCGCGCGGGCATAGTCGGCCATGGCCCGGTCGGAGCGCTCGGCCAGCTGGCGGGCGATGGCGGCCTGGACGGCGGCCGCGAGATCGCGCCGCTCGGCGTCGGTGGTCAGGGTCTCGGCCAGCCTGGCGGCCGCGGTCTTCAGCCCCGAGAAGGAGAAGTCGCAGTCCTTGCGGCCCAGCAGCATGCGCGGCAGCGGGAAACGCTCGGCGTCGCCGCCCTCAGCCAGCCGCTCCAGCGCCGGGCCGCCGGGATAGGGCAGGCCGAGCGTCTTGGCGATCTTGTCGAAGGCCTCGCCGGCCGCATCGTCGATGGTCGTGCCCAGCCGGCGGCAGGCGCCGACGCCGTCCACCACCAGCAGCTGGCAATGTCCGCCCGAGACCAGCAGCAGCAGGAAGGGGTAGGCGATGTCGGCCGCCAGCCGGGCCGAGACCGCGTGGCCCTCCAGGTGGTTGACCGCCACCAGCGGCAGGCCGCGGGCCAGGGCCACCGCCTTGCCGAACGACAGCCCGACCATCACCCCGCCCACCAGGCCGGGCCCGGCGGTGGCCGCCACGCCGGTCAGGTCTGCGTAGCCCAGGCCCGCGTCGCTGAGCGCCCGGCCGGCGATGGCGTCGATGGATTCCACATGGGCGCGCGCCGCGATCTCCGGCACCACGCCGCCGAACGGCGCATGCTCGGCGATCTGGCTGGCCACCACCGACGACAGCACCTCCACCGTCCCGTCGGCCGCGCGGCGCACCACCGCGGCCGCGGTCTCGTCGCAGCTGGTCTCCAGGCCAAGGACAGTCTGGGGGACGGTGTGGGTCAGGCTCATCCGGTTGCCGCTCGCGCCCGGCTCCTGTAGCGAGGCGTCTTCTCAGGAACGCTTGCAGGTATATCCCAGCCCGTGCCCACGCAACCGCCCGGCTCCAAAGCGCCAGTGCGCATCGGCGCGCGCGGCTCCAAGCTGTCGCTGGCCCAGGCCGGCATGATGCAGCGCAGGATCGCGCAGGCGCTGGGGGCGGACCCGGCCGACGCCGCGGAGGTCGAGCGGGTCGCGCCGCTGGTGGTCATCACCACCACCGGCGACCGCGTGCAGGACCGCCGGCTGCTGGAGATCGGCGGCAAGGGGATGTTCACCAAGGAGATCGAGGAGGCCATGCTGGAGGGCCGCATCGACTGCGCGGTCCACTCCCTGAAGGACATGCCGGCGGTGCTGCCGGACGGCCTGTGCATCGCCGCGATCCCCGAGCGCGAGGACCCGCGCGACGCCTTCCTCAGCCACATCGCCGACAGCCTGGAGGCGCTGCCGCAGGGCGCCCGGCTCGGCACCGCCAGCCTGCGTCGCCAGGCCCAGTGCCTGCACCGCCGCCCCGACCTGCAGGTGAACATGCTGCGCGGCAACGTCGACACCCGCCTGGCCAAGCTGGCGGCCGGCGAGGCGGACGCCATCCTGCTGGCCTATGCTGGCCTCAAGCGCCTGGGCCTCGGCAACTTCGCCCGCGGCCTGATCGATCCCATCGCGTGCCCGCCGGCCCCGGGCCAGGGCGCGCTGGCCATCGAGACCCGCATCGCCGACCGCGACCTGCCGTGGGTGGCGGCGCTGCGCGATCACGGGACCACCGTGGCCGTGGCCGCCGAGCGTGGCGCGCTGATGGCGCTGGAAGGCTCCTGCAAGACCGCCATCGGGGCGCACGCCTGGTTCGAGGGCGCGCGGCTGCAGCTGGTCGTCGAGGCGCTGTCGCCGGATGGCGTCCGCCGCTTCCGCCATGCCGGCGAGGCCGACCTCACCGAACTGGCCGATGCGGAGGCCTCGGCCCGGGCGCTCGGCGTCTCGCTGGGCGAGGCGGTGCGCGCGGAAGCCGGCGACGCCATTTTCATTTGAACGGCGCGATTGCGGCCCGATTGCATTTTTGGGGCCCTTGCGTCGCGGAGGTTGCAGGCGCCAAAGGTTAATCCGGTTCAGCCAGGATCGCCGTATGGCCGCTCGCCGACAGCGCATTTGGATCACCCGCACCCAGCCGGGCGCGGACAACACCGCCGAGCGCGTGCGGGCGATGGGCCATGAGGCGATCATCTGCCCGCTGCTGGCTGTGCGGCCGGTGACGGACCCCGATATCGACCTGCGCGGGGTCGGCGCGCTCGCCTTCACCAGCGCCAACGGGGTGCGCGCCTTCGCCGAGCATTGCGGCGAGCGCGAGCTGCGCGTCTTCGCGGTGGGCGCGGCCACCGCCCAGGCGGCGCGGGCGGCGGGCTTCCACACCGTGCTGTCGGCCGACGGCGACGTGGAGGCGCTGGCCGAGGGGATCGCCGCGCGGCGCAGCCAGATGCGCGGCGCGGTGCTGCATCCGGGCGCCGCCGAGCCGGCGGGCGACCTGGCCGGCGCCCTGGAGAAGCACGGCGTCGAGGCCCGGCGGGCCATCCTCTACGAGACCGGCCCGGTGAAGCTTTCCGAGGCCCAGGCGCTCAGCCTGGTGGGCGTCGACGCCGCCCTGCTGCATTCGCCGCGCGCCGCCAAGGCGCTGGCCGGGGTGCTGAAATCCCATCCCGCGCCGAACCTGCGGGCCTTCGGCCTCTCCAAGGCGGTGATGAAGCCGCTGGCCCGCACGCCGCTGGCCGCCAAGGCCTTCCCGCCCTTTCCGCTCGAAGCGGCGCTGCTGAATCTGATAGACCGGGGCGCATGAACCCCACGCCCGAGGCCGACATCGCAGCGCCACGGGACCCGGCCGAATACCGGCCGCGGCCGCTGATGGGCCTCGGCTTCTGGGCGGCCATCGCCTTCGTGCTGGTGGGCGTGCTGGCCGGCGTCGCCGTCGCGGTGCTCGCGCCGCGCCTGTGGGCGCAGCGCCCCGCCGCCCGCCATGCGGAGCCGCCCGCCGCCACCGACCTGCCGCACCCCGTCCTGCCCAGCGCCGCCGCGCCGGAGACCGCCCTCCCGCCGCCCGCCGCGCCGGAACCCGCCGCCGCCCCACAGGTCGAACAGCTCTCC
>JAQGIV010000072.1 GCA_028290945.1 Phenylobacterium sp. | reverse complement strand
CGCCGCCGAAGTTGGCGCAGTAGATGCCGCGCTTGGTCGAGGCGATCATCTCCTCGCGCGGGGTCATTCCGCCGAGCATGCCGGTGTTGGTCATCCGGGGCATGGGCATGTGGGCGTAGGACTGGCGCCGGCCGTTGCCGGTGGCCTTCAACCCCATCAGCCGCGCGCTCATGCGGTCGTGCATGTAGCCCACCAGGATGCCGTCCTCGATGAGGATGGTGCGCTCGGTGGGCGTGCCCTCGTCGTCGACGGTGAGCGTGCCGCGGAAGCCGGCGATGGCGCCGTCGTCGAACACCGTGACGCCGGGGGCTGCCACCCGCTCGCAGACCTTGCCGGAGAAGGCCGAGGTGCCCTTGCGGTTGAAGTCGCCCTCCAGGCCGTGGCCGACCGCCTCGTGCAGCAGCACGCCGTTCCAGCCCGGACCCAGCACCACGTCCATCTCGCCGGCCGGACAGGGGACGGCGTCGAGGTTGACCAGCGCCTGGCGCAGCGCCTCTTCCGCCTGCTCCTGCCACTTCTGCGGCGTGATCCAGGCTTCGAAGCCGGCGCGGCCGCCGGCCCCGGCGAAGCCGTTCTCGCGGCGCCCGTCGCGCTCGACGGTGATCTGCACATTGACCCGGCACAGCGGGCGCACGTCGCGGATCAGCCGGCCGTCGGCCCGCAGGATCTCGATCTCGCGCCGCTCGCCGGCCAGCGAGGCCATCACCTGGACGACCCGCGGATCGCGCGCCCGGCACCAGGCGTCGATCTCCTGGAGAAGGGCGACCTTGTCGGAAAAACCGGGCGAGGCGAGCGGATCGTCCTCGCCGTAGAGCTTGGCGTTGGTGGCGCGCGGGGCCTCGGCGGCGACGCCGGAATAGCCGCGCTTGGCCAGCCGGGCGCTATCGGCGGCGCGGCGGATGGCGCCCTCCGAGATCTCGCTGGCGTGGGCGTAGCCGGCGGTCTCGCCCGCCACCACCCGCAGGCCGAAGCCCTCGGTGGAGTCGTAGGCCGCCGATTTCAGCCGCCCGTCGTCGAACATGAAGCTTTCGCTCTCCGAACGCTCGACGAACAGCTCGCCGTCGTCGGCGCCGGCGAGGGCGTCGCCGAGGATGTCACGGGCGCGGGCGGTGTCGACGCCGGCGGACTGCAGGATGGACGGGGCGGAGGCGTGCGCGTTCATGGGCCCAAGATAGGAAGCCGCCGGGCCCGCGTCACCCAGCGGTTTTGATTCCCCCGCCGCGGGCCGAACAAAGGTCTTCGGAAGGCCGCCCGCCGGCCGTGCATGGGGGCCGCCGCCGAGTGCGCAAGGCCCTGGCTCCACTTATCGCCGAGCGAGGCTCGGGAACCGCCTTGGCAAGCCCGGATGATGCGCGTATGCACCCCCGCGAAGGGGCCGGGCGAGCGCGGCCGCGCTTGCGCGCCCTCTGTCGTCGGCGAGGCGATGTTCACCGTCGCGGACCGGCCAGCCAGACCGAGGGGACATGAAGTCGAGGTTTCAGGGTATGCGAGCGCTGGCGATGGGGCTCGCCACGGGCGCGGTGACGGCGTTTTGGAGCGCCAGCGCCCTCGCTGAGGATCTGGTGGGCCAGCCCACCAACGGCGCGATCGACATGCAGCCGGGCGTGACGCCCCTGCGCCACGACGCGATCTTCTTCCACAACGCGATCCTGATGCCGATCATCACGGCGATCACGCTGTTCGTGCTGGCGCTGCTGGTGTGGTGCGTGGTGCGCTACAACAAGCGCTCCAATCCGGTGCCCGCGCGCTGGAGCCACAACACCGCGGTCGAGGTGACCTGGACCCTGGTCCCGGTGCTGATCCTGGTGTTCATCTCGGTCTTCTCGTTCAAGCTCTTGTTCGCCTACCACGACATGCCCAAGCCCTACATGACCATCAAGGCCACCGGCTATCAGTGGTACTGGGGCTACGAATATCCGGACCAGAAGATGTCCGAGTTCGTCTCCAACATCCTTCCCGAGGACAAGGCCAAGGCCAAGGGCGTGCCCTTCCGGCTGGCGGCCACCGAGCCGCTGGTGGTGCCGGTCGGCAAGACCGTCCGCGTGCTGGTCACCGGCGCCGACGTGATCCACGCCTTCGCGGTGCCGGCGTTCGGGATCATCACCGACGCCGTCCCCGGCCGGGTCAACGAGACCTGGTTCAATATCGAGCGTCCGGGCACCTACTACGGCCAGTGCCGCGAGCTGTGCGGCGTCGACCATGCCTTCATGCCGATCGAGGTCCGGGCGGTGAGCCAGGCCGAATTCGACGCCTGGGTGGTCTCCAAGAAGGGCTCGCCGATCGGCTCGGCCGCCCCGGCTGCTTCCGCCAAGTCTGAGAACCCCGCGGCGCCTGGCGCCGCTCCGCCGGCCGCGGCCGGCGCCAACACCACCTCGCCCGCGCCGACGGCGCCGGCGACGCACTGATCTTAGGATAAGCGTCAGATGGCCACCAACGCCTCCGCCCACGACGAACACGACAGCTACGCGCACACCCCGCCGTTCCTGGTGCGCTGGCTGTTCTCGACCAACCACAAGGACATCGGCACGCTCTACATCCTGTTCGCCATCATGGCGGGCCTGGTGGGCGGCGCGCTCTCCGGCCTGATCCGCTGGGAGCTGGCCGAGCCGGGCATTCAGATCTTCCAGCCGAACTCGCTCATCGCCCACCTCGGCCTGATCGAGGGGTCCAAGCACGGCTACAACGTGGTGGTCACCGCCCACGCCCTGGTGATGATCTTCTTCATGGTCATGCCGGCCATGATCGGCGGGTTCGGCAACTGGTTCGTGCCGCTGATGATCGGCGCGCCGGACATGGCCTTCCCGCGGATGAACAACATCTCGTTCTGGCTGCTGGTGGCGGCCTGGGTGATGCTGCTCACCTCGATGTTCGTGGACGGGGGACCCGGCCGCGGCTTCGGCGGCGGCTGGACGATCTATCCGCCGCTATCGACATCCGGCCACACAGGGCCCGCGATGGACTGTGCGATCCTGGCGCTGCACCTGGCCGGCGCCAGCTCGATCCTCGGCGCCATCAACTTCATCACCACGATCTTCAACATGCGCGCGCCGGGCATGACCCTGCACCGCATGCCGCTGTTCGTCTGGTCGATCCTGGTGACCGTGTTCCTGCTGCTGCTGGCGCTGCCGGTGCTGGCCGGCGCGATCACCATGCTGCTCACCGACCGCAACTTCCATACCCACTTCTTCGATGCGGCGGGCGGCGGCGACCCGGTGATGTTCCAGCACCTGTTCTGGTTCTTCGGCCACCCGGAGGTCTACATCCTGATCCTGCCGGGCTTCGGCATGGTCAGCCACATCGTCTCGACCTTCAGCCGCAAGCCGGTGTTCGGCTACCTGGCCATGGCCTACGCCATGGTGGCGATCGGCTTCATCGGCTTCGTGGTGTGGGCCCACCACATGTACACCGTGGGCATGAACATCAACCTGCGGGCCTATTTCGTGGCGGCCACCATGGTCATCGCGGTGCCCACCGGCGTGAAGGTGTTCAGCTGGATCGCCACCATGTGGGGCGGGTCGATCGACTTCAAGACGCCCATGCTGTGGGCGATGGGCTTCATCTTCCTGTTCACGGTCGGCGGCGTGACCGGCGTCGTCCTGGCCAACGCCGGCGTCGACTACTCGCTGCACGACACCTACTACGTGGTCGCCCACTTCCACTACGTGCTGAGCCTGGGCGCGGTGTTCGCGATCTTCGCCGGCTTCTACTACTGGTTCGAGAAGATGTGGGGCGTGAAGTACCGCGAGTGGCTGGGCGCGACGCACTTCTGGATCACCTTCGTCGGCGTCAACATGATCTTCTTCCCGCAGCACTTCCTGGGCCTGCAGGGCATGCCGCGCCGCTATGTCGACTATCCGGAAGGCTTCACCTACTGGAACCAGGTCTCGTCGCTGGGCTACGCCATCACCCTGGTGGGCGTGGGTGTGTTCCTGGTGGTGCTGCTCGACGCCATGGTGTTCCGCCGCAAGGCCGAGGCCAATCCGTGGGGCGAGGGCGCGACGACGCTGGAGTGGACCCTGTCCTCGCCGCCGCCGTTCCACCAGTTCAACGAGCTGCCGGTGATCAAGCCCGACATCCACTGATCGGGGTGCGCCGCGGCGACACGAATTCGGGGGCGCGCTTCGGCTTCGGGGCGCGCCCCTCGACCATTTGAGAGTATAGCGTCATGGCCATGGCTACGGCCCAAACCTCGACCGCCGCGCCCGCCCGCTGGCAGGACTTCGTCCAGCTGCTGAAGCCGCGCGTCATGTCGCTGGTGGTGTTCACCGCGCTCACCGGCCTGATCTGCGCCGGCGCGCCGGTGAACCCGATCCTGGGCGCGGTCGCCATCCTCTGCATCGCCGTGGGCGCCGGGGCCTCGGGCGCGCTCAACATGTGGTACGACGCCGACATCGACGCCAAGATGCGCCGCACCCGCGGCCGGCCGGTGCCGGCGGGCCGGGTGCAGGGCGCGGATGCGCTGGCGCTGGGCGTGGTGCTGTCGCTGTTCTCGGTGATGCTGATGGGGATGGCGCTGAACTGGCTGGCGGCCGGGTTGCTGGCCTTCACCATCCTGTTCTACGCGGTGGTCTATACGATGTGGCTGAAGCGCTCGACGGCGCAGAACATCGTCATCGGCGGCCTGGCCGGCGCCTTGCCGCCGGTGATCGGCTGGGCGGCGGCCAGCGGGACAACGCCGCTCAACGCCTGGCTGCTCTGCGCGATCATCTTCTTCTGGACCCCGCCGCACTTCTGGGCGCTGTCGCTCTACACCTCCGAGGACTACGCCAAGGCCGGCGTGCCGATGATGCCGGTGGTGGCGGGCGCGGCCTCCACGCGCCGCCAGATCCTGATCTATTCGCTGCTGGTGGTCCCGCTGTGCCTGGCGCCGGCCTTCACCGGCCTCGGCGGCGCGGCCTACCTGGCCGTCGCGGCCGCCGGCGGCCTGGTGTTCCTGTTGCTGGCGGTCCGACTCTACCGCAGCCACGCCGGCGAGACGGCCGGAGAGCGCAACACCGACGGGCTCTATGACGTCCGCGCCGGGGCCAAGGACGCGCGCAACCTGTTCGCCTTCTCCATCCTCTACCTGGCCCTGATCTTCGCCACCCTGCTGGCCGAGCACCTGATGAGTGCGACCCCGCTGGAGCTGTTGCCGCGATGAGCGATCCCAAGCCGTTCTCCGACGCCGAAGCCAAGGCGCGCCGTGGCCGCAATATCGCCCTCGCGCTGGGCCTGGTGCTGTTCGTGCTGCTGATCTTCGTGGTCACCCTGGTGAGGCTTGGCGCCAATGCCGCGCACCCGAACTGAGCGCCCGCCGCTGGATCCGCGCGCGCGGCGCAACCGCAATGTGGCGGTCGTCTGCGCGCTGACCTTCTTCGGCATGATCGGGGCGGCCTATGCCTCCGTGCCGCTCTACCGCGCCTTCTGCCAGGCGACCGGTTTCGACGGCACCGTCACGCGCGCGGCCACGGCGCCGACCACGGTGCTGACCAAGCAGATCAACATCCGCTTCGACACCAACACCCGCGACCTGCCGTTCGACTTCTCGGCCGAGCAGACCGTGCAGCAGGTGAAGCTCGGCGAGACCAAACTCGCCTTCTTCAAGGTGACCAACCACGCCGACCATCCGATCACCGCGCGGGCCATCTTCAACGTGGTGCCGGAACAGGCCGGCGCCTACTTCCGCAAGCTGCAGTGCTTCTGCTTCTCCGACCAGACGATCGGCGCGGGCCAGACGGTGGAGATGCCGGTGCTGTACTTCGTCGATCCGAAGTACGCGCAGGACTTCGAGACCCGGAATCAGGCGCAGGTGACGCTGTCCTACACCTTCTATCCGGCGGTCGACGCCAAGCCGCCGCCGGTGGCGGTCGCCAGCCGCTGACGCAGGGGCCGGACGCCCGCGCCGAACCGCCGCCTTTCCCCTTGGCGGATGGCGCGGCGCAGGGCTATAGCGTCCCCGACTTCTGACTGCGCGAGACTCTATGTCCGCGCGGGGGATTTGTGAGGGGTTGAGGACCGAGATGGCCCACGGCGACGTCAAGCACGACTACCATCTGGTGAACCCGAGCCCCTGGCCGCTGGTCGGCTCGATCGCCGCCGTGATGATGGCGATGGGCGGCATCACCTGGCTGAAGGGCCTGTTCGGGGCCCAGGCGTCGTTCCCGTTCACGCCGCACACCCCCTACCTGTTCTTCGCCGGCCTGGCGGGCGTGCTCTACACCATGTTCGGCTGGTGGCGGGATGTGGTCCACGAAGCCAACGAGGGCGACCACACCCCGGTGGTGTCCATCGGCCTGCGCTACGGGATGATCCTGTTCATCGCCTCGGAGGTGATGTTCTTCGTCGCGTGGTTCTGGATCTTCTTCGAGATGGCCCTGTTCCACCACCACCGGACGCTGTCCTCCATCGAGGAGGTGCGAGCCGCCTGGGCCCACTGGCCGCCGCAGGGCGTCGAGACGGTGCCGCCGTTCCAGCTGCCGCTGGTTAACACCCTGACCCTGCTGCTCTCCGGCACGACGGTGACCTGGGCCCACCACGCCCTGCAGATCGGCGATCGCAAGAGCGCCAAGATCGGTCTGTTGCTGACCATCATCCTGGGCGTGATGTTCACCTCGATCCAGGCCTACGAGTACAACCACATCATCGAGCACAAGTACTTCTTCAATCCCGAGGCGCAGAGCGCCGGGCTGTACGGCTCGTCGTTCTTCATGGCCACCGGCTTCCACGGCTTCCACGTGCTGATCGGCACCATCTTCCTGACCGTCTGCCTGATCCGGCTGATGATGGGCGGCTTCTCGCCCAAGCAGCATTTCGGCTTCGAGGCGGCGGCCTGGTACTGGCACTTCGTCGACGTGGTGTGGCTGTTCCTGTTCGCCTTCATCTACGTGATCTTCGGGACCCACGCGGGGGGTTGATGAGCAAGCCCAACCCGCTGCTGGCAGGGGCCGCCGGCCGCTGCCCCAACTGCGGCGAGGGCCACCTCTTCGAAGGCTTCCTGAAGGTCGCGCCGCGCTGCGAGGCCTGCGGCTATGACCTGGCGAAGGCCGATTCCGGCGATGGCCCGGCGGTGTTCGTCATCCTGATCGGCGGCTTCCTGGCGGCGTTCGGCGCCCTGTTCACCGAGGTCGCGCTGAACCCGCCGGTCTGGGTGCTGCTGGTCATCTGGATGCCGGCGACGCTGGTCATCTGCCTGGTGCTGCTCAGGCCCTTCAAGGGAATGATGCTGGCCGCGCAGTTCATGAACAAGGCCTCCGAAGCCCGCCATGACTGAGGCGCGCCCCGCGGCGCCCGCGCGCTTCCCCGTGGGCCTGACGATCGCCACCGCCATCGGGCTGGCCATCCTCATCGCGCTCGGCGTCTGGCAGTTGCAGCGGCTCAAATGGAAAGAGGGGCTGCTGGCCCACATCGCCGCCCTGCAGTCGGCCAGGGCGGTCGACATCGGCCCGGTGCTGGATGCCCAGGCCGCCGGCCGCGACGTGGACTACACGCGGGTGAAGGCCGTCTGCCCGGGCCTCGCGACCGCGCCCTTCCTCGAGCTCTACGGCCTGCGCGACGGCCAGGCCGGCGCGCGGCTGATCTCCGCCTGCGCCGTGCCGAGCGCGCTCTACCGCACCGTGCTGGTGGACCGTGGCTTCGTGCCGGACAGCGTCGCCGAGCGGCCGAAGGTCGATCCGGCGGGCGCCGCCCCGCAGGAGCTCGTCGGCATCCTGCGCAAGCCGGAGACCGGCAACTTCGTCTCGCCGAAGAACACCCCCGGCCACTGGTTCACCCGCGACGTGGGAGCGATGGCGCGGGCCCTGAAGGCGCCGCAGCCCGCGCCGGTCTTCCTGTTCGCCGAGAGCGCCACCAATCCCGAGTTCAAGGCGCTGATCCCCGCGCCGATCCCCACCGAGATTCCCAACCGGCACCTGGAGTACGCGATCACCTGGTTCGGCCTTGCCGCGGCCCTGGTGGGCGTCTATGCCGCCGTGCTCTTTGGACGGGTGAGGACCTGATGCGCTACATCTCCACCCGGGGGCAGTCGCCCGCGGTGGGTTTCACCGATGCGGTGCTGGGCGGCCTGGCCCCCGACGGCGGCCTCTATGTGCCCGAGGCCTGGCCGCAGTTCTCGCCCGCCGAGATCCGCGCCTTTGCCGGCAAGCCCTATGCCGAGGTGGCCGCCGCGGTGATCGGCGCCTTCGCCGGCGACGAGATCGCGCCCGCCATCCTGCTGGAGATGTGCCGCGAGGCCTATTCGACCTTCAACCACGCCGCCGTCGTCCCCCTCGTGCAGCTCGCGCCCGAGGTCTTCCTGGCGGAGCTGTTCCATGGTCCGAGCCTCGCCTTCAAGGACGTGGCCATGCAGATCCTGGCCCGGCTCTACGACCACCTGCTGGGTGCGGAAGGCCGGGTGCAGACCATCCTCTGCGCCACCTCGGGCGACACCGGCGGGGCCGCGGTGGAGGCCTTCCGCGGCCGCAAGAACGTCAAGCTCGTCGCGCTCTTCCCGCAGGGCCGCATCTCCGAGGTGCAGCGGCGGTTCATGACCACGGCGGACGAGGCCAACGTCGCCTGCCTGGCCATCAAGGGCACCTTCGACGACTGCCAGGCCATCGTGAAGGAGATCTTCGGCGACCAGGTGCTGCGCCAGGCGGTCGACCTGTCCGGCGTCAACTCGATCAACTTCGCCCGCATCGCCGCCCAGGCGGTCTACTACTTCACCACCGCCGTGGCGCTGGGCGCGCCGGAGCGGTCGGTGAGCTTCTGCGTGCCGTCGGGCAACTTCGGCGACGCCTTCGCGGGCTATGTGGCGAGCCGCATGGGCCTGCCGATCGCCCGCATCGTGGCGGCCACCAACGCCAACGACATCCTGGCCCGCGCCTTCGAGGACGGCCGCTATCAGCGCGGCGAGGTGACGCCGACCATCGCGCCCGCCATGGACATCCAGGCGGCGTCCAACTTCGAGCGGCTCTATTTCGAGGCCGTGCGCCGCGATCCGGTGGAGACCGCCCGCGCCTTCCAGGCGTTCGCGTCCGCCGGCGCCATCGACGTGCCGCCGCAGGCGCTCAACGCCATGCGCGAGCTGTTCCGCGGCGTGGCGGTGAGCGAGGACGAGGTGCGTCGCGCCATCCTCGTCACCCTCAACGAGACCGGCCAGCTGATCGACCCGCACACCGCGGTCGCCGTCGCTGCGCTGCGCAAGGTGGAGGGCCTGGAGCCGCCGGTGGTGGTGCTCTCGACCGCCCATCCCGCCAAGTTCCCGCAGGACGTGACCGCCGCCGCCGGCGTCGCGCCCGAGCTGCCGCGCGGGGCGGCCAACCTCGCCAAGCGGACGGAGCGCTACGACCGGCTCCCCGCCGACGCTGAAACCATCAAGGCCTATGTCCGCGCCTTCGCCGAAACCTGAACCCAAGGGGCTGCCGATCCGGCGCCTGGCCAACGGCGTGCGCGTCGTCTGCGATCCCATGCCCGGCCTGCAGACCGTGGCCCTGTCGGTGGTGGCCGGGCGCGGCGCGCGGCTGGAGGACGAGGCGCGCTCCGGCTGGTCGCACCTCTTGGAGCACATGGTGTTCAAGGGCGCCGGCGCCCGCTCGGCCCGCGACATCGTCGAGGCGATCGAGGCCGAGGGCGGCCAGATCAACGCCGCCACCGGCTATGAGCGGACCAGCTTCCAGGTGCGCGCCCTGCAGCACGGTCTCGACCTGGGGGTCAGCGTCATCGCCGACCTGGTGCAGCGCCCGGCCATGGACGCCGACGACCTGCGCCGCGAGAAACAGGTGGTGGGCCAGGAGATCGCCGAGGCGGCCGACACCCCCGACGACCTGGTCTTCGAGCTGGCGCAGGAGGCGGCCTTCGACGGCCATCCGTTGGGGCGCTCGATCCTTGGCACGCCGACCACCATCGGCCGCGCCAAGCCGGAGACCCTGAGCGACTGGCGGGCTGTGCTCTATGCGCCGGAAGCCCTGGTGGTCAGCGCGGCCGGCGCCGTGGACGAGGTCGAGCTGCTGCGGCTGGCGGAACGCGACTTCGGAGCGATGGGCGCGGGGCCGGCGGTCGCCGCGTCCGAGCCCGCGGCCTTCGCCGGCGGGGTGCGGCGGGTGGCCAAGCCCCTGGAGCAGGCCAACCTCGTCCTGCTGCTGCCGGCGGTGGGTGCGCGCGACCCGGACTATTTCGCCCTGCGCCTGCTGGCCGAGATCCTCGGCGGGGGCATGGCCTCGCGGCTGTTCCAGGAGGCGCGCGAGAAGCGCGGCCTGGCCTACGCCATCGACGCCTATTCGGAGACCTATGCCGACACCGGCGTGCTCGGCGTGTTCGCCGGCTGCGCGGCGGCCGACGCGGCGGAGCTGGCCCGCGTGGCGGCGGGCGAGATCGCCGCCATGACGACCCCGGTCGAGGACGCCGAGCTGGCCCGCGCCAAGGCGCAGCTGAAGGGCGGCATGTTCATGGGCCGCGAGTCGGCGCTGGCCCGCGCCGAACAGGCCGCCGCCCAGGTGCTGCTGTTCGGCCGCACGCTCGAGCCCGAGGAGATCGCCGCCGACATCGATGCGGTGACGCCGGCCGACCTGGCGCGGCTCACCGAGACCATCCTCAAGGGCCGCCGCACGGCCGTGGCGGTGCTGGGGCCGAAGACGGCGCTCGCCGCCGCCGACAGCTTCCAGACGGCGCTGTTCGGCTAGTCCCTAGCCGGTCGGCCCGATCAGCTTGCCGAGCGCTTCCAGATAGGCTGCGAAGGCCTTGCGCCCGGCCGGCGTGATGCGGGCCTGGGTGCGCGGCTTGCGGCCGAGGAAACCCTTCTCGATGGCCACATAGCCGGCGGTCTCCAGCGTGCGGAGCTGCACCGACAGGTTGCCCTGGGTGACCTCCAGCGCCGACTTCAGCTCGTTGAAGTCGGCCACCTCGGCGTTGGCCAGATAGGCCATGACCCCCAGCCGCAGCCGGCCGTGGATGACATCGTCGATCTTGCCGATGTCGAAGCGGGCCCCGGAGGTCTTCATTGGGGATCAGGCCGCGCCGCGCGACTGGCGCATCATCACATAGCCGGGGATCGCCATGAGGGCGAAGAACCCGACGCCGCCGATGAAGATGAAGGCGCCCAGCGTCTTGATGGCCAGCGCCATGGCGATGCCGGTGGCGAACCAGCCCAGCGCCACCACCGCGAACCAGGCCTTGCGACGCAGCATGTAGGCCACCAGCCACGCCATGCCCTGCAAGACCAGCACGACGCAGGGATAGAGCAGCCAGATGGTGATGCTGTGCTCGCGCCAGGCCAGTGAGCCGATGACCACGATGAGCGCCAGGTTGGCGAGGCCGAGCGCGCCGAACACCGAGCCCACCGCCCGCGAGGTGACCCCGCCGCCGCCAGCCCCGCGATTACGCCAGATCAGCCAGATGAGCAGCGTCATGAACACCACGGTCGGGCCGAGGCCGATGACCAGGGCCCCGGTCCCCTGATAGGGCAGGAGCCCCGCCATCTGACCGGCGTGCATCAGCATTTGACCGCCGTAGCAGAGGCCGCAGGCGAGGTAGGTTTCGCCGAACTGCCGCTGCCAGGCCTCGTCCGGCTGGACCAGGGCGCGCATGAAGGCGAGGTCGTCACGGGCGGTGTCGGTGTTCATCGGGCGGGCTCCGGCTTGATGGCGGTGGCCGGGGTGTGCGCGACCTTGGGCGCGCGGCGGCCGTTGAGGATCGCGCCGATGACACTGCGGCGCACGAAGAGCTGGTAGCTGGCGAACATCAGCGCGAAGCCCACTCCGAGGATCGCGGCGAACTTGGCTTCCCAGGGCCAGCCCAGCCGCGACACCGCCGCCTGCAGCGCCATGATCAGCGGCAGGTGGATCAGGTAGATCCAATAGGACGAGTCGGCGATGTAGCGGCGCGCCGGGCTGTGGTCGGAGAGGAAGCGCAGCGCCAGGCCGATGACCGCGAAGGTCCAGCTCCAGATGGCCAGCGCATAGCCGGCGGCGAGGCCTGTACGGGCCAGCCCCGGGGCCGGCGGATGGATGGCCGGAGCCAGGCCGAGGGCGGCCAGGCAGCCGGCGGTGGCGATCAGGGCGACCGTCAGGTTCAGCGGCCAGCGGCGGGCCAAGACCTGCAGCAGGTCGCCCTGGCGATGCAGCAGCCAGCCGAAGCCGAAGGCGACGCCGAACTGGGCCATGGCCACCGTGTTGGGGATCAGCGAGGAGTCAGGGGTGGGCACGCCGAACCAGGGCAGCCAATCGGCGAGACCGTAGAAGGCGCCGGCCACCGGCAGGGCGAGCAGCACCAGGCCTGCGCGCTTGCGCACAATGCCGCGCACCAGCCGGTCGCCCAGCGCCGGCAGCACGCCTTTGCGGTCGAGACGCAGCACGAACCAGCGGCTGATCAGGGCGCCCGCGTAGAGCCACAGCAGCACGTAGAGGAACCACAGGTGGGTCAGCGGGAAGGCCAGCGGCGGCGGGTTGGGCGCCGCCTGTGGGCCGTGGGTCGGCACGTGGCCGGTGGCGACATAGGCGCCGTAGATGGCCGCGGCGACGATCCCGGCGATGGAGATTGGCCAGAAGGCGACCAGCGGCAGGGCGATGCGCTTGGCCCGGTCCTTGATGAAGCCCGCGACGCCCCGCTTCTCGACCATCAGGTGGCCGAAGAAGCCGGCGATCAGGAAGAAGGTGGTCATGCGGAAGATGTGCGAGACGAAGAACAGCACCGAGAGCGCGGTGGAGGGGTCGCTGTCCTTCACCGGCCAGATCTGCGGGCCGGGCAGGAACGACATGGTGGCGTGGTACACGACCCCCAGCAGCAGGGCGTAGCCGCGCACCGCATCGAGCCCGTGCAGGCGTTCCGCCGCGGCTCCCGTCCCGTCGCTCAAAGTCCTGGCCGTGGCCATGGCTGCCTCCCTCGCGGCGACACCCCGCGCGTCGCCAAACAAGTTTATTGTATAAACTGGTCTATCAAGCGAGTCGAGTCGGTCTTGACGCTGGCGTGAAAACCGCCAGGGTCCTGAGTTCATGGCGCTTCTCGACTGGATAGCCCCGGAGAGCGGCCTTCGCGTGGAAGGCCAAGGCGTGGTGCTGCGTCCGCCGCGCGCCGCGGACTATCCGGCGTGGCGCGAGCTGCGCGCGGTCTCCAAGGCCTTCCTGCAGCCGTGGGAGCCGACCTGGCCGGCCGATGACCTGACCCGCGCCGCCTTCCGCCGCCGGCTGGCCGCCTATGCGCGCGACCGCGAGCTGGGCGCGGCCTATTCGTTCTTTGTGCTGCGGGCCTCGGACGAGGCGCTGACCGGCGGCATCACGCTGTCCAACGTGCGCCGCGGCGTCGCCCAGATGGGCACCATCGGCTACTGGTGCGGCCGGCCGTTCGCGCGCCGGGGCCTGACGCTCTCCGCGGTGCGGGCGATCACCGACTTCTCGTTCCGCACGCTGGGCCTGCACCGGCTGGAGGCGGCCTGCATTCCGGAGAACGACGCCTCGCGGAAACTGCTCATCCGGGCCGGCTTCGCCGAGGAGGGCCACGCCAAGGCTTATCTGAAAATTAACGGCGTTTGGCGAGACCATGTCCTGTTCGGCCTGGTCTCGCCCCTGAAGGGGCCGGAGGGTCCGGACGAAGGGGTGTCGGTCTAGCCGCGGGGCGGCGGGTTGGCGTCCAAGTGTTCGGGCGGCTTTTCTCCGATGGCCAACGGCTGGATGTGGGACGCGACGACCACGCTGGAGGCGCTTGGCGCCGCCGACGTGGCGCTGTGGATGTGGGAGCCTGAGAAGGATCGCATCCGGCTGACCGGCGCCTCGCGCGCCCTCGGCCTCGGGCCGCTCGCCCCCGACTGTTCCTCCGCGGCGCTGCGGGCGCTGGCCCTGCCGCAGGACCGCGCCTTCGCCGAGGACATCCTGAGGATCCGCGAACCGGGCGCCGAGGTGTTCGTGCGCCTGCGCATGCGCGGCGGCTGGGTGTGCATCTGGCGCGGCCTGAGGCTGGAGGAGGGCTGCCGCTGCGCAGGCGTGATCGTTCCCGAAGCCAGGTTCGCCGCCTCCGACCAGGACAGCCTCACCGGCCTGATGGACCGCCGCAGCTTTGTGGTCCGCGCCCGTGAGCGGCTGCAGGCGCCGGGCCGCCACGAGCTGATCGTCGCCGACCTGGACCGCCTGCGCCGGCTGAACGAGGCGCTGGGCCACGAGCGCGCCGACCTGGTGCTGGCGGCGTTGGGCTCCAGGTTGGCCGCGGCCTTCCCGGCCGGCGCGCTGCTGGCCCGGATCGGCGAGGACGAATTCGCCGCACTGGCGCCCTCCGAGCTGTCGCCGGGGCCCGATGCGCTGCGCCGCGCCCTGGAGCAGCCGCTGAGGGTCGCGGGCTTCGACATCCACCCGACGCTGTCCATCGGCGCTGTGGAGGCGGAGGGCGGGCTGGACGCGCCGGAGGCGGCGGAACTGCTGCGCCGCGCCGAGCTGGCGGTGGAATCCGCCAAGCGCCACGGCCGCGGCGGCGCCGCCGCCTACGGCCGCACGCTGGAGACCGACGGCCTGTCGCGCCTGGCGCTGGAGGGCGACCTGCGCGGCGCCCTGGCGCGCGGCGAGCTCGCGCCTTTCTACCAGCCGATCGTGCGGCTCTCCACCGGGGCGCTCTCGGGCTTCGAGGCCCTGGTGCGCTGGCGCCATCCCCGGCGCGGCCTGCTGACCCCGGAGCAGTTCCTACCGCTCTGCGACGAGATGGGCATGATGCGCGAGCTGGGCGCCATGATGATGCGCCAGGCCGCCCGCCAGCTCACCGAATGGCGGACGCGCCACGCCGCGGCCGGCGAGCTGACCGTCGCCGTCAACCTCTCCACCGGCGAGATCGACCGGCCGGATCTGGTGGCCGACGTCGAGGCCATCCGCCGCGAGACCGGCCTGCCGCCGGGCGCGCTGAAGCTGGAGGTCACCGAAAGCGACGTGATGCGCGATCCGGATCGGGCGGCGGTGATCCTGGAGGACCTGCGGGCGGCCGGCGCGGCCCTGGCGCTCGACGACTTCGGGACCGGCTTCTCCTCGCTCAGCTACCTCACCCGGCTGCCGTTCGACACCCTGAAGATCGACCGCTATTTCGTGCGCACCATGGCCACCAACGAGGGCTCGGCGAAGATCGTCACCTCGGTGGTCAAGCTGGGCCAGGACCTGGCCATGGAGGTCATCGCCGAGGGCGTCGAGAACGCCGGCATGGCCCGCGCCCTGCTGGCCATCGGCTGCGACTACGGCCAGGGCTTCGGCTACGCGCCGGCCCTGTCGCCGCAGGAGGCCGAGGTCTACCTCAACGAAAGCTATGTGGACGGCGCCGCGCCGGTGAAGGCCAAGGGCAGCCGGGGCTAGGCTCTACCCGCGACGCCGCCCAGCCGGTCCGGATCGACGCCGATCTTGGTCAGCGCCCGGTTCCACTTCCGCTCATAGTCGGCGCCGAACACCAGCTCGTCGTCCGGGTCGCAGGTGAGCCAGACATTGTCCTTGATCTCATCCTCCAGCTGGCCGGCGCCCCAGCCGGCGTAGCCGAGCGCCAGGAACGCCTTGCGGGGCTGGTGGTCGCGGTTGGCGATAGCCTCCAGCACCTCGCGGGTGGCGGTCAGCGCCAGGCCTTCGCCGACGTCGAGCGTGTGCTCGCCCATGTAGTCGGCGGTGTGCACCACGAAGCCGCGCTCGCGCTCGACGGGGCCGCCCATCCGCACCAGGTCGGGCGGCAGCACGATACTGGTCTTG
The DNA here is from genome assembly GCA_028290945.1 of Phenylobacterium sp. Lineage (GTDB taxonomy): Bacteria > Pseudomonadota > Alphaproteobacteria > Caulobacterales > Caulobacteraceae > Phenylobacterium. The sequence continues at coordinate 7,743 of JAQGIV010000072.1, read as the reverse complement.
ACGTCGAGCCGGGTCAGCAGATCGGGGAGGGTCAGGCCCTCGACCGGGCGGTTCACCGCCACGCCCATGGCGTGCTGATCGTCATGGGCGCAGACCAGGATCAGGGCGCGCTCGAACCGGGGATCGGAGATGCCCGGCATGGCGATCAGCAGTTGGCCGGAGAAGAAACCGCCTTGCATCGGGTCCCAATTTGGCTGGGATGATGGCGTATTCAAGGACCGATTGCGTGAGGCCGCTGTTGCGGCGCGCGCTGGGCGCCCTATGTGCAGGCTCTGAATTCGAGAGGACGACGCCCATGACCATCAAAGTCGGTGACAAGCTGCCGAACGTGACGTTGACCCAGGCCACCGCCGACGGCCCGAAGCCGGTCACCACCGAGGAGTTCTTCGCAGGCAAGCGCGTGGCGCTGTTCGCGCTGCCGGGCGCCTTCACGCCGACCTGCTCGGCCAAGCACCTGCCGGGCTTCAAGCAGCTGGCGCAGGACATCAAGGGCAAGGGCGTCGACGTCATCGCCTGCCTGTCGGTCAACGACGCCTTCGTGATGCGCGCCTGGGCCGAGGACCAGGCGGTGGGCGAGGACATCGTCATGCTGGCCGACGGCGGGGCTGCCTTCACCGACGCGGTGGGCCTGGCCTTCGACGCCTCGCGCTTCGGCATGGGCAAGCGCTCGCAGCGCTATTCCATGATCGTCGACGACGGCGTGGTGAAGGAGCTGAACATCGAGGAGGGCGGCGAATTCCGCGTCTCCTCGGCCGAATACCTGATGGCCCAGCTCTAGCGCAGCTTCGGAAACGGCCGGCTCAGGAACGTCGAGCCGGCCAGCCCGAACCGCCAGGGCAGATCAGCGGCTCGGCTGATGCCGATGCGCGGACCGGCGATGATGGCGGGCTCCGTCGGGCGCGGCGTCAGGGCGAAGGGCGGCGCCTCCAGTGACAGCCCGTCGTGGGCGCGGGTGACGCCGAGCGCCTGGCAGAGCTTGCCCGGGCCGGAGCAGAGCTGGCGGATATCCGCCACGCCGCGCCGCTCGCGCATGATCTCCAGCCCCTCGGTCGGCTCCAGCGCCCGGATCAGCACCGCGCTGCCCGGCTGCGGCCCGCAGACCGCGTTCAGGCACCAGTGGATGCCGTAGGAACGATAGACGTAGGCGCGGCCCGGCGGGCCGAACATCACCGCATTGCGCGGCGTGGGCCCTGAGAAGCTGTGCGAGGCCGGATCCTCGTGGTGGTAGGCTTCCGTCTCGACGATCACGCCGCCGACGCCGTCCAGGCTCAGCGTCCAGCCGATCAGCGCGCGGGCCGCCTCCACCGAAGGCAGGCGGAAAACCTCAGCTTGACGCCCCTCCTGACCGAGGCGTGAAATGTGCCCAACCATAAGGGAGGATGTGCCATGGCGTACGTCGAGGGCCAAACCATTCACGACGCCGACAGCCACATCATGGAGCTGCCGGGCACGATCAACCGCTACATCGACCCCGGATTCCGCGACGCCTTCGTGGAGAAGACCGGGCGCAAGGACGTGCTGCCCGAGTGGTTCGCCAAGGCCGCCGAGAAGCAGACCGACCCCGAGTTCCGGGCCGGCGCCGAGGCCAACATCCTGCTGCGCAAGAACTACGAGGCCCTGGGCGCTTTCCGCTCCGACGACCGCCCGAAGACGCTGGACTACCTGGGCTTCGCCAGCCAACTGGTGTTCACCACCGCCTGCCTCTCCAACTTCGGCCTCGAGCAGATGGGCGAGATCGAGCTCGCCGGCGAGACCGCGCGCGCCCACAACCGGATGATGGCCGAGTTCTGCGGGGTGGACCGGCGGCTGCTGGCCACCGGCTATGTGCCGCTGGTCGACCGGGCCCGCGCGCCGGCCATCGCCCGCGAGGCGCTGGAACTGGGCTGCAAGGCCCTGGTCATCCCCTCCCGCCACCCGCCGGGATTCTCGCCGAGCCATGTGGAGCTGGACGCCCTGTGGGCTGTGGCCCAGGAGGCCGGCGTGCCGATCCTCTTCCATGTGGGCGGCGAGGAGAAGATGCACCGCGACTACCTGGAGAACGGCCTGCCGCAGGTGAAGGACTTCCACGGCGGCGACGAGAACTTCACCTCGCTGAGCTTCATGACCATCCCGCTGTCGGTCTGGCAGACGCTCTCGGCCCTGGTGATCGACGGGGTGTTCGACCGTTTCCCGCGGCTGAAGTTCGGGGCGATCGAGCTCGGCGCCTCATGGCTGCCCAGCCTGATGCGGTTCATGGATTCCGGGGCCGCGGCGTTCGGCAAGGAGGAGCGGCTGCAGAAGCTGTCGGCGAAACCCAGCGAGATCTTGCGCCGGCAACTGCGGGTCACGCCCTATCCGCATGAGGACGTCCGCTGGATCATCGAAAACACCGGCCGGGAGATGTGCCTGTTCTCCTCGGACTTCCCGCACATCGAGGGCGGGCGAAACCCCTTGAAGCGGTTCAACGACAGCCTGGAGGGCGTGGCCGAGGCGACGCGGCGCGGCTTCTACCGCGACAACTTCATCGACCTCATGGGACGCGGACTCGATCCCGCGCTGCACGACCTGCCGGCGCTGGCGGCCGCTTGAGGGCCGGGGCTGCGGCCATGGCGCGGGCCATGGCCTCCAACAGGTCCTGGATCTGGATCGGCTTGGCGGCGTGTTCGGTGAAGCCGAGCGCCAGGTAGCGCTCGCGCCCGCCGGAGGTGACGTCGGCGGTCAGCGCCACGACGGGCGCATGCCGGTTCGGCCCCGCGGCGGCGCGCAGCCGGTCCAGCACCTCGATGCCGGTCATCCCCGGCATCTGGATATCCAGCAGCACCAGGTCGAAGGTCTCACCGGCCAGGGCGTCCAGCGCCTCGCGCCCGCTCGCGGCCTTGGCCACCCGATGGCCCAGACTGTTCAGCAACTGGTCGAGGACCAGCAGGTTGACCGCGTTGTCGTCCACCGCCAGCACCGTCAGGGCGGCGGGCAGCAGGGGCTCGGCCGGCGCGAGCAGGGCGGGCGCGGCGGCCGAGCCCGCGGCCAGCGCCAGCGGCAGCTTGATGAAGAAGGTCGAGCCGCGGCCGACCTCGCTCTCCACCCAGATCTTGCCACCCATCAGTTCGGTGAGCTGCTTGGCGATGGCCAGGCCCAGGCCCGTGCCGCCGAACCGGCGGACTTCGGATTCGTCCACCTGGCTGAAGCGCTCGAACAGCACCGGCAGCTGCTCGGCCGAGATGCCGACACCGCTGTCGCGCACCGCCAGGTGCAGCAAGGTCGCGCCCTCGCCATTGGGCACGGCCTCGGCGATCACCTCCACCGCGCCGCGCTCGGTGAACTTCAGGGCATTGCCCACCAGGTTGAACAGCACCTGGCGCAGCCGCAGCCCGTCCACCAGCACGTGATCGGGGACGCTGTCGGCGACGCTGAGCCGGAGCGCCACGCCCTTCTCGTCGGCGCGCGCGCCCCAGAAGCCGACCAGCCGATCGAGGAACAGCCGCACGTCCTCCGGGCCCGGATTGATCTCCAGCCGGCCGGCGTCGATCTTCGAGACGTCGAGGATGTCGTTGAGGATGGACAGCAGGTACTCGCCGCTCTCGATCAGCACGTCCAGGCGCTCGGCCTGCGAGGGGTCGATCTCGTCGCGCTTGAGCAGCTGCGCCATACCCAGCACGCCGTTCATCGGCGTGCGGATCTCGTGGCTCATGGTGGCCAGGAAATTGGACTTCGCGCGGTTGGCCTGGCGGGCCTCTTCGCGCGCCTTGTCGGCGGCCTCGCGCTCGGCCACGGCCTGGTCGCGCGCGGCCTGCAGCTGGTGGACCATGTCGACGTTGGCGTTGAAGGCGGCGTGCCAGGTGCTGATCGCCTTGTAGGTGGTGGCCGAAATCATCGCCATCAGCACCACCAGGGTCGCCAGGGCCAGCAGACAGGCGGCCGCCGGGACCGTGGGCAGCAGCCAGACCACCGCCGTCGCCGCGGCGATCAGCACCGGCGACGCCAGCCCCCAGAAGACGCTGCGCGACAGGGCGCCCGCGGCCTGGGCCAGGATCACCAGCGAACAGAGCTGGATGCCGAAATAAACCAGCTCCTTCAGCCCGCCGGTCATCACCATGAACAGGGTCGGCGCGAGATAGACGCTGACCCGGATGAAGCAGAGCAGCGCGAGCTTGCGCAGGCCCCGACCGAGCTCGACGCCTTGGCTGTGCGTCAGCCAGCGGCGGATCAGCCGCTGCTGGACCACGTCCATCGCACTGGCGGACAGGAACATCGTCGCGGCGATCCACGGATGGCCGAGCAGCGCCACGCAGACGCCGGCGATGGCGTCGAACACCAGGTGGACGCCCACAGGAGTCACCAGTCCGCCCAGCGTCAGCTGGTAGGTGTTCCATCCAATGGCGCCTGCGCCGGCGCCGTTCGGCGTCTGCGGCTGTGGATTGGCCATCCCCGACCTCTCTCGAAGGACGAGAGGCTAGCCATCAAAGGTAAAGCTTCGAAAAACGCCGGTTTTTCAATCGCGAGTTGAGATTCGGCGGGACTGCCGTCAGCCCGCCAGGGCCGCCGCCGAGGTGGCTTCCAGGTCGGCCCCGCCGTCGGTCAGACCTTCGGCCATGCCCGGCGCCTGGGTCAGCACCTGGCCGGAGTAGAAGCGGGCCAGGGCCACCTTGCCCTTCAACCACGGGTCGTCGGAGCCGGCGGCGGCCAGCGCCTGGCGGGCCAGCATCCAGCCGCCGATCACGTCGCCGGCCAGCTTCAGGTAGGGCGTCGCCGCGCACAGCGCGTCCGGGCCGCTGTTGGCCAGCACCCAGCCGGTGGCGTGCTCCAGAGCCGCGGCGCCCTGCGCCAGCCGCCGGCCGACGATGGCCAGCTCAGGGAGGTCGGTCAGCGTCTGGGCGGTGAGCAGCATTTCGGCGCACAGCTCGCGCATCACCGCGCCGCCGGCCATGCCGACCTTGCGGCCCACCAGGTCGTTGGCCTGGATGCCGTTGGTGCCTTCGTAGATCGGGGCGATGCGGGCGTCGCGATAGTGCTGGGCCGCCCCGGTCTCCTCGATGAAGCCCATGCCGCCGTGCACCTGCAAGCCCAGCGAAGCGACCTCGACGCCGACGTCGGTGGACCAGGCCTTGGCGATCGGGGTCAGCAGCTCCTGGCGGGCCTTGGCCGCAGCGCGCTCGGTCTCGGTGTCGGCGAAGCGGGCGAGGTCGGCCAGCACGCCGGTGGTCAGGCAGATGGCGCGGGCCGCCTCGATCTTGGCCTTCATCAGCATCAGCGTGCGGCGCACGTCGGGGTGGTCGTAGATCATCGCCGGCTGGTCGGCCGACCAGACGGCGCGGCCCTGCCGGCGCTCCTGGCTGAACGTCAGCGCCTGCTGGAAGGCCCGCTCGGCGATGGCCACGCCCTGCGTTCCCACCTGCAACCGGGCGGCGTTCATCATCACGAACATATGCGGCAGGCCCTGGCCCAGCTCGCCGACCAGTTCGGCCTGGGCGCCCTCGTAGAGCATGACGCAGGTGGGCGAGCCGTGGATGCCCAGCTTGTGCTCGATGGAGCCCGGCCGGAAGTCGTTGCGGGCGCCGGGCTGCCGTGCGTCGTCGAGCAGGTATTTCGAGGTCAGGAACAGGCTGATGCCCTTCACCCCGGGCGGGGCGTCGGGGGTGCGGGCGATGACCAGGTGGCAGATGTTGTCGGTGGCGTCGTGGTCGCCCCAGGTGATAAAGATCTTCTGGCCGTGCAGGGTGTAGCCGCCCTTGCCGTCCGGGCGCGCCATGGTGGTCAGGGCGGCGAGGTCGGAGCCGGCCTGCGGCTCGGTCAGGCACATGGCGCCGGTCCATTCGCCGGACACCAGCTTGGGCAGCACCAGCCGCTTCTGCCGCTCCGTGCCGTGCTGGGCCAGGGCCTCGATGGCCGCCTGGGTCAGCATGGGGCAGAGGCCGAAGGCCATGTTGGCGGCGTGGACCATCTCGTACACCGCGAGCTCAAGGGCCTTGGAGAGGCCCTGGCCGCCGAACTCCGGATCGGCCGCGAGCGAATTCCAGCCGCCGGCTGCGAAGGCCCGGTAGGCCTCGGCGAAGCCCGGCGCGGCCGTGACCTTGCCATTCTCGTAGCGCGCGCCCTCGACGTCGCCCCGGCGGTTCAGCGGCGCGAGCTCGGAATCCACGAAGGAGCCGGCGGCCTCCAGCACCGCGGCCACCGTCTCGCCGTCAAGATCGGGGAAGGCGCGAGCCAGCAGCGCCGGATGGCCCACCGTCTCGAGCGCGAAGGCGATGTCGCGGACCGGGGCGCGGAAGGTCATGGCGGGCAGCTCCTGAAGGGTGAGGGCCGTTCTAGTCGTTTGTAGCGGGATGGAATATCCGAGACGCCGAGGCCGTCTTTCAGCCAAGCTTGGCCGACACCATCTGGTGCACAGGACCTGGGGAGATCGCCTGATGATGCGCGCCGTCGCCGCCGCCCTTGCGCTCGGCTTCGCCCTCTCCGGCGCGGCGCTCGCCAACCCGGTGACCCGCGACCCGTCGAAGATCCCGGCCGGGACCTATGTGCTGGACAAGCGCCACGCCAGCCTCACCGCCAAGATCCCGCACATGGGCGGTTTCTCGCGCTACACCCTGCGCTTCACCGGCCTCAGCGGCGAGGTCACCGTCGATCCGGCGGCCTGGCGCACGACCCGGATCGTCTTCACCGTCGACCCGCGCTCCGCCGACACCGGCGATGCGAGCTTCAACAAGGCCATCGCCGGCTTCCTGGGCGCCGAGCGCTATCCGGCGATCGTCTTCACCTCGACCGGCATCACCGGCGGCGAGACCGGCGAGGGCCAGCTCGCCGGCGACCTGACCTTCAACGGCGTGACCCGGCCGGTGACGCTCGAGGTGGCGTTCAACGGCGTGGGGCCGGGCCTGCTGGGCGCCGGCACGCGGATGGGCTTCTCCGGCGCGACGCGGATCAAGCGCTCCGACTTCCACGCCACGGCGGTCAGCAACTGGGCCGGCGACGACGTTGATCTCGCGTTCGAGATCGAATTCACCAGGAAATAGGGCTTCGCATGACCGACCCCTCTCCGGAGCCGGCCGCCGCCGGCAGCGCCCGTTATTCGACGGCCGCCATCGTCCTGCACTGGCTGATCGCCGCGGCCATCGTGCTGCAGGTGACGCTGTCCTACCGGATGGGCGGGCCGTACACGCCGACCAGCTTCGCGGTCACCCAGCTGCACAAGTCGATCGGCATCACCATCCTGCTGCTCAGCCTGGCGCGGCTCGGCTGGCGGCTGCTCAATCCGGCCCCGCCGCTGCCGAGCGACCTGCCGAGGTGGGAGGTGCGGCTGGCCAGCCTGGTCCACGCCGGCTTCTACGTGATCATGATCGGCATGCCGCTGACCGGCTGGATCATGGTCTCGGCGAGCCGCATCGAGCTGCCGACCTTGCTCTACGGGGCCATCCCCTGGCCGGACCTGCCGATCGCCCACCTGGCGCCGGCCGCCAAGAAGGCCTGGCACAGCTTCGGCCAGAACGCGCACGGCCTGGGGGGCGACCTGATCTATGTGCTGCTGGCCTTGCATGTGGCCGGCGCCCTGAAGCACCAGCTGTTCCGCCCCGACGAGCCGATCCTGGCCCGCATGGCGCCGGGCGCTGTGCCTGGCCGCTGGTTCGAGCCGCGCCTGCTGGTGATCCTCGCGGGCTTCCTGGGGGTCGTCGCCTTCGGCCAGTGGGTGACGCCGTCGTCGCCCGGCATGGGGCCGCCGCCCGCCGCCGCACCCCAGCAAGGCCCGGCCCCGGAGCCCGCGACGGCGCCAGC
>JAQGIV010000042.1 GCA_028290945.1 Phenylobacterium sp. | reverse complement strand
CGGCAGCAAGCCTTCCTTCTGCGCCGCCACGGCCACGCCCTGGTCGGAGTGCAGGTGCATCACGAACTTGGCGTCCTCGCGCGCGGCGTGGATGGCCGAGTGGATGGTGAAGCCCGCCGGATTGATGAAGTAGGGCGTCTCCTGCAGGATGTTCCCCTCGAGGTCGATCTTCACCAGCGACGAGGCGGTCATCTCCTCGAACAGCATCCCATAGGGATTGATCAGGAAATGGTGCTCCGGCCCCGGGATGCGGGCCGAGATGTGGGTGTAGATCAGGTCGTCCCAGCCATAGAGCGCCACCAGCCGATAGAGCGCGGCGAGGTCCACGCGGGCCTGCCATTCCTCGGCGCTCACCTTGCCCTTCAGCGAAACCAGATCAGTACCGTCCATCGAAGTTCTCCAAACTATAGCGCGGCCACGCCCGCGCGGTCTGCCGCTCGCTTAACCCGGCTGGAGGCCTTGCTCGCCGAGGGGGTCGCGTGCGTCGCCGAGTTGCGAGCCCCCGTCGCAGTCAAGGATCGTGCCCGTCACGTACCGTGCAGAGTCGCTCACGAGGAACACAGCGCTCTCAGCCACCTCCGAGATCTCGCCGTAACGGCGCAGCGGGATGCGGGCGGCCAGCGCCCGGGTGGATGCCTCCGTCGGGCTCAAGCGCGCCATGCCCTCCGTGCCGGCGATCGGACCCGGTGAGATGCCATTCACCCGCACGCCCGACGGGCCCCACTCCATGGCGAGCACCCGGATCAGTTGGTTGATCCCCGCCTTCGCGGCGCAAACGTGAGCCTGCAGCATGGCCGGCTTCACCGCTTGGCCCGCCGTGATGGCGATCAGGGCCGCGCCCGGCGTCCTGAGCAGGTCGCGGCAGCCACGGAACACGTTGAAGGTGCCATTCAGATCAATATCCACAACCGTGCGGAAGCCGTTGGCCGACATGGCTAGCGCGGGCGCCACGAAGTTCCCGGCGGCGCCCGAGACGACGATATCCAACGGCCCGAACTTGCCTGCGGCCTCCTCCAACGCCGCGCGCGTCGCGGCGTAGTCGCGTACGTCGCACGATAGCCCCAGCGCCTCCGAACCAATCTCTGCGGCCGCATTGCTGGCCTTCTCAGGATTGCGACCGGCCACCGCAACCTTGGCGCCGAGTTCGGCATAGCGCTTCGCGATACCGAGATTGATGCCGCTCGTGCCGCCCGCGATGAACGCCGTCTTGCCAGCGAGTAGGTTGTCCTTGAACGCACTCATGGTTCGGGTCCTTTGCGGCAGATGCTCGACGCCACGTCACCAATATCAACAGCGCGAAACGATGCGCTTGCGCGAAGCTGAACCGGCCAAACGGCCGGCCGGCGCGCGCCTATATTCCTTGTCGGATGGGCAAGAGGTCCGGGAACCGAGGCTCCCTGCCCTCCTGCTTGGCCTTGAAGCTCTCGGCCACGTTCGAGCCGGCGTGCATGCCGGCCTGCCAGACGCCGATATAATCGAGCGCAGCCGCCGTATCGTGCTCGCGGGCGTAGTTGATCATCACCTTCGAGCCGGCCACAGCCAGCGGCGATTTCGACGCGATCTCGTGGGCGGTCGCCAGCGCATGGGCCACGACGGCGTCGTGGTCCGGCAGCACTTCGTTGACGAGGCCGATCTCGCGCGCCTTTTCGGCGGGCAGGCGCCGACCCGTATAGGCGAGCTCCCTGACCCACCCCTGCGGAATAAGGCGGCACAAGCGCGGGAAGGTGCCGGCGTCCGCGGTCATGCCGATATTGATCTCCTGGATGCAGAAGAAGGCGTCGGCGCTGGCGTAGCGGATGTCGCAAGCGCTGGTCATGTCCACGCCCCCGCCCACGCATCCGCCCTGGATGGCCGCGATCACCGGCATCCGCGCTTCGTCGAGACAGGAGAAGGCGTCCTGCAGCGAGCGCAGGCGGCGGCGTGACGCCTCCCCGGAGATAGAGCGGTCGCCGCCGCGCGCGCCTGCATCCCCGCCGACACCGGCGAAGTTCTGGAGGTCCATGCCGGCCGAAAAGTGCTTACCGGTGGAGGAGATCACGATCGCCCTCGCCCGGGCGTTGTCATCGATGTCGCGGACGATGGCGGGCAGTTCGCTCCAGAAGGCGCGGCTCATGGCGTTGAGCGCGTCCGGCCGATTCAGCTTGATGTGCGCGACCTGGCCCTCGAGCGTCACGGCAAAGCAGGTCCACTCCGTGTCAAACGCGGTGGTCATTGACATCTCCCTCTCTCAACGGTCCGCCAGCGTGAGGCATGAAAAACCTGATTGGGACGCGCCCGATGCTGCGGACGCAGGTTCGACCGTTCTCGGACGCGGCCACCCAATGAACAATTCGCATCCACTTGCCTGCGCTACCAATTTATGCCACCTTATGTAAACATAATAAGATGTAGCTTTTAGAGGCGACGATGCAAAAGCGACCCAAGATCGGCATCATCATGAGCTCGACCCGTCCCGGGCGGTTCGCAGATGTCCCGACCAATTGGCTGTTCAATATCGCCAAAGGGCGCAATGACGCCGATTTTGAGATCGTCGATCTGCGCGACTATCCCATGCCGTTCTTCGAGGAAAAGGCGCCGTTGCACGCGGCGCCGGCGCAGAACGAGACGGCGCAGCGCTGGGGGAAGAAGATCGCCAGCTTTGACGGCTACATCTTCGTTACGGCGGAATACAATCGCGGCATCCCGGCCGTGCTGAAGAATGCCCTCGACTATCTCTACCTCGAGATCCAACGCAAGCCGGCGGCCTTCGTAGGCTATGGCGGCACCGGCGCGGCCCGCGCCATCGAGCAGCTGGGGCAGATCCTCGCCACGGCTTCGCTCAAGTTCAGCGTCCACATCGGCATGACCGAGATGATGGGCATGCTACGCGAGGGCAAGTCCATGGCGGACTATCCCTACCTCGATGACTTCGCCAAACGCATGCTGGACGAGATCGTCTGGTGGTCCAACACGCTCAAGGAAGGCCGTTCCCGCAGCGAGGTCGCCAAGGCAGCCTGAGTTCTGGTCACCGATCCGGCCTTGGCGCCGCGGGACTTGGATTTCGTTGCGGAAATCACGGACCAGCAGCCCGAACCAGCGCTACACGCTCCGGCTTTTCGCCGCCGACATCACCACCAAGCCTCCAAGAGTCGCTCGCTGGGCATCAGCACAGAAGGAGTAAAGTTCATTATGGAAAACTCAACCGCTCTCGCGGGCGAACACGGTGGCGACGCTCTGGTCTCACCACGCGCCATCTCGCCCGTGAAGCTCGCCCATGTGGTCTTGCGCACGCGCTCGAACTTGAAGGCGATGCGCGATTGGTACGCCCTCGTCTTGAACGCTCGCCAGGTGGCCGGCGGCGATTTCGCCGTCGCCCTGACCTATGACGACGAGCATCACCGCATCGCGATTCAGCAGGATCCCAGCCTGGCGGAGCGTCCGCCGCGCAGCGCTGGTCTGGAGCACGTCGCCTTCACCTATGCGAACCTCGACGATCTACTCGCCACTTACGAGCGGCTAAAGCAGGCCGGCGTGACGCCCTTCGCCCCGGTGAGGCACAATCCGACGACCTCGCTCTACTACCACGACCCGGACAACAACCGGGTTGAGCTTCAGGTCGACAACTTTGCCGACATGGACGCCTGCAACGAAGAGATCGCCAAATACTCGGGCATCAACCCGATCGGCGTGGAATTCGATCCGGACGACTATCTGGCCCGGCGCCGAGCCGGCGAGAGCATGGAGAGCCTGCTCCGTCGAACGTCGGACCCCGAGCCGCCGAAGGAGGAGTTGCTCGCCAAGGTTTTTGCCTCGTGACGGGAACTCCGCGAGCGGCATCTATTCCTAGAGCGGAGCGGCAATAGCCCACAGCTCAAGCCCGCGGCGCTGCCGGAAAAGCCGGTCGCCGAAGGCAGGCGCTTTCAGGACCTGCAAGTCCAACTCCCCTGTTCGGACCCTCGCCAGTTTTCGCAGTGGCGTTGGCCAATCCCGTTGAACCGGAAAGACCCCACATGCGTGAAGCCGTCATCGTCTCCACCGCCCGCACCCCGATCGGCAAGGCCTATCGCGGGGCGTTCAACAACACCAACGGCGCCACCCTCGGCGGCCATGTGATCGCCGAGGCGGTCAAGCGCGCGGGCATCGATCCGGCCTCGATCGATGACGTGGTCATGGGCTGCGCTCTGGAGCAGGGCACCACCGCCCGCAACATCGGCCGCCAGTCGGCTCTGCGCGCCGGCCTGCCGAAAACAGTCCCCGGCATGGCCATGGACCGCCAGTGCTCCTCGGGTCTGATGGCCATCGCCACGGCCGCCAAATACATCATCAACGACGGCGCCCCGGTGACGGTCGGCGCCGGCCTGGAGTCGATCTCCCTGGTGCAGAACGCCCAGATGAACGTCGCACGGATGGGCGACGACTGGCTGCGCGAGCACGTCCCCGAACTGAACATCACGATGATCGAGACCGCCGAGGTGGTCGCCGAGCGCTATGGGATCAGCCGCGAGGCGCAGGACGAATACGCCCTGCAATCGCAGCAGCGCACCGCCCAGGCCCAGGCCGAGGGCCGCTTCGACGCCGAGATCGCGTCCCTGACCAGCATCATGACGATCACCAACCGCGAAACCGGCGAGGTCACGGAAAAGGAAGTCACGCTCACCCAGGACGAGGGCAACCGCGCCTCCACCACCCTGGCCGATCTGCAGAAGCTGCAGCCGGTGCTCAAGGGCGGACGCTTCGTCAAGGAAGGCAAGTTCGTCACCGCCGGCAACGCCTCGCAGCTCTCCGACGGCGCCGCTGCGGTGGTGCTGATGGAGGCCAAGGAAGCCGAACGCCTGGGCCTTTCCCCCCTGGGCGCCTATCGCGGCATGGCCGTGGCCGGGTGTGGTCCGGAAGAAATGGGCATCGGTCCGGTGTTCGCCATCCCCAAACTGCTGGCCCGCAACGGCCTGAAGATGGACGACATCGATCTTTGGGAGCTGAACGAGGCCTTCGCCAGCCAGCTGCTCTATTGCCGCGACACCCTGGGCATCCCCGGCGACAAGCTGAATGTCTCCGGCGGCGCCATCTCCATCGGCCACCCCTATGGCATGACCGGCGTCCGCTGCACGGGCCACCTGCTGCGCGAAGGCAAGCGCCGCGGCGCCAAATACGGCGTGGTCACCATGTGCGTCGGCGGCGGCATGGGCGCGGCGGGGCTGTTTGAGATCTATTAGAGCCCATCGCGATCCATCCCACCTCCGCGTCAATGTTTCGACGGGGGAGGGAGTGGAGGAGCCGCCCCAGCCTGAGGCCGGGCTTGGTCAGCGTTTTCTCACGTCGCCCACCAACAATCCTGGATCTGCGTAATGCCCGAACTCAACAAATGGCCGGATATCGCGGTTTCAACCCAGGGCCACGTCGCCATCGTCGAAATTCAGCGGCCGCCGAACAATTTCTTCGATATCGCCTTGATCATCCAATTGGCCGAAGCCCTCGAGTGGGCTGATGCGACCCCTGACTTGCGGGCGGTCGTGCTCGCTGCGCAGGGCAAGGCTTTCTGTGCGGGCGCCAACTTTTCCGGTGATGGAGAGGGTGGTCCTGCGGCGCTCTACCGTGAAGCGGTCCGACTGTTTTCGACCCTCAAGCCTATTGTGGCTGCGGTTCAGGGCCCGGCGATCGGCGGCGGACTCGGCCTCTGCCTCGCCGCCGACTTCAGGATCGCCGCGCCCGAAGCGCGGTTTGCGGCGAACTTCGTGAAGATCGGGATCCATCCCGGCTTTGGCCTAACCCACACCTTGCCGCGTCTGATTGGCGTGCAGGCCGCCTCGAACCTGTTTTATACCGGGCGCCGGGTGGACGGCGCCGGCGCGGTTGCGTTGGGCCTGGCCGACGAGCTGGTCTCATTGCAAGACCTGCGGGCCCGGGCCATCGGGTTCGCTGATGAGCTCGCCGAGAACGCCCCGCTCGCCGTTCAGGCGACGCGGCAAACGCTTCGCGCCAACCTCGCCGCGGCGGTCAAGACCCAATCCGATCGGGAACAGGAAGAACAGGCCCGCCTGTTCAAAACCGCGGATTTTCGCGAAGGCGTCCGCTCCGTCCAAGAGCGTCGCCCCGGCCATTGGACAGGGGCCTGAGAGGAGGATGGCGGTGACCGAGACCTACGAGCACGTGCTCTTCGATGTTGCGGACGGCCTGGCGACCATTACGCTGAACCGACCTGACAAGCTCAACGCCTGGACGCCGACCATGGAGGCGGAGGTCCGGCACGCGATGCAGCTCGCCGATGACGATGCGCAAGTCAGAGCGATCATCATCACCGGCGCGGGCCGGGGCTTTTGCGCTGGAGCCGACCTCAGTCCGTCGGCCAGCACGGCCCGGCCGTTGCCAGCTCGTCCGCCCGGCGAGCATCGCTTTCACTTCCTGCATCATTTCTCGAAGCCCTTGGTGGCCGCCATCAATGGGCCCATCGCTGGCGTCGGCCTTTCGATCTCGCTCTATTGCGACTTCCGCTACATGGCGGAAGACACGAAGCTGACGACGGCCTTTGCGCGCCGGGGCCTCATCGCCGAACACGGAACCGCTTGGCTGCTCCCCCGACTGATCGGCCCCCAAAATGCAGCTGATTTGCTGCTGAGCGGTCGAAATGTCTCCACCGCCGAGGCGGCGCAGATGGGACTGGTGCGGCCCCTGCCGGCCGACGGCTTTCTTGCGCGCGTGCGCGAGGTCGTGACCGAAATGGTTGGACTGAGTTCGCCGCGCTCGATGCGGGTCATCAAGCAGCAGCTTCGACAAAGCCTCGAGCAGAGTTTCGCCGGCGCCGCCGCCCTGGCGGATCGGGAACAGGCGGCGAGCACGCAGAGCGCCGATTTCAAGGAGGGCGTGGCCGCCTTCCTGCAGCGTCGTCCTGCCGCGTTCACGGGCGCCTAGCGGTGCGAAGGACGAGGTTTGCGCCATGGATATATTTCGGCCCGATCGCCTGACAGGGCGGTCCGCGACTGTGGCGGCGATCCGCAATCGCTCGCTCAAAGGCCAGCCCAATTGACACCACCCAGCTGGATGTCACCGGAGGTTCCATGACGACGCCCAACAGCGGCCGCCACCTTGTCGATCCTGAACTCTTGCGGTTTCTGGATCTCGTACCGAGGTTTGAGCTGTCGGACGAAACCCTTCCTGAGGTCCGGAAGGGCGGTTTCGCATTTCCTGCCGACCCTGAGGTCTCCGCGAAGGTGGCGACCAGCAGCCACATCGTGCGCGGCCCCGAGGGCGCGCCGCCCGTGGAGCTGATCGCCTACAGGCCCCTTGCGACGGAAGGCCGTCTGCCGAGCATACTCCACGTCCACGGCGGCGGTTTCGTCGGCGGCCGTGCGGACGCGCATGCCGGCAAGCATCAGGCCCTCGCGCTCGAACTCAACTGCGCCATCATCACGGTGGAATACCGCCTCGCGCCGGAGACGCCCTTCCCCGGCGCTGTAGAGGATTGTTATGCCGCCCTTGCCTGGCTGTTCGAGCAGCCGGAAGCCGTCGGCGTCGACCTTGAACGCGTCGGCGTGATGGGGGAAAGCGCCGGCGGGGGGCTGGCCGCGGCATTGGCCCTCCTCGCGCGCGACCGGGGCGAGTATCCCCTCGCCTTCCAGCACCTCATCTATCCCATGCTCGATGATCGGACCTCGGCGGGCCGGTCCCTCGATCCGCATCCCGGCGCCGGCGAGTTGATATTGACCCACCCCAACAACCGCTATGCCTGGCGATCGCTGCTCGGCGCCGAGCCAGGATCTGAAGGCGTTTCGCCCTACGCGGCTCCTGCCCGGGCGGAGAGCCTTGCTGGCCTGCCAGCGACCTTCCTCCTAACCGGTGCTCTCGACCTCTTCCTGGAGGAGGACATGGATTTCGCGCGCCGCCTCATACGAGCAGGCGTTCCTGTCGAGCTGCACGTGTTCCCGGGCGCCTTCCACGGCTTCGACGTCGCCCCGGATGTGGACGTCTCGAAGCGGGCGCGGCGAGACAGCCGCGCCGCCTTGAAGCGGGCGCTGCACCCGACGCCGGCAGGTTCAGCCGAAAACTCGGCCGCATAGAAGAGATAGAGGGGGCTCTGGACCCCATTTTCCCACCATTACACGTTGTTGGAGGTCTTCATGAGCGAATGGAATTATGCGGATATCTGGGAAGAGATCGCCTTGGCCGTTCCACACCGGCCGGCGTTGATTCAAGGCGACCGCGTAGTTTCGTGGGGCGATTTCGACGCCCGCGCCAACGCTCTTTCCGCCTTTTTGCTGGAAGCCGGTCTCGGTCATCAGTCGAAGATGGCCGCCTTTCTCTACAATTCGCCGGAATATCTGGAATCCTACTTCGCCGCCTTCAAAGCCGGACTGGTCCCGGTCAACACCAACTATCGCTATGGCGACGAGGAACTGATCTATCTGTTCGACAACGCCGACGCCGAGGCGGTGGTTTTCCATGCCACGTTCGCGCCGGTGGTCGACAAGATTCGTGGGCGCCTGCCGAAGGTGAAGGCCTGGCTGGCGGTCCCCCTGCCCGGCCACCCGGCGCCGGACTGGGCCACGGACTATCAGGCGGTCGTCTCGGCCGGCGCACCGCGAACCGTCGCGCCCTGGGGCCGGTCGGGTGACGATCTGCTTCTTATGTACACCGGCGGCACCACCGGCATGCCCAAGGGGGTGATGTGGCGCCAGGAAGACCTGTTCAAGGTGTCGGGCAGCGGCGGCAACCCGATCGAAAACCTGCCGCCTCTGGAGACCCCGGCCGAGGCCGGCCAGCGCGCCCTGGCCGCCGAGCGCGGCGAGAGGGCGGCCCCGCGCCTGATGATTGCCGCCGCGCCCCTGATGCACGCCACCGCCCAGTTCAACGCCCTCGGCGTTCTGACGGTCGGCGGAAGCGTGGCGGTGCTGCCGTCCCAGCGCTTCAGCGCCGCCGAGCTTTGGAGCGAGGTCGACCGGCTGGGCGGCACCTTCATCACCATCGCCGGCCAGGCCTTCGCGTCCCCGATGCTGGACGTCCTGGAGGCCGAACCCGGCCGCTGGAGCCTGGCCTCCATGCGCCTCATCCGCTCCTCAGGCACGGTCTGGAGCCGTGAGAACAAGCAGGGCCTTCTGAAACACCTGCCCGCCCACTGCGTGCTCTTCGACAGTCTGGGTTCGTCCGAAGCGTTGGGGATTGGAAGCTCGCTGTCCGTCGCCGGCGCCGCGGTCGAGACGGCGCGGTTTATGGTGGGCCCCAATACAGCGGCCTTCACGGAGGACGGCCGGCGCGTCGGGCCGGGCACGGGCGAGCGGGGCCTGCTGGCCCTCGCCGGCTTCCTGCCCATGGGCTACTACAAGGACCCGGAAAAGTCGGCTCGCACCTTCCGCGAGTTCGAAGGTCGGCGCTGGTCGGTGCCCGGCGACTTCGTCACGGTGGAGGCCGACGGCGCCCTGAAGCTGCTGGGCCGGGGCTCACAGGTGATCAACACCGGCGGCGAGAAGGTCTTCCCCGAGGAAGTGGAAGAGGCGCTGAAGCGGCACCCGGCCGTGCAAGACGCCGTGGTCGTCGGCGTGCCTGACCCGCGCTTTGGCGAACGGATCTGCGCCATTGTGGACCTGAGGCCCGCGGCGCCCGCGCCGACCCTCGCGGAGCTCGCAGCCCACGTCCGCGAACATCTGGCGGACTACAAGGCGCCGCGGGAACTGATCCTGGCTCCCGCCGCCCGCTCGGCGAACGGGAAGGTCGATTACAAGGCCGCCAAGGCTATGGCGATGGAGGCGTTGAAACTGTCGGCCTAGCCTCCCATCGGCGCCGCCATCGGCGCCGCCATCGGAAACGAGGATGGCCTCTCCGCAATGTCGACGCCCAAAGTGACGATGTGGAATCTTCGTGTTTTCACCAGCTTGTGCGGGCGGTTTCAGCTAGCAGGTAGTCTCAGGGCCGTGGATGCTGGGTGGCGCGGGCTTCTCTACGCTATCGCACGGCCATTTTCGCCCGGTTTCGAGCGCCGGGCGACCGAGGCGAGGCGCATCGGCGGCGCCCGGCCGATGAGCGGTGAGCGGATCGACCGCTCACCGCCCCCGCTTATCCGCGCCCTGGGCAGGCGCCTAGTACCTGACCCGCAGGCCCACGGTGTAGTAGCGGCCCAGCGTGTCGTCACCGACCACCGTGGGCGTCCCGAAGCCCGGGATCCCCGTGAAGGTGGTCGAGGGCGAGAGGCGCGGCGCCTCGTCGAACAGGTTGGTGACCACGAAATAGGCCTGGGTGTCGTGACCGGCGACCTTGAACCGGTAGGCCAGGTTCAGGTCGACATAGGTGCGCGACGGCAGGTCGGGGTCGGCATAGACCTGCAGCGGGTTGCCGCTGCGCGCCTGCTTCGACAGGTAGCGGACCTGCCAGTCCATGGAGAACGGCCCCTCGGTGTAGCCGATCAGCGCCTGGACGCGGGTCGCCGAAAGCCCGGCCACGCCGGCGGCGTTGGTCAGCTGGGCCGTCGGGAAGGTGCGGGCCTTGAGCACCGGCTGGTAGGCGTAGAGCAGCCGCAGGTCGACCAGGCCGGGCAGGGGCGCGCCCAGCTCGGCGAGGTCGAAGTTGTAGCTCGCCTCGACGTCGATGCCGTGGGTGTAGGTCTGGGCGATGTTCTGGTTGAGGTTGTAGACCAGGGTCGGGAAGTTGGCCGCCGAGCGGTCGCTGAACGGCCGCGGCCGCACGATGGTGGCGCAGAGCGGCGAGGTCCCGCCCGAGGCCTCGCATTCCTGCAGCACCGCGGTGCTCGCGCCGTTGATGGTCGCGATCGCGTTGGTGATGAGGATATTGTAGTAGTCGAGCGACACCTGGAAGCGCGGCAGCCAGGTCGGCGAATAGACCACGCCGGCCGTCGAGGTCCGCGCCACCTCCGGCAACAGGTTCGGATTGCCGCCCCCCTGCACGCTGATCACGCCGTTCTGGCCGGTGTGCGGGTCGTTGACGTTGAGGATCGAGATCGTCGTGCCCGAGTAGAGGTCGAACAGGGTCGGCGCGCGGATGTCGCGCGACTCGGTGAACCGGAAGCGCACGCCCTCGACGGGCTCGTAGTTCAGGCCCGCCTTCCAGGTGGTGACCGTGCCGCTGGACGAATAGTCGGTGTAGCGGACCGCGCCGTTGATCTCGAGGCGGCGCACGAAGGGCGCGTCGCGCAACAGCGGGAACACCGTCTCGCCGCTGACTTCCCAGACGTGGTTGCCGCCGGCCTGCGGCCCCTGGGTGGCGTAGGCCCAGACCGAGGTCGGGGCCGCGCCCATGCGGATGCCGGTGAAGCTCGGCGCGATCAGCGGGCTGGAGTCGCTGGTCTCGGCCAGGCTCTGCGAGCGGTATTCGTAGTTGAAGGCCGCCGAGACCGGGCCCGCCCAGTTGCGGAACACCTCGCCCGAGATGCTGCCGGCGATGTCGTCGACCTTGTTCACCGCCTGCCAGCGGGTGTCGCCGTAGATATAGGCCTTGGCCGCGGCGCTCTCGTTGTTGGTTCCGAACAGGTTCAGCGGCTGGCAGCCGGGGTACAGGCCGGGATTGGTGAGGCTCACCCGGCAGACGATGGCGCCGCTGGGGTCCTTCACCGCATCGAGGGCGGCGTACATGCGCGGATAGTTGATGTTGTTCAGCAGGTGCGAGCGGAGCCGCGCCTCGCCGTGGGTGTAGTAGGCCTCCCAATTGTACTTGCCGAACAGCTTGCCGGTCAGGCCGGCGGTGACCGCGAGGGTGTTGGTCAGCTGGTCCAGCGTCGAATCGCCGGCCAGGTCGCGGCTCAGGCGGTTCATGGTGAAGGAGGGAACGTTGCCGGCGGTCAGCGCCGCCTGGGCGGCGGCCGGTAGGTAGGGGTTGCCGCTGAAGATGGTCAGGGCGTTGGGCGGGGCGTTGGAGGCGCGGAAGCCGGCGGTGCGGGCCTCCGAGCCGCTGATCTGGACATAGCCCGCGACGTCTTCGGAGAAGTCATATTCGAAGCGGCCGAAACCCTGGTCGGTGCGCACCGGCGCGGTGAGGCTGAGGCCGGTGTAGTAGGCGCCGTCGCCGCCCACCGCGATGCCGTTGGTCTTGGTCGGCGTGCCGGCGCTGAACGGCGCCAGCGCGCCTGAGTCCGCGAACTGCTGGTTGCGGAACGGCCCGCTGGTGACCAGGCCGCCATAGGCCGCCGTCGACAGCCGCGCGTCATAGGTCAGGACGAACGGATTGGCCGCCGTCCCGGCGCCCGTATAGACCGGCACGCGGATCCCATAGTCGCGGTCCTCGTGCAGCTTGATGCCGGCGTTCTGGTAGTGCTCGAAGCTCCAGACGACGTGGCCGCGGTCGAACACGTCGCCGCCGCCGGCGATGCCGAGCTTGCTGGACGGCGCGTCCTTGCGGTCGGAGATCCCGGTCTGGACCTGCATCTTCAGGCCGGTGAAGCGGGTGTCGATCACGAAGTTGACCACGCCGGTCACGGCGTCGGAGCCATAGACCGCCGAGGCGCCGCCGGTGACCACGTCGACGCGCTTCACCAGCATCTGCGGCAGGGTGTTGGTGTCCACCTGGCCGTTCAGGCTGGTCGGCGGCACGCGGCGGCCGTCCTGCAGGATCAAGGTCCGGATCGCTCCGAACGAACGCAGGTTCAGGTAGTTGCCGCCCTGCACGGCCGGCGGACCGCTGCCGGTCCCGTTGCCGGTGCCGGTGCTGGTGGTGGAGCCGGCGAACTGCGGCAGCTTGTTCAGCGCCTCGGGGATGTTCGAGGGCGTGGTCTGCTGCAGCTGCTCGGCCGTGGCCACGGTCACCGGGGTCGGCGCCGCAAAGCCGTTGTGGATCCGGGTGCCGGTGACGACGACTTCCTCGAGCTGCTGTTGCGGCTGGGCCGCGCCGGCCGGGGCCGTCTGGGCCAGGGCCGGCGACGCCAGCGCCAACAGGCCGGCGCTCCCAAACAGAGCTGCTGTCCTTCCGATAACCATTCCTCCCCCTTTGCGCTTCTGATTTTCTCACCGGGCTGCGGAGCAGTCGGTCGATAGGATGCGCGGTAGAATTTTGACTTACGTCAACTAAGTTTCAAATAGCTCCACAATAATTCCGTGGGAACATATTTATAACTACGCTCGATTGTATCGAATTGTTTCTTACTTCATCACACTAGGATCTTGTTTGTCAGTCTATTCTAGCGAGATATTCCACGATCTCTCGCGCTCAACTCAGAAGACGGGCGTTCACGGCTGCTTGCTCCCTTGCAAGGCGACCGCCTTCGCCGAGACCTGACCGCCAACGCCCGGCTCCTCGATGACGAGATTCTCGATGCGCCCGAGGCCTTCCACCTCGACCCGCACCTTCTGGCCGGCCCGCAGCCAGAGCGGCGGGTCCATGTATTGGCCGACGCCGGCCGGCGTGCCGGTGGTGAGGATGTCGCCCGGCTCCAGGGTGAAGACCGCAGAGAGCTCCTCGATCATCTCGCCGAAGCCGTACATCAGCTCCGCCGTGGAGCCGTCCTGGCGCAGCTCGCCGTCCACCCAAGTGCGCACGCTGAGCCCGGCCGGGTCGCCCAGCTCGTCCGCCGTGGTGATCCAGGGGCCTATGGGGGCGTGGGTGTCGAACGACTTGCCGAGCGTGGCGGTGGGCGCCCGGGCCTGCCAGTCGCGGACGCTGACGTCGTTGCAGACCATGAAGCCGGCGATATAGGGCGCGGCCTCGGCGCTGCGCACGTGGCGCGCGCGGCGGCCGATCACCAGGGCCACCTCACCCTCGTAGTCGAGCTGCGTCGAGACCCGCGGCAGGTGGATCGGATCGTAGGGCCCGTTTACCGCCGTCACCTGCTTGTTGAACCAGTTCTGGTGCTCCGGCAGGGGCCGGCCGCGGCGAAGCACTTCTTCGGCATGCGAGCGGTAGGCGAGGCCGAGGCCGAGGAACTTGCGGGGATTGCGGACCGGCGCCTCGAGGCGGACCCGCGCCAGGGGATAGCGCCGCGCGCGCCGGGTGGCTGCGGCGGCGGCCTCCAGCCCCTTCGCGCCGCGTTCCAGCAGCTGGCGCATGTCGATCGGCAGCCACGGATCGGCCGAGGCCAGGTCGGCGATCTCCTCGCCCTGCACCAGGCCCAGACGGGTCACCCCGCCTTCGGTGAAGGTGGCGAGCTTCATCCCTGCGCCGGTCCATGGCCGGGGTCGGCGACCAGCCCGACCTCGGCGATGCCTTGCAGGGCGCAGGCCTCGTCGTTGTCCGGCATGTCGCCGCTGACGCCCACCGCGCCCAGGATGTCGCCGGCCGCGTCGCGGATCAGCACGCCGCCGGGCACCGGGATGACCCGCCCCTGCGAGGTCGCCGCGATCGCCGCATAGAAGGCCGGCGCCTCCTTGGAGCGCATGAACAGGTCGCGGGCGCCGTGGCCCATGCCGAGCACGCCCCAGGCCTTGCCCTGGGCGATCTCGGCCCGGAGGATGCCGGAACGGTCCTCGCGCTTGAACGCCACCAGATGGCCGCCGGCGTCGAGCACGGCGATGGACATCGGCCGGAAGCTGCGTTCGCGGGCGTGCTTGAGGCCGGCGTCGACGATGCGGCCGGCCTGGTCGAGGGAGAGGGTCATGGGCGGGGCTCCGGGCTGGGCGCCGGCGCGTCGCTGCGCGGCAGGCGAAGGGCGTATTGGCGCTGGTAGAGATGCTCGGCGAACCGCCAGGTTCCTTGCGCGTCGCGCACGCAACGGCCGGCGACCTCGCCCAGCCGCATCTGGACCTCGCTGTCGGAGACCGCGGGTTCGAAGGCGTAGTTGGTCAGCACCACGCGGAGGCGGACGGCGTGTTCGCCGTCGGCGGTCAGCGCCAGGTTCGACCACAGGTGGCGGGTGGTGCGGCTGGGGTCGGCCAGCCGCTCGCGGTAGAAGGCCTCGATCGCGGCGGGGCCGGCCATGGCCTTGTCGCCCGGCTTGAAGACGCCGTCGGGCGTGAATTGGGCGGCGATGTCGGCCGGCCGCCGGCCGTCCACCGCGTCGCTGAAGCGGATCAGCAGGCGCGCCACGCCCTCGAGGTCGAGCCCCGCCACATCCCCCGCGGCGAGCGGTCCGACGCCTGCGGCCTTGGGATCAGGCGGCATTGCCGAGGCTCCTCGCCGGGCGCGGGCGCAGCACGCCCAAGCCGATGCCGGCCGCCCCGAGCGCCGAGCCGATGGACATCAGCCCGATCACCAGGAACAGGGTGGGCGTGGGCATGCCGGCGGCGATCAGGACGCCGCCCAGCAGCGGGCCGACGATGGCCCCGATCCGCCCGACGCCGATCGCCCAGCCGACGCCGGTGGCGCGCAGCGAGGTCTCGTAGAACGCGGCGCAGAAGGCGACGGTGCACATCTGGGCGCCGATGGTGAACACCCCGGCCAGCAGGCTGGCCCAGAGCAGCCAGGTCCCGGAGCCCTCGGCGCGGCCGATCATCACGATGGCCACGGCGCCCAGCGCGAAGCCGCAGCTGATGTAGGCCGTGGCGTTGCCGTAGCGGTCGGCCAGGCGGCCGATGACCAGGCAGCCCAGGATGGCGCCCAGGTTCACCGCGGCCACGGCGAGCACGGCGCCTTGCATCCCGATCCCCGACTGGCGGGCGATGATCGGGATCCAGTTGATCAGGAAGTAGGTCAGCAGCAGGCTCAGGAACAGCGTCGCCCAGAGCAGCAGGGTGCCCAGCGCGCGGCCCTCGGTGAACAGCTTGGCGACCGGCGAGCGCCTCTCGTCGGTGCGCAGCGCCAGCTCGCCGTTCCACAGCGGCGCCCAGCCCATCCGGTCCAGGACCTTGCCCAGCCGGGCGTGGTCCTGCCGCAGCGCCATGAAGCGCACCGACTCCGGCACGAAGGCGGCGATCAGCGGCAGCAGAAGCAGCGGCGCCGCGCCGCCCACGTAGAAGATGCTGGGCCAGCCGAAGGCCGGGATCAGCCGCGCGGCGGCGACCCCGCCGATCACCGCGCCCAGCGGGAAGCCGCAGAACATCAGCGACACGATGGTGGCGCGCTGGCGGGCGGGCGCGAACTCCGAGGTGATCGAGATGATGATCGGCAGGGCGCCCCCGAGCCCGAGCCCGGTGAGGAAGCGCAGCGCGGTCAGCGCCGAGGTCGTATGCGCGAGCGGCGTGGCCAGGGTGACCAGGGCGAACACCAGCATCGAGGCGATCAGGGCGGGCTTGCGCCCCTGCCGGTCGGCGACCACGCCCATGGTCAGCGCGCCCACCAGGCTGCCGAACAGGCCGGCGCTGAACACCAGGCCGAAGGCCGCGGCCTTGACCCCCCAGCCGGCGATGATCACCGGCGCGACGAGGGCGATCGACTGGGTGTCGAAACCGTCCACCATGGCCACCAGGGCGCACAGCAGCACGATCGCCAGCTGGGCGGGCTTGAGGGGAAGCGTGTCGACGATCGCCTCGAGGTCGAGCTTGCCTTGGGTCACCGCCAGGCCCTCCCGCTACTTGGCCGAATAGGCGAGCGAGCCGTCGGGGTTGCGCCGCCAGTGCTTGAAGTAGTCCCACTCGGTCTGCGCCTCGCGCACGTCGCCGCCGTGGGTCAGGTCCAGCACCCAGACGAACTTCAGGAGGTCGCGCGGCGCCGCATCGGCGCTGCTGTAGGTCCAGGTCTTGAACCGCCCCTGCGGATAGCGGGCGTCGACGGCCTCCGAGGCCAGGGCCCCGCCCGGCACGAGCACCCGGTAATCGGGACCGGTCGGGCTGTGGAACGGCTGGCTCGCATCGGCGGTGGTGATGTGGTTGTAGGCCTTCACCTCGTCGAGGGCGCCCTGCAGGATGCCCTTGGCCGGCAGCTCGCCGTCGATGGTGCCGCCGCGGTCCGCCGTGCCGTAGACCAGCATCATCGGCATGCGCACGTCGGACTTCGCCTTGAGCTCGGCGATCCGCGCCTCGACGGCCTTCGGCATCGGCCCGATCCCGCTGTTGGGCGACACCGCCGCGAACAGCTGCGGGTGGGTCAGTCCCATCATGTAGGTGAGGCCGCTGCCGAACGAGAAGCCCTGCATGTAGACCCGGCGCGGATCGGCCTTGTAGTCGGCCTTCACCGCGGCGATCACCTTTTGGATGTACTGGGAGTCCGGCCCCTCCGGCTCCTCGAAGTTCCAGGCGTCGTTCTGGCCCTGCAGGTAGACGGTGATGAAGCCTTCCTTCTCGCCCACCTCATGCATCTTGATCTGGTTGAGGTATTGCCAGACCGGGAAGGCGAAGCCGTGCGCCGAGAGCACCACCGGGAGGGACTTGCCCTTGCGGTAGCTGGACGGCGTCTTGACGTAATAGGTGTAGGTGCGGTCGCCCACTTGGATGGTGCGGACGTCGAAGCCCTTGTCCACCTCCGCCTTGGTGAGCAGTTGGCCGACGTCGCCGTTGGGCGAGGAGGTCCAGCGGGCCACGTGGGCGAACAGGTCGTTCCAGATGGTCGAGGCGACGGCCTCGTCGTAGCGGGCGCCGGCCGGAAGCACGGTGGTGCGCACCTGCTGCGCCGGGTTGTCCGGTGAGGTGTAGACCGTGGTCGGCTGCCCGCCGAAGGTGGCGTTCGCGCCAGCCGCGGCCACCCGGTCGGCCCGCTTCCAGTAGTCGGCCTGGCGCGCGTCGACCGAACCCGCGCCGAACAGCCAGACCGCGGCCGGGACGTCCTTCTTCTGCTGCTTCCAGATCGGGACCAGGGCCTTGCCCGCCCACAGGTGCAGGTCGTTCGCCTCGCTCGGCTCCTCACCCTTGGCGTAGGCCTCGTCGTAGGCCCCGCCCCCGAAGGTGGCCACCGCCGCGTAGAGGCCCGGATGGTTCATGGCGAAGGCCTGGGCGATGTTCGCGCCCATGCCCACGCCGGTCAGGTAGTGGAAGGGCGCCCAGGTGCGGATGCGGACCGCCCCGTCGCCGCCGCGGCGTCCGCCACCGCCTTCGCCGCCGGCCGGAGGCGCAGCCCCGCCGCCCCGTCCGCCCGGACCACCGCCTGGACCGCCGGGCGCCGGGATGGTCATGTGGCTCCCCGCGTGGGCGAGCACCGCCTTGACGTAGGCGTCTTCGCCGCCGGCGCTGGGGCCCCACTGCTTCTGCTGCGGCTCCAGGAACACCACCACGAAGCCCTTGGCGTCGGCCACCTTGGTCCAGCCGGACTGTTCGGCGAACTGCGCCGCCGTCATGCCGTCGTCGGGCAGGACGTAGACGATCTGGTTGAAGCCGGCCCGGTCGACGTTCGCCGGGATGTAGTAGAAGTAGTCGCGGTCCTGGCCGTCGGCGGTCACCGTGTTGCGCCGCAGGGCGATCGTCCCGTCCGGCCGGGCGGCCGCCGCGGGACCGGCGGGGGGCGCGGGCTGCGCGAACGCCGCGCCGGCCGTCGCGGCGAACAGCAGCGCCAGGGGCGCCGCCATGAGACGGCGCGGCCTCATCCCGCCGAACGCCTTGACCGATTTGCCCATCTGTCTCTCCGACTTGTCGTTGCTGGCCGCGTCCGGTCGCGCAGGGAGCCCCCGCGGCCGGCGCGGGCGTTCACTGTTCGCAGTAGGCCTGGGTCCCGTCCGAGCGGGCGGCGCAGCGCCAGTTCACCGAGCGGGTGGCCCCGATCCAGGTGACCTTGTCGGCCGTGCGCTGCACGTCCTGCACCTTCACCGTCTCCCAGGCGAGATTGCCGACCGCGAAGGCGGTGGCCTTCTGCAGGCCCTCGAGGGTCACGGGCTTGCCGAGCTTCACGGGCTTCGGCGCGACCGGCGGCGCGACGGGCGCAGCCGGCGCGGCCTCGGCGGCCTGGGCGTCCTTCGACGGCGGGCCGAACTCCTTGTCGGCGCCCGGCGGACCGAAGTCGCGGGTGTTTTCCTCGGGATCGTACTCCACCGCCTCCCACGTGGGGCGACGGTAGTAGGTCTTCTCCGTGGTCCACGGCTTGGCGAAGGCCTTGGGGTCCTCGACGGAGATGGCATCCTTCAGCGAGCGGCCGTCGGGCGACCAGATGCGTTCGCTGATATGCATGGCGTCGCTATGGCTGCCGCCGCCCGGCAGCCGCGTGTTGGCCCGGATGCAGCAGGTGTCGATCACCAGGACCTTGCCTTCCCAGTGGCCGATGGAGTGGCCCTTGGTGCTCGGCAGCGGGTCGACCGGATGACCGCGGCCGTCGGTGTAGATCTCGCGGGCCCCGCCGTTCGGGGTCATGATGACCACTTCGCGGGGGTTCACCTGGATGTTGAGCGGGAAGAGCGCGATCATCATCCCCGGCATGCTGCCGTAGAGATTGCCGCCCTGCTGGTTGCGCGGCCGGCCGCTGAGCGCCTGGGCCCGCATCTCCGCGCGACGCGCCTGGTATTCCTTCATGTACTGGTCGTTGAACGGCGGCACCTCTGGCTGGCCCGCCACGAACGGCGTGCGGTCGTCCCAGGTGATGTCGCCGCCGCGTTCCCACAGCCCGTTCCAGTCGGGCAGCGCCGACCATTTCGGCAGCTTCGGCGCGCCGGCCGGATAGTGGGCCTCCTGCGCCTGGACCGCGCCGGTTCCCAGTCCGGCGGCCAGCGCCAGGGCCATGGCCGCGGACGCCGCGTGACGGCGCCCTAACAGAACTCGCATAAGGTTCCCCCTGTGGCGATTGCGATCGCGGGCCCTCAGTTGGGCGTCGGCGACTCGGTCAAGATCGTGCCGTCGGCCTTGATCGCCTTGACGAAGGCGCCGCCGACTCCCCCGTTCTTGAGCGGGCTGATGGTGACGTTGAGCTTCTCGCCCGGGACGAAGGTGTGCGGGCCGAAGCCCTGGCGGATCAGCGTGTCGACGCTGGCGCCCTCGACGCTGACCTGCATGGGCCTGCCGTCCTTCATCACCATCATCACCAGCCAGCTGTGCGGGTTGGTGAACTCCCAGGACTTCACCGCGCCTTCGAGCTGCACCGGATGGCCCTTGTCGAACATCGCGAAGGAGTGATGGGCCGAGGCGCCCGGAGCGATCACCACAACGGTGGCCAACGCGGCGGCGCCGCAGAGGGCCCTGCGCCAAGAGTTCACAGGGAAACGCTCCATATATTTCCTCCACAGCCCGGAAACGGTGTCGCTATGACGACTATTATTGAGGCGTTAATTACGGTCTCGGATCGCTTGAGTCAATATTGGTACGACGTTCTATATGTATAATATCAAGTCGCTGGTGAGTATACTATCACTCTACATGTCGACAATTTGGATTTGCCTGTCGTTCCGTGTCGAGTAAGCGCTCGGCGATACAGGCTGATACACTTTGACACTTTCTCGGCCCGGCCAACGGCGCTAGGCTTTCGGTCCGAGCACGGCGCCCGCGAGGCGATCGCGCCGAGACCCATGGGAGGGGCGCACGGCGCATGCCCGCCGGCGCCGCGGAAGGAAGTGCTGATGACCGCCAGTGGCCTAGCCGAGGCGCGGGCCCAGCCCGACACGTCGCCGCCGCAAACCAGCCAGAGGACGCTGCTGGTCGTCGACGACGACGAGGACATCCGCACCCTGGTGACCGAGCCCCTGACCAAGGCCGGCTACAATGTGGTGACCGCCTCCGACGGGCCGTCGATGTTCGCGGCGCTCAACGCCCAGCCCATCGACCTGATCGTGCTCGATCTCAACCTGCCCGGCGAGGACGGCCTGTCGCTCTGCCGGATGACCCGCGCCAACCGCGACATCCCGATCATCATGCTGACGGCGCGCAGCGAGGCGATCGACCGGGTCATCGGGCTCGAGGTCGGGGCCGACGACTACATCACCAAGCCGTTCGAGCCGCGCGAGCTGGTGGCCCGGGTGCGCAGCGTGATGCGCCGGGCCTACACGCCCATGGGGCCGACGGAGCCGTCGCCGCCGAAGCGTGCGATCTTCCAGGGGTGGACACTCGACTTCGAGAACCGCCGCCTGAGCGATCCCAAGGGACGGGTGGTCATGCTCTCGGGCAATGAATTCAGCCTGCTGAAATTCCTGGTCGAGCGCGCCAACGAGGTGCTGACCCGCGAGCAGCTGCTGACGCTCACCTCGCACCCGGCGCTGATCGACGGCTCCGCCCAGCGGGTCGCCGACCTGCAGATCAGCCGCCTGCGCCACAAGCTGAGCGACGACGCACGGGCCTCGCAGCTGATCATGACCGTGCGGGGCCAGGGCTATGTGCTTGCCGCCGCCGTGACCTTCGAATGATGCTGCAGCGCTACTTCGGCTCGATGGCCGGCCGGCTGTTCATCTTCCTGCTGGTCGGCGTGGTCGCCTCGGCCAGCCTGGCGCTCGGCATGGCCAACGCGCGCCGCCAGTCCGACCTGCTGCGCGTCAACATGGTGCGGGTGGTCGACCGCACCCAGGACCTGGTCTCGCTGATCAACACCGCGCCGAAGCCGCTGCGCGCCCAGATGCTCTCCGAAGGCATCCTGGGGCTGCATCCGCTGCGCGGCACCGAGAAGATCATCGGCCCGGACGTCGAGCTCACCCGCCTGCTGGTCACGCGCGTCGGGCCCGGCGCCCGCGCGCAGCAGGCGGACGCCGCCACCTGCATCCAGCCGATCCGCCGCTCCTTCTATGCGCACCTCAGCTGCTGGATCATCAGCATCCGGCTGGCCGACGGCAGCCCCCTCGAACTGACCGCCCTCACCCCGCGCGCCGACGCCTTCTGGCTGCCGAAGCCGGACGCCCTGTTCCTGTCCGTCCTGACCCTGGCGGTGGCGATCCTGGCCTTCTTCGCCTCGCGCATGGCCGCCGCCCCGCTGGGCAACCTGGCCCAGGCCGCCCAGGCCCTGGGCGGCGATCCCGATCGCTCGCCGCTGCCGGAGCACGGCCCCTACGAGGTGCGCGAGGCGATCCGCGCCTTCAACGCCATGCAGGCCAAGCTCAAGGAGCACGGGCTGGAGCGCACCCGCATCCTGGCCTCGATCACCCACGACCTGCAGACGCCGCTCACCCGGCTGCGGCTGCGGCTGGAGAAGGTGGACGACCCGGCGCTGCGCAGCCGCCTGATCGACGATCTCGGCGGCATGCAGTCGCTGATCCACCAGGGCCTCGACTTCTATCGCGGCGACCAGGCGGAGGAGGCCTTCGCGCCCATCGCGCTGGACTCGCTGCTGGAGAGCGTCGTCGAGGACGCTGCGGGCGGCAGCCGCGAGGCGGTGCTGGCGCGGCGCTCCGGCTATGACGTGGAGGCTCCGCCCGGCGCGCTGCAGCGTTGCCTGGCGAACCTGGTGGACAACGCCTTGAAATATGGCGGCGCCGCGGAGATCTCCGCCGCCTTCGAGGATGAGGCGGTGCGCATCCGCATCCGCGACTTCGGTCCCGGCATCCCCGAAGAGAAGCTGGAGACCGTCTTCGAGCCGTTCGCGCGGTTGAAGACCTCGCCGCACCGGTCGGTGGGCGGCATGGGCCTGGGCCTAACCATCGCCCGCAGCCTGGCGCTCAAGTGCCAGGCCGAGCTGGCCCTCGCCAACCATCCGCAGGGCGGGCTGGAAGCCACCCTGGTGCTGCGCCGCGGCCTGGCGCCGAGCGTCGGTCCGGCCGCCGTGCCGGACGCCGAGGCGCCTCAGCCGGGCCGGCTGGCCTCCTAGCCGTCCACCCCCGCCGCGGCGGGGGCCGCGCTGGCGCTCGGCGGTCCGAAGGCGTTCTGGGTGCTGAAGCTGACCAGCCGGCCACAGGTGACGACGGCGATCCAGAAGGCCAGCGAGAGCCCCGCCGCCACCTTCGCCGCCCGCGGCGTCCGCCCGAGGTTCCACACCTCCACGTCGCGGTAGGTCACGAAGTGGAAGACCAGCATGTTCGCCGCCGCCAGCGCCAGCAGCAGCATCTTCAGCTGGAACGGCAGGTCGGTGACGTACTTGCTGGCCGCCGAGATGAACATCAGCCCGCCGGCGATGGCGGCCACGGCGAATGAGACCCAGGTCCAGGGCAGCACCTCCTCGGCCACCTCGGTCACCGGCCGGGCGGTCCACGAGACGCCGAGCAGCCGCAGGTCGACCACGGCGATCGAGCCCACCACCATGGCGATGGCGATGACGTGGATGGTCTCCACGGTGGGGAACACCCAGGGCCCCTGGGCGACGAACCGGGCGAGCGCGAGCCCCTCGATCGATTTGGCGATGGCGGTGATCGACATTGGTCTGCCTATCCCATGAAATAGGCGATGAACCGCCCGCAGACGGCGATCGCCAGCCAGACGGCCAGCGACAGGCCGGCCGCTAGGCGCGCCGGCCACGCTGCCGGCCCGCCCTCGCCCCAGGCTCGCGGATGGGCCGCGATCCCGGCCTGGATGACGGCGGTCACCACCAGGGCCGCGACGAGCAACAGCATCTTGATCTGGAAGACGGGGTTGAGCAGGTCGCGGCGCGGCTCGCCGATGATCAGGATGGCGCCGGTGACGGCCATCACGGCCACGGCGAACCAGACCGGCGGCAGGAAGCGTCGGGCCATGGCCGGCGCCGAGACCCGCCAGGCGCCCAGGCCGAGCAGCCGCACGTCCACGAACACGATCGAGGACAGCACCACGGCCAGCGCCAGGATGTGCACCGTCTGGCTGATCGGGATGATCCAGCCGATGTCCTGGATGGCCGCGCTGAGCGGCGTCTTCTCCAGCCAGGCGCACAAGGCCGCCAGCATGCCCCTCCTCCCCGGGTTCGCGGGCGTTCCGACGCCCTGTTGCGGCCCAATCATAGACGTCGGCGCCTGGGTATCTGAAGGATAAAATTACGTCTTTTTGTATCACATCTCTGTATTTGTGAAATCCTACGACATAACATCGAAGATATTGAAGTTCATCGCCTCAGACTTCGAGTATATGTGCGCCTTTGTCACGGCTATTTCCTTGACGCTGAGACGTCGAGACCTTACCGAAACAGAGACCTCGGGGAGGAGAGCGATCTTGCAGCGCCCGCAGGAGACGGGATTTTGAGACGCCCCCGGCAGATCGCGGCGCGCAGGCTCGGCCGAACGCTCGCCGTGGCGGCGGCGCTGCTGGTCGTCGCCGGCGCGGCCTGGCTGGGATATGGCCTGCGCCTCGACGCGCGGCTGCTGCGCAGCGATCCCGAGGCGATCCCCGGCGAGCCCGCCCTGCTGCGCGCCGGCGCCGCGCGGGGCGCCGGCGTGTTCGCGGCCCATTGCGCGACCTGCCACGGCGCGGATGGCCACGGCGACCGCGGCCTGGGCGTGCCCGACCTGACGGACGCCGACTGGCTCTACGGCCCCGGCCGGGTGGCCGACATCGAGAAAGTCGCGGCCCACGGCGTCCGCGCCCACGATCCGCGCAGCTGGAACCTGGCGATGATGCCGGCCTACGGGACGCCGATCCCCTCGGCGAGCGAGCGGGTCCCGTCCCTGGCGCCGGGAGAGATCGCCGCCGTCGCCGACTATATCCTGGCGCTTGGCGGCCACCCGGCCGATCCCGCCAGCGTCCGCCGCGGCGGCGAGATCTACAGCAAGGCCGGCTGCTACGACTGCCACACGGCCGACGCCAAGGGCGATCCGGCGATCGGCGCGCCGAACCTGGTCGACCGGGTCTGGCTCTACGGCGACGGCGGCCGGGCGGCGGCCATCTATTCGATCGCCCACGGCCGCGCGGGGATGTGCCCGGCCTGGTCCGGCAGGCTCTCGCCGCTCGAACTGCGGGAGGTCTCGCTCTACGTCTACGCCCTGTCGCACGCGACGACGCCGCACAAGGTCCGATGATGCCCGAGCCTGAGCCGACGCCACCCTCCGTCTGGGACCTCAGGCGGGTCAGCGCCCGGCGTTCGTTCGCCCTGATGGCCACCGGCGCCGCCGTGGGCCTGGCGCTGGCCGGCTACACCCTGTTCACGGCGCGCAGCACCACCACCCTGTTCGTGCCGGCCGAGGACGCGGCCCTGGTCAACCAGCAGCCGATCGCGCGCGCCGACTACTACGCCCAGCTCCAATCGAGCTTCGGCGTCGACGACGCCCACGCCACCCCCGCCCAGCGGCGCAAGGTGCTGGAGGACATGATCCGCGAGGAGCTGTTCGTGCAGCGGGGCAAGGAGCTCGACGTCGCGGCGTCCGATCCGGACGTGCGCACCGCCATGGTGAGCGCCG
The DNA here is from genome assembly GCA_028290945.1 of Phenylobacterium sp. Taxonomy (GTDB): domain Bacteria; phylum Pseudomonadota; class Alphaproteobacteria; order Caulobacterales; family Caulobacteraceae; genus Phenylobacterium. The sequence continues at coordinate 19,828 of JAQGIV010000042.1, read as the reverse complement.
TGGAGCAGATGGCCGCGGCCGACGCCATCACCGCCGAACCCAGCGACGCCCAGCTCAGCGCCTACTTCCGGGCGCACCGCGAGAAATACGAGCCGGAAGGCGTGATGACCGTCCGCGACCTGGTGTTCCCGACCGCCGCCGCGGCGGCCGGCGCGGCCCAGGCCCTGCACGCCGGCCAGCCGCCGCCCGCGGTGCTCGCCCGCTTCCATGGCCGCGACAGCGGCAAGGAGGCCGGCGAGGACTTCTATTTCGCCGTGAAGATCCACCTGGGCGAGGCGCTGTTCGCGGCCGCCAGGGCCCTGCCGTCGGGCGCCCTCTCGGCGCCGATCCCGCAGGCGGATGGCGCGCACCTGCTGCAGATGATCCACAACGCCCCGCCGCAGCCGATCGCCTTCGCGGCGGCCCGCCCGCAGGTGCTGAGCGACTACCGCAGCGAGCGGGTGCGGCGCGCCACCGGCCAGTACCAGGACTTCCTGCGCAAGCGCGCCAATGTGCTGATCGCCAAGGACCTCCGCTGATGGTCCGCCTGCTCCTGGCGGCCCTGGTCCTGGCGCTGGGACTGGCGGGGCTGGCCGTGCGCCCGGCTGGCGCCCACACCCTGAGCGAGTCCCACTCGGCCTGGGAGATCAACGGCGCCGACATCGACCTGGTGATGACCATCCCGCTGCGCGAGGTGCAGCGCATCGGCGGCGGCGAGGCCATGCCGCCGGACGCCGCCGTCGAAGCCTATCTGGCGGCGCGGGTCTATCCCAGCTCGGCCGGGCGGCGCTGCGCGCTGGTCCCGCCGGTGCAGGCGCCGGCCGCCGCGGCCGGGTTCCGCAAGTACGACTTCACCTTCCGCTGCCCGTCGCCGAAGGACCTCTCGATCACCTCGCGGGCGTTCTTCGACCTGGTCCCCAGCCACACCAATTTCGCGGAGGTCCAGGATCAGGCCAGCGGCGCCTTCGCCGAACAGCTGATCACCCGCGACCGCCAGAGCGTCGAGGTCTCCGGCGAGGGCGCCAGCCGGCTGAAGACCGCCAGCTTCCTCGACTTCGTCGGCATGGGGATGATGCACATCTTCACCGGCGTCGATCACATGTCCTTCCTGCTGGGCCTGGTGCTGATCTCGCGCCGGCTGCGCGACCTGGTGTTCGTGGTCTCGGGCTTCACCATCGGCCACAGCCTGACCCTGGCGCTGGCGGTCACCGGGGTGATCCGGCCGCATGCCGAATTCATCGACGCCCTGGTGGCCCTGACCATCGTGCTGATCGGGGCGGAGAACATCGCCGAGCAGACCCGCAAGCCGCTGGCCATCGCCGCGGTGCTGGGCGGCGGACTGGGGCTGATGGCGCTGGCCGCCTGGGCCGGCGTGGGCCAGTTGCCGGCCCTGCTGCTGCTGGGCGGCGGCCTGTTCACCAGCAACTACCTGATGATGTCCGGACGGCTGGCCGACGCCGGCCGCTTCCGGATGATGATCACCCTGATCTTCGGCCTGATCCACGGCTTCGGCTTCGCCTCCAACCTCTTGGCGATGCAGCTGCCCACCGAGCGGCTGGCCGAGCTGCTGGTGGGCTTCAACGTGGGCGTCGAGCTCGGCCAGCTGAGCCTGGTGCTCGGCGTCACCGGCCTGGTGCTGGGCCTCCGGCGGCTGCGGCTGGCGACCCCGCGCCCGATCACCGCCGACCTGGCCGCCAGCTTTCTGGTGGGCCTGGGCGTCTACTGGTTCGTCACCCGCAGCTATCCGTAGCGGTCGACACCGCTTGCCGACGGAGGTTTTCCGGTTCGCAATGGGCTGGGCTGACGGCGGAGGCCGACCTTGGAGCGCACGGCCGCCGTCATTCTCTGCGGCGGGTCATCATCGCGGATGGGGGCCGACAAGGCCCGCCTGGATTGGCATGGCGTCTCCGCCGTCGAGCGGCTGGCGGCCCTTTCCCACGGCCTTGGGATCGAGATGGTGCTGACCGCCGGCGCCGATCACGGCTTGCCGGCCGTGCTCGACGCGACGCCGGGCGAGGGTCCCTGCGGCGGCATCCTCGCCGCGGCCCAGCGGCTGCGGGCCGACGGCTATGATCGGGCGCTCATCCTGGCGGTCGACGCCCCGACCCTGCTGGCCTCAGACCTGGCGCCGCTGCTGGTGACACCCGAGCCCGGCGGCGCCTACGACGGCCTGCCGCTGCCGATGGTCATCGAGCTTGCCGCCATCCCCAGCGACATCCGGGCCAACTGGCCGCTGAAGCGGCTGGTCGAGGCCGCGCGGCTTGCGGTGCTGCCCTGCGACGACGCGGCGAGACCGCGGCTGAGGGGAGCCAACACCCCGCAGGAACGCCTGGGCCTGCTCGGCGACCCCAAGCCTCGCGGCTGAGTCTCCGGCCCGCGTCAGCCGATCCGGTCCGGCCGCGTGAAGACCTCGAAGCCGTCGCGCCGCGCCACGCCGACCAGCGTGATCTCGGCCTGTTCCGCCACCCGGATCGCCAGCGCAGTCGGCGCCGACACCGCGACCAGCACCTGGGCGCCCAGCACCGCGGCCTTCTGCACCATTTCCACGGAGATCCGACTGGTCAGGAAGAGCGCGCCGTCGGGCCTGGGCGTCCCTGAGGCCCCCAGGGCGCCGACCAGCTTGTCCAGCGCATTGTGCCGGCCGACGTCCTCGCGCAGGCAGGTGAAGCCGCCGGCCCTCGCCCACCAGGCCGCCGCATGCACCGCCCGCGTCGCGGCGCCCAGGGTCTGCAGCCCCGGCAGGGCCTCCAGCGCCGCGCCGATCTCGTCCGGCGAAATCCGCTGGCCGTCGGCGACCTTGGGCGCGGCGCGCATCGCCTCGCCCAGGCTGTCGATGCCGCACAGCCCGCAGCCGGTCGGTCCGGCGAGATGGCGCCGCCGGCTGGCCAGCATCTGGGCGCGCGGCCGCGCCAGCCACATCCGCACCTCGATGCCGAGCTCGGTCTCGACGACCTCCAGGCTGTCGATCTCCGAAGGCTCGGCGACGATCCCCTCGGTCAGGCTGAAGCCCAGGGCGAAGTCTTCCAGATCGGCCGGCGTGGCCATCATCACCGCCGTGGTCGAGCCGTCGTGCACCAGGGCGACGGGCGTCTCCTCCGCGACCTCACGGCGATCGGGCGCCGCGCCATGGGCGCCAAATCGCGAGACCGCCACCGGGCGGCTGACCGGCGCCAAGGATGCGGGGTCGAACTGGCGAGGGCTCATGCTGGCTTCGATTCGTTCAGGTCGAGCAGGCGTGCGTCCGGCAGGCCGCGAGGCCATCTTCCGCGACTTCGCCGGCTTCAGCGAGAGCTTCGTCAGAACGGGTAGTACCGGAAGCTCGTGAAGACCATGTCGTCGGAGGTGGTCGGCTGGCCGCCCACGCCGGAGAAGGCCGTCAGGCTGGTGTGCGAATACTGCAGCCCCACCCGGAGCTGGCCGAAGTCGCCCTGGTAGGCCTTGTCCCACATGCCGACGGAGATCTGCCAGATCTGGCGCAGGTTGGGGACGCAGGTCCCGCCCTCCACGTCGCAGCCGGAGAGATTGGCGGCGGGATTGCCGAAGCCATAGGCCGTGCTGCTGCCCGCGACGCTGAACGTCCTGGCGCGTTGCCGCTCCTGACCGCCGAACGCATAGAGATCGAGCGCGGGGGTGGCGTGCAGGGTGGCGCCGGCCAGGAACATAGTCTCGGGGATCGGCGCCGGGCGGCCGTTGGGCTGGATGACTGCGTCCGGCAGCTGGCCGGACCCGTAGCGCCCGATGCCGCGCCCGGTCATGAACGAGGCCTGGACATCCAGCCGCTTGGGGACGGCGGTGAAGATCAGGCCGCCGCCGACCCCGCCGCCCGAGGCGCTGGTGTTGGCGCTGCCGGGACTGATGCCGAACGGGTTGGCGGCGGTATAGGCCACCCGGTCGTAGTAGGACCGCAACAGGCCGTAGAGCTCGACGTGCAGCGGGTGGTCGGCCCAGATGGCCGGCTCATAGGCCAGCTTGGCGATCACGTCGGGATAGCGGTTGAAGGACAGGCTGTTGGCGATGTCGAAGCCGGCCGTGCCCGGCGCGGCGGTGATGGCGGTGACGCCGGGCGCCGTCAGGGCGACCCCGGTGGGCGCGGCCGCGAAGCTGGTCTGCGGGCTCTCCAGGGAGAGGGCCAGCCAGACCTGCTTGTTCCAGTTCTTGACCAGCCGGATCTGCGGCTGCCGGGTCCAGCTGAAGCCCGGGACATACTGTGCGTCGATGGTCGGTGGCGGCGCCTCGGTGCGCGGCGTGATGCCCTTGGTGTTGGTGGTCAGCAGCGACCAGTTCTGCCCGGCCAGCAGTTCCAGGCCCAGGTTGTCCCAGTCGACGGTGCCATAGAGGTTGCGGATGCGCGGACTGAAGGAATTGCTCTCGCGCGGATTGGCCGTCTGCCCGGCGGCCTGGAAGTCGAACTCGCCATAGAAGGCCGCGTGGGTGTTGGGGTTGGCGTCGCCCTGCAGCAGCAGCGCCAGCCGCGTCTGGCGGGCCGTGCCGCGCAGCTCCCGGGTGTGGCCGGCCGCAGTGTTGGCGAACGGGATCGAGGCGAAGGACGATGCGACGTCGGCGCCCTCGTTCCGCGACCGGTAGATGCCTTCCGCGGCCAGGAAGGCGCTGGGGGTGATGGTCACGCCCTTGTAGCGGAGCACGTCGGACCGCGGCGCCGCGGCCGCCGCAGCGGTCTGCACCTGGCTGGGGATGGTCTTGATCTGGGCTTCCACCGCCGCGTTCGCCGCTTCCGCGCGAGCGTCCGCGCGGGCCAGCTGGTCGCGAAGCTGGGCGATCTGCCGGTCGGCCTGGGCGTGGCTGGCGGCGTCGGCGTCATGCCAGGTCTGCAGGGCGGCCACCTGGGCCTGCAGGACCCTCACCTGGTCGCGAAGCTCCGCGTCGGCGGGCGCCCGATGGACGCTTGGCGCGTGACGCGCGTGGCGCGGGGTCTTGGCCTCCGCGCCGGCGGCGGCGCCCAGCGACAGGGCGATCAGGATACTCAGTCCAAGGGGTACGCGCGGCGAACAAGAAGGCATGTCTGTCTCCCGCACCGTGGGGTGAGCCGTTCGGCTGACTCCAACCTTGGCCGTAACCCCCGCAGGCGCCGGACAGTTCCCTTACAGATATGAGAGATGGGCGCGCCGGCGGACGGCGAAAACCGGGCTAGGCCGCCGCGGCGGCAGGGCGCTAGGGTCCCGCGGTTCGAGAGCGTGGGGAGTTCAGCGTGGCGGGGGATTTGACGCCGGTCATCATCGGGGTCGGCGAGACGTCGGAGCGGATCGACGCGGCCGACTATCAGGCGCTGTCGCCGGTGGAGCTGGCGGCGCGCGCGGCCAAGGCGGCGATCGAGGACGCCGGCGGCTCGGCCGGGCTGGCGCAGGCCATCCAGCTGATCGCCGCCATCCGCCAGTTCGAGGTCTCCGGCCCGCGCGCCATCCCGCCGTTCGGCCGGTCGGACAATTTCCCGCGTGCGGTGGCGCGGCGCATCGGCGCCGACCCGGCCCGGGCGATCCTGGAGCCGGTGGGCGGCCAGGGGCCACAGCACCTGGTCAACGAGCTGGCCAACGCCATCGGCCGCGGCGAGCTGGGGGTCGCCATGATCTGTGGATCGGAGGCGATCTCGACGGTGCGCCACCTGATGAGCCGTGGCGAGACCCGCGACTGGGCCGAGGCCGTCGGCGGCGAGCTGGAGGACCGCGGCTTCGGACCCCGCCTCTCCGAGCCGGAGCTGGCGGCGCACGGCGCTCGCACGCCGATCCAGATCTACGCCCTCTACGAGAACGCCCGCCGCGCCCAGCGCAGCCTGGGCCGCGCCGAATACGCCCTGGAGATGGGCCGCCTGTTCGCGCCGTTCACCAAGGTCGCGCACGGCAATCCCCACGCCATGAGCCGCGAGGTGTTCACGCCCGAGGAGCTGGCCACCGTCACCGCGCGCAACCGGCTGGTCGCCGACCCCTTCCCGCGTCGCATGGTGGCCCGCGACCAGGCCAACCAGGGGGCGGCCGTGATCGTCGCCTCGGTGGCCAAGGCCCGCGAACTTGGCGTGCCCGAAGACCGCTGGATCTATCTGCACGGCGGCGCGGACGTGGCCGAGCGGATGCCGCTGGCGCGCGCCGACCTCGCCGCCTATCCGGCCGCGGGCCTGGCCGGCCGCCGGGCCTTGCAGCTGGCGGGGGTCAGCGCTGACGAGGTGGCGTTGTTCGACCTCTATTCCTGCTTCCCCGTGGCGGTGTTCGACGTGCGCGACGAACTGGGGATCGCCGCCCACGACCCGCGCCCGCTGACCGTCACCGGCGGCCTGCCGTTCTTCGGCGGGGCCGGCAACAACTACTCGATGCACGCCATCGCCAGCATGGTTCGCGCGCTGCGCGAGGCCCCCGGCGCCTACGGCTTCGTGGGCGCCAACGGCGGCTTCCTGTCGAAATATTCGGTGGGCGTCTATTCGACCGCCCCGGCCGAGTGGCGGGGCTTCGACAGCGCCGGCCTGCAGGCCGACATCGAGGCCTGGCCCGCGCCGCCGTCAGCGCCCGAGGCGGCGCTCACCGGCACGGTGGAGACCTACACCATCGACTATGGCCGCGAGGCGCCCGCCGGGGTCGTCATCGGCCGCACCGCCGCCGGCGAGCGGTTCGTGGCGACGGTGGAGGATGCGGGCCTCGTCGAGCAGATGATCGCCCACGACCCGCTGGGCGCCGAAATCGCCTGCGTCCGCGACGCGGCCGGCCGCCGGGTGGTGACCTCGCTCGGCTAGTAGATCACCACGCTCCTGATGCTCTCGCCCGAGTGCATCAGGTCGAAGGCCTCATTGATCCGCTCCAGCGGCATGGTGTGGGTGATCATCGGGTCGATCTCGATCTTCCCGTCCATGTACCAGTCGACGATGGTCGGCACGTCGGTGCGGCCGCGCGCCCCGCCGAACGCCGTGCCCTTCCAGACCCGCCCGGTGACCAGCTGGAACGGCCGGGTGGCGATCTCGCGGCCGGCCTCGGCCACCCCGATGATCACGCTCTCGCCCCAGCCGCGGTGGCAGACCTCCAGCGCCTGGCGCATCACCGTGGTGTTGCCGGTGCAGTCGAAGGTGTAGTCCGCGCCGCCGTCGGTGAGCGCCACCAGATGCTGCACGAGGTCGCCGTCGACCGCCGTGGGGTTCACGAAGTGGGTCATGCCGAACCGCCGGCCCCAGGCTTCGCGATCCGGATTGAGGTCGACGCCGACGATCATCGCCGCGCCCACCATCTTGGCGCCCTGCACCACGTTCAGCCCGATGCCGCCGAGGCCGAAGACGATGACGTTCGATCCCGGCTCGACGCCCGCCGTATTGACCACCGCGCCGACGCCGGTGGTCACCCCGCAGCCGATGTAGCAGGCCTTGTCGAAGGGCGCGTCGGTGCGGATCTTGGCCACCGCGATCTCCGGCAGCGCCGTGTGGTTCGCGAAGGTCGAGCAGCCCATGTAGTGGGCGATCGTCTGGCCCTTGTAGGAGAACCGGCTGGTCCCGTCCGGCATCAGCCCCTTGCCCTGGGTGGCGCGGATCGCGGTGCACAGGTTGGTCTTGCGGTTGAGGCAGCTTTTGCACTGCCGGCATTCCGGCGTGTACAGCGGGATCACGTGGTCGCCCGGCGCCACGCTGGTCACGCCCGGCCCCACCTCCAGCACCACGCCCGCCCCCTCGTGGCCGAGGATCGAGGGGAACAGGCCTTCGCTGTCCAGGCCGTCCAGCGTGTAGGCGTCCGTGTGGCAGACCCCCGTCGCCTTGATCTCCACCAGCACCTCGCCGGCTCGCGGCCCCTCCAGGTCGACCTCGACGATCTCCAGCGGCCTCTTGGCTTCGAAGGCGACGGCGGCGCGGGTCTTCATGGGGAGTTCCTCGATCAGCCGCCCAGCGTCGCCCGCTCGGCCCTGTCGGGGTCTTCGACGACTCGGCAGGCCTTGTCGAACAGCATGTTGGGCGTGGCGGCCGGCGTGACCTTCGGCCAGTGGGGCAGGCCGGGATGGTTGGGGTCGCCATGCCGCGCGAAGGCGATCCAGGCGTCGGACATCTTCGCCGACAGCACCCGGGCCTCCGCCGTCCCGCCGGTGGCGTTCAGGCAGCGGTCGACGTTGTCGAAGGCATAGGCCATCTCGGCGCAGTGGAAGGCGCGCACCCGGCCGTCCAGCACCGTCGCCGGGTTATAGTCAAAGCGGTAGAGCCAGGTCCCTGCCCCCGCCTGCCGGCCCTTCTGCTGGGCCTGGCGCACGCACGGCACGCGGAACAGGCTGGAGACCAGGATCGACAGCACCTCGACGGGTTTGGCCTTGGGGTGGGCGGCGCGGTAGGCGGCCCAGGTCTTCTCCGAGGCGCCGGCGGCGATGGCGGCGGTTGTCCTGGCCTGGGCTTCGCCCATCTGCTCGTAGGCGGGGTTGCCGAGGCTCGGCGAATATTCGTTGAGGTTGGAGCCGACCAGCAGCGGCACATGCGCCGACATGGCCGGCGGGGCGGCGCCCCAGGGCTGCACGGGGATCGCGGAGCCGTCCACGGTCGGCTGCCAGATCAGGTTGATGCCGCCGGGCGGATCCTTGGGCATGTCCTGCTTGGCCGCCTCGCCGGCCCGCGCCAGGGCGGCGGCCGGGACTTCCTGCAGCTTGCCGAGGTCGCCGGGCGCCAGGTCCAGGCGCTTGATCACCGCCGCCGCCAGCCGGCGCGACTGCGCGGGCTCGGCGATCTTCAGCAGGCTGCCGCTCTCGACGATGGCCTTGTGGAACAGGCCCTTGGCCAGCGGCATGCCCATCAGGTTGGAGACCTTCGCCCCGCCGCCGGACTGGCCGAAGATGGTGACGTTGCCGGGATCGCCGCCGAACGCGGCGATATTGCCACGCACCCATTGCAGCGCCGCCACCAGGTCGAGCATGCCGGCGTTGCCGGACGTCGCGTAGCGGGGATCGCCCAGGCCCGAGAGGTCGAGAAAGCCGAACGCGCCCAGCCGGTGGTTCACCGAGACGAACACCACGTCGCCGCGCTTCGCGAGCCGCGCCCCGTCATAGGCCGGCAGCTCCTGGGAGGAACCCGCCTCGTAGCCGCCGCCGTGGATCCACACCATCACCGGCCGCGCCGGTCCGGTCACCCCGCGCGACCAGACGTTCAGGCGCAGGCAGTCCTCGCCCTGGTAGCCATCGTCCCAGTCGTAGACGAAGGCGTTCTCGTCGCTCTTCCAGCCGGCGCGATCCACCTGCGGGCAGACCGGCCCATAGGAGAGGGCCGAGCGCACGCCGGTCCAGCTCGCCACCGGCTGCGGCGGCAGGAAACGGCCCGCGCCGCCGGCGTCCTTCGCATAGGGGATGCCCTTCCAGGTGAAGACGCCGTCGCGCACCGCGCCGCGCACCTTGCCCGAGCGGGTCTCGACAATCGCTTCCGGCGGCGTGGTGAGCCGGGCCGCGCCCGCGCTGCCGCCGGGCTTCGCCTCGACCCGCGGCGCGACGGCCAGCCATCCGCCCATGCCCGCGGCGGTGAGCAATCCCCGCCGCGCGACGCCGTCCTTCTGCGAAGCCATGACCACGCCCTCCCCCGATTTGGCCCATCCCATCATCCGCGGGCGGCCCTGACAACGGCGCGTGAACCCAGGCCCGGGCTTGCGGGTTCGTGAGGACGTCCAACAGGGAGATATCCGATGCCTGCCAAGTCCAAGGCCCAGCAGAAAGCCGCCGGCGCCGCGCTGTCGGCCAAACGCGGCGACACGCCCAAGTCGAAGCTGAAGGGCGCCTCCAGGGGCATGGCCTCCTCGATGAGCGAGAAGGAGCTCGAGAAGATGGCCTCCACCAAGCGCAAGGGGAAACCCGAGCACGCCGCGCGGAGCTGACGCCCGCCGGGACATCCTGACCCTGGGTCTAGCCATTGCACATCGGCCGGTTTGAAGGCCAAGCTGCGAGTCCCAGGGGGGACGTCCATGACCAGCATCACGCGCCGCGGCCTCGCGGCCGTTCCGTTCGCGCTCGCCGCCGTGCAGGCCGCCAACGCCGCGCCGAAGCCTGCCGCGCCCGGCCCGGCCTCGGCCTGGCCCGACGCCACCGAGACCGCCGCCCTCATCAAGCGCGGCGAGATGAGCCCCACCGAGGTGGTGCAGGCCGCCATCGCCCGCGCCGAGGGCCTGCAGCCGCTGCTCAACTTCATGGTCAACTCGGACTTCGACCGGGCGCTCGCCAAGGCCAAGGCCGGACCGCCTGCCGGGCCGTTCGGCGGCGTGCCGTTCCTGGTCAAGGACCTGGAGGACTACACCGGCCTGCCGACCCGCGCCGGCTCGCGCTCGGGCCTGCCGCGCGGCGCCGCGACCAGCCAGACGCCCTACATCACGGCCTTCGACCGGGCGGGCCTGATCACGCTCGGCAAGTCGGCGACGCCGGAGTTCGGCTATCTCCCGACCACCGAGCCCTTGGCCACCGGGGCCACCCGCAATCCCTGGGACCTGACGCGGTCCTCCGGCGGCTCCTCCGGCGGGGCGGCGGCGGCCGTGGCCGCCGGCGTCGTGCCGGTCGCCCAGGCCAGCGACGGCGGCGGCTCGATCCGCATCCCGGCCTCCAACTGCGGCCTGTTCGGGCTGAAGCCGTCGCGCGGGCGGATGATCGGCGCGCGCGAGGACACCAAGATCTCCGACCTCAGCGCCCGCCATGTGCTGTCGCGCAGCGTGCGCGATTCCGCGGCCCTGTTTGCGCTCACCGAGGACGCCGCGCCCGGCGCCCGCTACGCCCCGGTGGGCCTGGTCGCCGGCTCCTCGAAGCGGCGGCTGCGGGTCGGCCTCCTGATGGAGAACGGCATGGGCCACGGCCCGACGCCGGAGGTGGCGGCCGCCACCGACAGCGCGGCCAAGCTGCTGGCGAGCCTCGGCCACCACGTGGAGGCGGCCCATTGGCCCGAGGACGGCGCCCGGTTCATCGACGACTTCCTGCTGCTCTGGGCCGCCGGCGCCGCGCAGGACGCCGCGGAGGTGGCCAAGGCGTTCGGCCGCGCGCCGGACGAAAGCCTGATGGAGCCCTTCAGCCTCGGCATGCTGGAGATGTACCGCAAGGCGCCGCCCGAGGCCCTGCCCGCCGCCCTGCAGCGGCTGGAGGCCGATGCCCTGGCCTACGACACCTGGTTCCCCTCCCACCAGTTCGACGTGGTGATCTCGCCGGTGCTGTCCTCGCCGGCCCCGAGGCTCGGCGAGGTGGGGCCGAGCGTGCTCTTCGACACCCTGGTGGCGCGGCTGAAGGAATACGTGGGCTACACGCCGCTGCACAACATCGCCGGCGCCCCGGCCATGAGCGTGCCGCTCTACCAGACCGAGGCCGGCCTGCCGGTCGGGACCATGGTCTCGGCCCGCGCCGGGCAGGAGCGGATGCTGTTCGAGCTGGCCTATGAGCTGGAGGCCGCTCTGCCCTGGGCGCAGCGCTACCCGCGTGTCCACGCGGTCAGCTACAAGCTCCCCTACAGCTACGAGGTCGCGCCGCTAGGCGGCTAGGCCCTGTACGCGGGCGGCGATCTCGCGGAGCTTCTCCGGCCCGCCGAGCAGCTGGCGGTTCTGGCCGATGCGCTTGAACCAGAAGTGCAGGCCCAGCAGGTCGGTGATGCCGATGCCGCCGTGCACCTCCGTCGAGGTGCGGGCGATGAAGCGGCCGATCTCGCTGGTATGGGCCTTGGCGTGGGCGGCCATCAGCGAAGCCTCCTGCGGCGCATGGTCGAAGGCGTAGGCGGCGTACCAGACCAGCGCCCGGGCCGGCTCCAGTTCGGCGGCCATCTCGGCGCAGAGGTGCTTCACCGCCTGGAACGAGCCGATCACCCGGCCGAACTGGCGGCGTTCCTTGGCGTAGGCCACCGCCTTGTCGAGCATGACCTGGGCGGCGCCCAGGGTGTCGGCCGCCAGGATCACCCAGGCCGCGTCGCGCAAGGTCGTCAGGCCGTCGTTGGCGGTGAGCGGCTCGGCCGGCGTCTCGGCGAAGGTCAGCTCGGCCAGCCGCCGTGTGTCGTCGATGGTGGGCATCAGGCTGCGGCTCAGGCCCGGCGCGTCGCCGCGCACCAGGTGCAGCCCGCCCGTCGCATCCGCCGCCACGATCAGCCCGGCGCCCATGCCGCCCGGCACGAACAGCGCCTTGCCGGTGAGCTTGCCGGCGGCGGCGGTGAGGCCGGCGCCGTCGCGCGCGCCGGCGATCGGCTCGGCGATGGCGATGGCGATGGCCGCCTGCACCTCGCCGGCCGCCAGCTTCGGCAGCCACTCCGCGCGCTGGGCCTCCGACCCGCCGCGCATCAGGGCGAGCGGGGCCAGCACCGCGCCCAGGAAGGCCACCGGCGCCACCGCCGCGCCCAGCGCCTCGGACGCCAGCGCCGCCTCCAACATCGACAGCCCGAGGCCGCCGTAGGCTTCCGGCACGACGAGGCCCGGCAGGCCGAACTCGGCCAGCGTCTGCCAGACGTCGGCGACCTTGTCGGTGGGATCGTCGGCGAAGCGGCGGACGCGGTCGAGCGGGCTGGCCTCCGCCAGCGCCTTGGTCAGGCTGTCCTGCAGCATCCGCTGGTCTTCGGAGAGCGCGAACCGCATGGCGCTTAAGCCTTCGCCGGGCTGGGCTCGCGCGGCAGGCCGAGGCCCCGCTCGGCTATGATGTTCTTCTGGATCTGCGCGGTGCCGCCGCCGATGATCAGGCCGAGGTCGAACATGTAGCTGCGCTGCCAGCTGCCCTTGGCCCGCAGGTGCGCGCCGTCGTGGTAGAGGATGCCGAGCTCGCCCAGGGCGTCGATGGCCAGCGCCGCGATCTGGTGGTTCAGCTCGCAGCCCTGCAGCTTGACGATCAGGCCGGCCAGCCCCGCGCCCTCGCCGCTCTGCGCCGCGGTCAGCAGCCGCAGCCCGTTGAACTTCATGGCGAACACGCGGGCCTGCAGGGCCATCAGCCGGTCGCGGAAGATCGGGTTGTCGACGATCCGCTCACCGCCGACCGTCTCCGTCGTCATCAGCTCGATCAGTGAATTCAGCCTGGCCTCGGCGGCGTTCGGATCGCCCAGCATGCCGCGCTCGTGCTTCAGCGTGGTGTTGGCCACGAACCAGCCCCGCCCGCGCCCGCCGACCACATTGGCCTGGGGCACGCGCACCTCGGTGAAGAACACCTCGTTGAACTCGGCGGCGCCGGTCATGGTCTTCAGCGGCCGCACCTCGATGCCGGGCGTCGACATCGGAAACAGGATGTAGCTGATGCCCTCGTGCTTCGGCGCCTCCGGCTCCGTCCGCACCAGACAGAAGATCATGTCGGCCAGCTGCGCCGTCGAGGTCCACACCTTCGACCCGGAAATCAGGAAGTCGTCGCCGTCCTCCACCGCGCGGGTCTGCAAGGACGCGAGGTCGGAGCCCGCGCCGGGCTCGGAATAGCCCTGGCACCAGATCACCTCGCCGCGCAGGGTCGGGCCGATCCATTGCCGCTTCTGCTCTTCGGAGCCGACCTCCAGCAGGGTCGGCACGAGCATGGAGACCCCCTGGTTGGCGATGCCGCGCGGGGCGCCGGCGCGGATGAATTCCTCGGCGATGATCCGGCCCTTGAGGATGTCCGGCTCGGCGCCGTAGCCGCCGTACTCGCGCGGGATGGTGCGCGCAGCGTAGCCGTGGTCGATCAGCAGCGCCTGCCAGGCCTTCACGTCCTTGGGGACGCCGCCGGCGTAGTCGTCGCGATGGGCGTCGAGGAAGGCGCGCACCTCGCCCTGGAAGGCGGCCATCTCGGGCGTCAGCGTCAGGTCCATACGGATCCTCCCCGCGTCAGCACAGCGGGTTTCGAGCCCGGGCGCAACGGCGCCCCGGCGTCAGCCGGACTCCCGGCGCGGCTCAGTGGTGTTGGCCGCCGCTGTGTCCGCCGCCGTGGTGGCCGACCCAGCCGGGATGGGTGCGGACGCCCTGGAAGCCGCCGCCGCCCGGCGTGTCGTGGCGGAAGTGGCCGCCCTCGTCGCGCTGGTAGGGCCGCCCGCGGCCACCGGAGTAATAGAAGGACCCATCGCGGCCCCAATAGCCGTTGTAGAAGGGGCCGTAGGCATTGTCGTAATAGGCCATGTCGCCGCCGAAGGTGGGGCCGTAGCCCATGTTCTCCGCGCAGCCCGACACCGCCAGGGCGGCGGCGACGGCCAGAAGAGCTCTTTTCATTTGCTGTCCGATAGTCAACGTCGGCCCAAAGATGAGAACCGGCGGTCGCTCGGATGGTTGCGCCTCGGCCCCGGCGCGCACCCCCCGAATTGACCCAGATTGGAGAAAATCCGAGATGCGCACGCCCATCCTCGCCGCGGCCGCGGCGCTAGCGCTCGCCGGCTGCCAGGGCAAGGGATCGTCCGACCCGCTGGTGGGCTTCGGGCCCAATCCGCCGCTGCCCGCGCCGCAGAAGCAGGGCCTGACGCCGATGTTCGACACGCCCAAGGCGGTGGGCTGGCCGGCCGGGGCCGCGCCCAAGGCGCCGGCGGGGTTCACGGTGACCCGGATGGCGGAGGGCCTCGACCATCCGCGCTGGCTCTACGTCCTGCCGAACGGCGACGTGCTGGTCTCCGAGAGCGCCTCGCAGCCGAGCCCGGCCGACCACACCATGAAGGGCTTCGAGGCCTTCGCCTCCAAGATCGTCATGAAGCGCGTGGGCGCGGTCAGAGCCAGCCCGAACAGGATCTACCTGCTGCGCGACACCAACGGCGACGGCGTGGCGGAGACCAAGACCCTGTTCGCGGAGGGCCTGACCCGGCCGTTCGGCATGGCCCTGGTGGGGAACACCCTCTACGTGGCCAACGACAACGGGGTGGTCAAATTCCCCTACGCGACGGGCGCGACCTCGGTTCAGGGCGCCGGCGAGAAGGTCTTCGACCTGCCGGGCGGGCCGATCAACCACCACTGGACCAAGAACGTGGCGGCCAGCCGGGACGGGACCAAGCTCTACGCCACCGTCGGCTCCAACTCGAACATCGGCGACAACGGCATGGCGGCCGAGGAAGGCCGCGCGGCGATCTGGGAGTACGACATCGCCTCGGGCAAGACGCGCATCTTCGCCTCCGGCCTGCGCAACCCCAACGGCCTGGATTTCGAGCCGGTCACCGGCGCCATGTGGACCGCGGTCAACGAGCGCGACGAGATCGGCGCCGACCTGCCGCCGGACTACATGACCAGCGTCAAGGACGGCGGCTTCTACGGCTGGCCCTACAGCTACTACGGCCAGCATGTGGACCAGCGGGTGCAGCCGCAGCGGCCGGACCTGGTCGCCAAGGCGATCGCGCCGGACTATGCGCTGGGGCCGCACACCGCCTCGCTGGGGCTGGTGTTCTATCAGGCGACGCGCTTCCCGGCGGCCTATCGCGGCGGGGCGTTCGTGGGCCAGCACGGCTCGTGGAACCGCAAGCCGCTGAACGGCTACCGCGTGGTCTTCGTGCCGTTCGCGGGCGGCAAGCCGCAGATGCCGGCCCAGGTCTTCCTGACCGGCTTCCTCAGCGACAAGGGCCTGACGCAGGGCCGGCCGGTGGGCGTCGCCGTGGCCAAGGACGGCGCCCTGCTGGTGGCCGACGACGTGGGCGGGATCGTCTGGCGGGTGGCGCCGACCGCCCCGCCCTCACCCGCCTAGCGGTCGGTGTTGAAGACGCAGAGCTTGTTGCCGTCCAGGTCGCGGAAATAGGCGCCGTAAAAGTTGTCCATCCGCTGGCCGGGCGGGCCTTCGCAGGTCCCGCCGGCGGCCAGGGCCGCGGCGTGCGCCTGGTCGACGGCGGCCTTTGTGGCGGCCTGGATGCCGAACATCGAGCCGTTGCCGACCGTCGCCGGCTCGCCGTCATAGGGCTTGCAGACCGCCAGCATCGCCCGGCCCTCGCCGCCGTAGAACTGCATGCGCTCGCCGAAATCGAAGGTCCGCTTCCCGCCAAGCGGCTCCATGATCTTGTCGTAGAAGCCCCTCGCCCTATCGAGGTCGTTGGCGCCGATGGTGGCGTAGCCGATCATGTCATCCTCCCGAAGACGTAGCTCGTGCCGCCGATGATGGACGAGCCGCCGGACTGTCCGTCAAGCCCGATCAAGGGCGGTCAGACGCGGCCGGTGACCGGGATCAGGGCGCCGGTCACCGCGCCGGCTGCCTCGGAGGCCAGGAACAGCATGACCGCGGCGAGGTCGTCGGGCTGCACCCAGGCCGAGGCGTCGGCCTTGGGCATGTCGGCGCGGTTGGTGGGCGTATCGAGGATCGAGGGCAGGACGGCGTTGACGGTGACGCCGTCGGCCTTGAGTTCCTCCGACAGCGCCTCGGTCAGGCTGTGGACGCCGGCCTTGGAGGCCGCATAGGGGCCCATGCCCAGCGAGGCCTTCAGCGCGGCGTTGGCGCCGACGTTGACGATGCGGCCGGCGGCGCTGCGCTTCAGGTAGGGGATGGCCGCGCGGCTGGCGTTGG
This sequence comes from Phenylobacterium sp., assembly GCA_028290945.1. Classification (GTDB taxonomy): domain Bacteria; phylum Pseudomonadota; class Alphaproteobacteria; order Caulobacterales; family Caulobacteraceae; genus Phenylobacterium. The sequence goes on along the minus strand of JAQGIV010000042.1, from coordinate 3,493 downwards.
AGGCGGTCTGCACATTGATCAGGAACAGCCGCTTCCAGGTCTCGCCGGAGCCGCCCTCGTGCTTTTCCCAGGAGAAGCCGCCGGCGATGTTGAGCAGGGCGTCGAGGCCGCCGAAGCGCTCGGCCGCCGCCTCGATGGCGGCGCCGGCCTGGTTGGCGTCGGTGAGGTCGACGCCGGCCAGCAGCAGCACGTCGGGGCCGGTCGGCAGGCCGGCCGGCGCCTGCTTGGCGAAGTCGATCAGCGCCAGGCGCTGGCCACGCTCGGCCGCCGCGCGGGCGACCGCCGAGCCGAGGACGCCGAACGCGCCGGTGATGGCGTAAATCCGTCCCGCCAAGGCAACCCCCTCAAACCGTCAGGGCCGGGCTTGTCCCGGCCACCCAGAAGCGACGACCGCCCAAGCAGATCTGCGACGCCTGCGTTTATGGGTCCCCGGGACAAGCCCGGGGATGACGGTCGAAAAATATCAGAGCGCCTCGACGATGGTGACGTTGGCCAGGCCGCCGCCTTCGCACATGGTCTGCAGGCCGTACTTGCCGCCGCGCTTCTTCAGCGCGTGCAGCAGGGTGGTCATCAGCTTGGTGCCCGAGGCGCCCAGCGGGTGGCCGAGCGCGATGGCGCCGCCGTTGACATTGAGCTTGGCCGGGTCGGCGTGCGTGGTCTGCAGCCAGGCCACCGGCACGGAGGCGAAGGCCTCGTTGACCTCGAACAGGTCAATGTCGTCGATGGTGAGGCCGGCCTTCTTCAGCGCCCGCTCGGTGGCCGGCAGCGGGGCTTCCAGCATGATCACCGGGTCGTGGCCGATCAGCGTCAGGTGGTGGATGCGGGCGAGCGGCGTCAGGCCGTATTCCTTCAGCGCCTTTTCCGAGACCACCATCACGCCCGACGCGCCGTCGCAGATCTGGCTGGAGGTGGCCGCGGTGATGGCGCCGCCCTCGCGCAGCAGCTTCACGCCGCGCATGGCCTCGAGGGTGGAATCGTAGCGGATGCCCTCGTCGCTGTCGTGACGCACGACATTGCCTTCCGCGTCCTTCCCGTCCCGGCCGTCGACGGCGACGATCTCGTCCTTGAAGGCGCCGGCCTGGGTGGCCGCGATGGCCTTCTGGTGCGAGCCGTAGCCGTACTCGTCGAGCTGATCCTTGGTCAGGCCGTACTTCGCAGCCATCATCTCGGCGCCCATGAACTGGCTGAACTGGATGTTGGGATAGCGCTTCTGCTGGTTGGGGCTCATCGGCACGCCGAAGCCCTCCTTGGCCGGCAGGGCGACCGACAGGCCCATGGGCACGCGGGTCATGCTCTCGACGCCGGCGGCGATGACCACGTCCATGGTGCCGCTCATCACCGCCTGGGCGGCGAAGTGCAGGGCCTGCTGCGAGGAGCCGCACTGGCGGTCGACGCTGGTGGCCGGCACGCTTTCCGGAAGATTGGAGGCCAGCACCGCGCCGCGCGCGATGTTGGTGGCCTGTTCGCCCACCTGCATGACGCAGCCCATGACCACGTCCTCGATCGCCGCGGGATCGATGCCGGTGCGCGCGACCAGCTCGTTCAGCACCACCGCGCCGAGATCGGCCGGATGCCACTCGCGAAGACGCCCGCCCTTGCGGCCCCCGGCGGTGCGGGCGGCGGCGACGATATAGGCCTCGGCCATATCCAGAACTCCTTGAAATCCCTTGCGGCGCGGTCGCCGCGTTCGGGAGGCAATCTAGTGGGGCGCCGTGGCGGAAGCCAACGTCACCCAAACGCTTGTTTGAGTATCCGCTCCAACCCCTCGGCGTCGAGGGCATCGAACGCCGCCGGCCGCGCGGAGTCCACATCGAAGACGGCGATCAGCGCGCCGGAAGGGTCGAGCACCGGCACGACGATCTCCGAGGCCGCGCGGCTGTCGCAGGCGATGTGGCCGGGGAAGGCGTGGACGTCGGCGACCACCTGGGTCTGGCGCGTGGCGGCCGCCGTCCCGCAGACCCCGCGCCCGAAGGCGATGCGCAGGCAGCCCAGCGTGCCCTGGTAGGGGCCGACCACCAGCTCGCCAGGCTTGTCCGGATCGACCACGTAGAAGCCGGTCCAATAAAAATCGTCGAAGCTCGCCGCCAGCATCGAGGCGACGGTCGCCATCCGCGCGGTGAGGTTGGGCTCGCCCTCCAGCACCGCGGCGATCTCCCCGGCCACGACGGCATAGCGGGCGGCCTTGGCGTCCGGGAGCGCGAGGTCGTTGAAGGCTTCAGCCATGGGGAGGATGTAGTGGGCGCGCGGGTTCGCGTCACCCCGCGGCGGCGATCTAGCCCGAGGCGCGCCAATAGTCGTCGGAGAGGAGTTCGTCGTCCTTCTCCCCTTGCGGGCGAAGACCATTCCCGTCAGGCCGGATGAGGGGTTTCGCCGGGCTGTCCGGATCGGTGGATGAAGGGCTGTCGGCGTCGCCGTGCGACCCCTCTTCCGTCGGGCTTTGCCCGACACCTTCTCCCGCAAGGGGAGAAGGAAGACCGAGCGACTCGCAGAGCTGGGCGATGTGGGTTTCGAGGGGCTCGGCGTCGAAGTCGTCGTGCAGCAGGTCTTCGCCGAGCCGCTCGCCCAGGCATTCGACGAGGTGGTCGGCGTCCTCGCCGTCCTTCTCGTGCTCCATCCAGATCAGCCGTTCGACGGTGGCCTTCACCTGGTCGCGGCGGCGCGTCTTGCGCGCGGCGACCGCATCCTGCGCGGCCACAAGCTCTTCCTGCTGCTGGCGCCGGGCGTCGCGCACCAGCCTGGCCTCCAGGGCGATCGCCAGGCGCATGGCCCGGCCCGCCCGGTGGAAGGCGCCGGTCGCCGCCTGTTTCTCGGCGAGGGTCTCGGCGGCCAGGCCGGCGGCGCACAGGTCCTCGGCCAGGCTCGCCGCCTGCTCCGCAAACCGCGCCAGCAACCGCCCGTGGCGCTCCGTCATGTCCGCGCTGGCGTTCATGAGAACAAATATAGAACATCTGGGGTGGGGAGTCAAGGCCGTTTTGAACGGCGCCGAGGGGACGCCGAAAGGTCGGCTTGCGCCAGGAGGCGCCTGGAATCAGGCCCGGAAGCGGACCTTCGCCATGCGGTGGCTAATCGGCGCCGAATCGGACATTTGCTTAGTCAGCTCCGTGCTGAGATTTGACAGACGAGCGGTCGTAGGCCGGTTTGTCTTGCGAGTTCGCACGCGTAGGCGGGAAGGACTCTCAGGGCTGCGCCTCCTCAAGGAGCCAGTTGCGGAAGGCGGTGATCTTCGGCTCAGCCAGCCGTTCAGCACGGCAGACGAACCAAAATCCGAATGGACTTTCGAGGCTGAGCTCGTAAGGCCGCACGAGCCGGCCCGCCGCCAGATCGGCGTCGACCAGGGGCGAGAGGCCCAGCGCGAAGCCCTGGCCCGCCAGGGCCGCGGCCAGGGCCATGTGGCCATTGCGGAATAGCACGCCGCCGAGGTCCAGCCGGCGGTCAACGCCCGCGGCGCCCAACCAGGCCTCCCAGGTGGGCAGACCGGGGGCGACCAGCGAGG
>JAQGIV010000040.1 GCA_028290945.1 Phenylobacterium sp. | reverse complement strand
CCGCTCGCGGAAGCCCCGGGTGACGTTGACCGTGGCGTCGGGCGCGTACTCCTGCTCGATCACCGCCAGCTTCTCGTCGGAGGCCGAGGCGGCGATGACCTTGCAGCCCAGGAGCCTGGCGTAGTCGACGGCGGCCAGCCCGACGCCGCCGGACGCGCCGTGCACCAGCACCCATTCGCCGGCCTGCGCCTGGGCGCAGCGGGTCAGGGCCACATAGGCGGTCAGGTATGCGACGGGATAGCCGGCGGCGTGGCTGAAACTCAAGTTGGCGGGCTTCCGACGCAGCGTCGCGGCGGGAAGGATGGCGTATTCCGCGAAGCCGCCGCGACCGCCGCAGACCACGGCGTCGCCGGGCTGGAAGCCGGTGACGCCTTCGCCAAGGGCGTCGACCTCGCCCGCCAGCTCCAGGCCGCCGACGAAGGGGACGGTGGGCTTGTGCTGGTGCTCGCCGCGGGTCTGCATCAGGTCGGGGAAATTGACGGCGGCGGCGCGGACCTTGATGCGGACCTCGCCGGGGCCGGGCTCGGGGACGGGGATGTCCTTGACCACGCAGCCTGCGTAGTCGGCCGCCAAGCGTTCGACCACCAGAGCTCGCATCAGGCGATGCGGCCTTCGAAGCCCTCGCGGACCAGGCCGGCGATCTCGCGGCAGGCGACGTCGGCGCAGGGGACGGCGCCGGTGAAGGCAGTGAAGCCGTGGGCGAGGCTGTCGTAGCAGCGGTAGGCGACGGGCACGCCGGCCGCCTTCAGCCGGCGCGCGTAGGCCTGGCCCTGGTCGACCAGCGGATCGAAGCCGGCGGTGACCACCACGGCGGGTGCGAGGCCCGAGAGATCCTTGGCCTCGAGCGGCGACAGGCGCGGATCCGATGGGTGGTCGGCCGGGCCCATGTAGTGGGCGGCGAACCAGTCCAGCAGGGCGCGGGTCAGCGGATAGGCCTCGCCATAGGTGGTCATGGAGCCGCTCTCGCAGGCCACGTCCACCCAGGGGTAGATCAACAGCTGCAGGGCCGGCTGCGGCGCGCCGGCCGTCTTCAGGGCCTGGCAGGCGGCGGCGGCGAACCCGCCGCCCATGGAATCGCCGCCGACGGCGATCTTGCCGGCCGGCGCGCCGAACCGGGTCGCGTTCTCCTGGCCCCAGCGGACGGCGGCCAGGGTGTCCTCCAGGCCGGCCGGGAAGCGGTGCTCGGGCGCGAGACGGTAGTCGATGGAGAGCACGGGGCCGCGGGCGCAGGCCGCCAGGATGGTGCAGAAAGTGTGGCAGGTGTCGAGCCCGCCGATCACCCCGCCGCCCATGTGGGCATAGACCATCAGCGGGGCGTCCGGCGCCTGGTTGTCGGGCCGGTAGGCGCGGGCCGGGATCGGGCCGGCCTGGCCCTCGACGGTGACCGCCTCGACGCGGACGCCGGGCTCCGGCTCGCCGGTGACCAGCGCGATGCCGGCGTCGCTGGCGGTGCGCGCGTCGGCCGGCGACAGCATCTGCATAGGCGGGGCGTTGCGGGCCTGGGCGGCCAGGAACTGGATGCGCGGGTCGAGGGTGCGGCCGCCCTGGTAGACCACCCCGCCGCCGGACATCAGGCGCAGGATCGGGGCCGGCAGGCTGAGCAGCTTCTTGGCGATGAAGCGCTGGGCGCCGACGCTGGTCGCCATCAGCCGGGCGCCCCGGACTCTGGAGACTTGGGCAGGCCCTTGAGGCCGTTGAGGATCATGGCGGTGGCGAAATCGGCGGCGCCCTTGGTGTCGACGGGGCGATGCTCCAGCATGCGCTCGCCCACCTCGCGGGCCACGGCGATGCAGGAGGCGGCCATGAACACCGGATCGGAGAGGTGGCCGCCGCGGCCGGCGATGGCCTGCTGCATGGCGTCGCGCACCTCGTTGAACACCGCCGTGGTCTCCGGCGTCTCGCCCTGGATGTGCACGTGCGGCTCGTCCGGCGGGCGCCGGGCCGTCCAGTTCTGGTGCTCGTCGGCGATGAACTCGAAATAGGCCTCCAGCGCGCGCCGGATGAACGCCTCGAAGTCGCCGGCGCACTGGGCGCGGATGGCCTTGAGGATCGGGCCGAAGCGGCGCGCGCCGTCGTCGGCCAGGGCGGCGAACACCTCCTCCTTCGAGCGGTAGTAGTTGTAGAAGGTGCCGGCCGCGAGGCCGGTGCGGCGGATGATGTCGCGCACCGTGGCGGTCTCGTAGCCCAGCTCCCCGAACACCTCGCGCGCGGCGTCGAGGATGGCCAGGCGGTTCTGGACCTTGGTCTGCTCGCGCTTGCCGACCGGCAGATAGGCGACCTGGGACATGCGGCTCCGGGAGACTCAAAAAGTGACGGGTGTCATTCTAGAGCGCGCGGGGCGGAGAAGCCAACAGGTCTCTGTAGATAGCCATCGAACCCTTCTCCCCTTGCGGGAGAAGGATTTTAGACCGTGCGTTGCGCGCGATCCTTTTCGTTGGCGCCGCGGATGGAGTCGCGGGCTTCCGCCCATTCGGCGTCGCCCCAGGAGGCCAGGCGCGAATAGCCGCCGCCCTGCAGGTGGCCGCCGCCGTCGATGGCGATGGTCTGGCCATTCACATAGGCCGAGCCCGGAGCCAGCAGGTAGACGGCGAGGTTGGCGAGTTCGCGCATCTCGCCGGTGCGCCCGAGCGGGATCGTCGGGTCAGCCTGTTCGCGCTCGGCGGAGGCCCCCGGGCTGAGCCGGGCCCAGGCGCCTTCGGTGGGGAAGGGGCCGGGCGCGATGGCGTTCAGCCGGATGCCGCGATTGCCCCACTCCACGGCCAGCGACTGGGTCATGACGTTGAGCCCGGCCTTGGACATGGCCGAGGGCACGGTGAACGGGCCGCCGTTCCAGACCCAGGTGGTGAGGATCGAGACCACCGAGGCGTGCTTGCCCTCGGCCAGCCAGCGCTTGCCGCAGTCCAGCGTCACGAAGAACGAGCCGCGGAACACGATGTTGGCGATGGCGTCGAAGCCGCGCGGCGAGAGGTCTTCGGTGCGGGAGATGAAGTTGCCGGCGGCGTTGTTGACCAGGCCGGTCAGCGCCCCGCCGTCGGCCCAGACCTGGTCGATCATGTCGGTGATCGCCTCGGGCACGCGGATGTCGCAGGCGAGGCCGACGCATTTTCCCCCATGGGCGTCGGAGAGTTGCTTTGCCGTCTCCTCGACGACGCCGCCGCGCCGGCCGCAGATATAGACCTCGGCGCCCAGCATCAGGCAGGCCTCGGCCATCACCCGGCCCAGGCCGGTGCCGCCGCCGGTGATCAGGATGCGCTGGCCCTGCATCAGGCCGTCGCGGAACATCAGGTCGCCCATCGAAAGCTCGGCCACGTCGCGTCCTCCCATAGTCGTTGGGACGCAGTCGGCGACCCTGACGCCGGGTCGGTCAAGCCTCTTGGGCGCTCAGCCGGCCCGCTTGATCAGTTCGATGGCCGCGGCCGGGGCGCGGACCTTTCCCTCGTGAATCACGAAGGCATAGACGTCGCGCGGGGTCTTTGCGGCCTCGTCGGGCGCGATGGCCGGCAGGTCGGCAGGGCGGCCGCCCTGGGCATAGGTGTTGAAGCGCTCGGCCCAGAGGTCGAGGTCGGCGGGCGCGTAGCCGGTCTCGATGGCGTCGGAGCCGGTCTGCAGGCGGGCGTAGACCACCGGGCCGGTGACGTCGGCGATCAGCGGATAGGCGCCGTGGTCGGCCAGGCAGGTCGTCACCTTGTACTTGCGGGCCAGCGCGATGAACTCCGGCGTCTGGAAACTGGCGTGGCGCGGCTCGACCACGTGGACCAGCGGCAGGCCGTCGAGGGTGTCGGGCAAGAGCTTCAGGAAGCCCTCGAAGTCGGCCGGCTCGAACTTCTTGGTCCCCATGAATTGCCACAGGATCGGGCCCAGCCGGTCGCCCAGCTCGGAGATCCCCTGGTTCAGGAACTTCTGCATCGACTCGCCGGTGTCGGCGAGCAGCTTGCGGTTGGTGGTGAACCGGCTGGCCTTCACCGCGAACTTGAAGCCGTCCGGCGTGGACGCCCGCCACTTGGCCCAGCTGTCCGGCTTGAAGGTCGAATAGTAGGTGCCGTTGATCTCGATGGCGGTGAGGTGGGCGGCCGCGTAGCTGAGCTCGTCGGCCTGTTTCAGGCCCTTCGGATAGAAGGTCCCGCGCCAGGGCTCGAAGGTCCAGCCACCGATGCCCGCCCGGATTTTCCCCGCCGCCATCGCCTTATTTCCTCGCCGACGCCGTCTTGTCGCGCGCCGCCTTGAACTCCGCGCCGGCCTTCCATTCGGGCCATTCGCGCGAGGTCGCCAGCCGGCGGCCGAGGTCGTAGAGCACCTCGGTCTCCTGGACCATGCCGGAGAGGTCCCAGTTGGGATCATATTCGTCGGCCGGCTGGTGGTACTTCAGGCGCACATAGTCCTCGCCGGCCCGCTCACCGGCCGCCACGCCGCCCTTCTCGAAGTCGTTGCCGGCGCCGATCGACATGGCCGGCACGCCGCGCTTGGCGAAGGAGAAGTGGTCGGAGCGATAGAAGCCGCCGGTCTCCGGATGGCTGTCCTTGGTGAAGCTCATCTGGTGCGACTTGGCGACGTCGACCAGGTCGTCCTGCAGGGTCAGCGGCGCGTTGCCGGACGAGGAGACGTCGCGGGTCCGGCCGTAGACGTTCATCGAGTCCATGTTGATGTTGGCGACGGTGGTGGCCAGCGGATAGAGCGGGTTGGTCGCGTAGTATTCCGAGCCCAGCAGGCCCTTCTCCTCGGCGGTGACCGACATGAACATGACGGTGCGCTCGGCGCGCGGCGCCTTGCCGTAGAGCCTCGCGAGCTCGATCAGCTCGGCGACGCCGGAGGCGTTGTCGACGGCGCCGTTGTAGATCTTGTCACCCTTGGCGTCCGGCAGGCCGACGCCCAGGTGGTCCCAGTGGGCGGTGTAGATGACCCGCTCATTGGGTCGGGTCTTGCCGGGCAGGGCGCCCACGACATTGTGGCTGATCACGTGCTCGGCCTTGATCGACATGTCGGTGGACCAGGTGACGCCCTTCAGGGTGACCGGCTTGAAGTCGCGGGTCTGGGCCTGCTTCTTCAGCGCCTCGAAGTCGAGGCCGGCGGCCTTGAGCAGGGCGACGGTCGGATCGCGCTGGATCCAGCCTTCCACCGGCACGTGGGCCTTGGCCGGGTGCTTGCGGATGATGTCGAAGACCTGGTTGGTGTTGGAGTTCTTGACGGTGTTCCAGCCGTAGGCGGCCGGCGCCCGCTCGTGGATCACGATCATGCCCAGCGCGCCCTGGCGGGCGGCTTCCTCGTACTTGTAGGTCCAGCGGCCGTAGTAGGTCATGGCCTTGCCGCCGAAGTCGCCGACCCCGGTCTCGAAGTCCGGGTCGTTGACCAGCACCAGGGCGATCTTGCCGCGCAGGTCGACGCCCTTGAAGTCGTCCCAGTTGCGTTCCGGCGCCTTGACGCCGTAGCCGATGAACACCACCGGCGCGTCCTTGATCGAGACGTGGGTCTGGCCGGTCTGGGCGGCGCGCAGTGCGATCTCCTCGCCCTGCTTGAAGTCGAGGGTCTGGCCGCCGGCCTTCACGGTGGTGACCAGCGCCTTGAGGTGCTGGAACTCGGCCAGCGGCACGTTCTGGGTCCAGGCGCGGCCGGCCTTGGTCTTGTCGCCGGCCGGCTGGAGGCCGGCGGCTTTGAACTGGCCGACGATGTAGGCGATGGTCTTGGGCTCGGCGCGGGTGGCCGGGCCGCGGCCCTCATAGGCGTCGGACGACAGGACCTTGATGTCCTGGCTCATCACCTTCGGGTCGATCGTGGCCGGCGCGGCGATGGCAGAGCTGGAAATCAGCAGGGCCGCGGCGGCGAACAGGGAAATCTTTGTCATCGAACAGGCACATCCGGGGTTCAGGTTGCCCGGACCCTAGAGCCGGCTCTCAGAAAGTGAAGTCCCCATTTGGGCGACCGCAGGTCACGCACCATGTTCATTGAAATCGGCTAGGCCCTGCGACGCTTTGGTTTATATCGGCGGCGCAATCGAAGATCGCGGGCCGCGTGCTTTTGGAGGCCCGGTGTCGGGGCGGGCGGCTTGGCAGCGTCCTATTGATGAGTGCATCCGAACGCCGTCCCGGCGGCGACTATTCGGACAGACGGGGATCCCGGTTCTAACCAGCATGCGTTTCATCCGCTCGGCCACACTGCTCGCGAGCCTGGCGCTCGCCGCCTGCGCCTCGGCGCGCAAGTCCGACCTCAGCCTGCCCGGCGCCTATGAGGGCGGGCAGGCGGCCGCCGTTCCGGCCGACGCCGCGGTGCTCGACCGCTGGTGGACGGTGTTCGGCGATCCACAGCTCGAGGCGCTGATCGACCATGCGCTCACCGCCAACCCAGACGCCCGCAGCGCGGCGGCAAGGCTGGCCGAGGCCCGCGCCAGCGCCACCAGCGGCCTGACCCGCTTCCTGCCGCAGGGCGACGCCACCGGCTCGGCCAAGCAGACCCACACCAAGCAGCTCTCCGGCACGGTGGTGAACATCCCCGGCTTCTCGACCAGCGGGACCAGCGAGCAGGACGCCGCCAACCTCAACGTCTCCTGGGAGCTCGACCTGTTCGGGCGGATCTTCGCGGTGGGTCGGGCGGCGCGCGGCGACATCGCCACGGCGCGGTTCGACTACGAGGGCACGCGGGCCAGTCTCGCGGCCCAGGTGGCCGACGCCTATTTCCAGGCCCGCGGCTTCGCCATCCAGCTGACCGAGGCGCAGGCCACCCTGCGCATCGAGGAGGGGCTCTACGACATCGCCAACAAGCGCGGCCTGGCGGGGCTGGCGGCGACCTCCGACGCCGATCGCGTGGCCGGCGACCTGTCCACGGCCCGCGCGCAGGTGGAGCAGCTCACCGCCGAGCTGCAGGCGCAGCGGCGCACCCTGCTGATCCTGGCGGGGCGGCCGATCGAGCCCACCGCCAATGTCGACATCGCGCCCAACGTCGGCCGCATCCCGGCGGTCCCGGCGACCCTGCCGAGCCAGCTGCTGGCGCGGCGGCCGGACGTGCGCCGCGCCCAGGCGCAGGTGCAATCGGCCTCCGGCCGGCTGCTGCTGCAGGACCTGGCCTTCTTTCCGACCTTCACCCTGACGCCGGGCGTCGGCTGGTCGCGGATCGCCCAGCCGGGCTTCTCCTCGACCTCCGACAGCTGGACCCTGGGGGCCAGCGTCACCCAGCCGCTGCTGTCGATCCCGCGGCTGCTGGCCGACCTGAAGGCCCAGAACGCGCGGACCGAGCAGGCGGTGATCGCCTATGAGAAATCCGTGCAGACGGCGTTCGGCGAGGCCGAGAGCTCGCTGGTCCGGCTGGACGCCTACAACCGCCGCGTGACGGTGCTGACCGAGGGCGAGGCCCGCGCGGCGCGTAGCTATGAGGCGGCCCGCAAGGGCTATGCCCTGGGGCTCTCCGACCTGCAGACGGCGCTTGGCGCCGAGCAGACCTGGCGGGCCACCCGCACCCAACTGACCACCGCCCAGGTGCAGGGCCTGCGCCAGGCGGTGACCACCTTCAAGGCGCTGGGCGGCGGCTGGCCCGCCGAGCGCTATCCGATGCCAGACCTTCCGGTAAAAGACGGGGCCGCCTCAAGGTGAACGCGCGCATGAGCCGCCAACTCTTCCTTTCCCTCGCCGCCGTGGTGACGCTTTCCGGGGCGCTGGCCGGCTGCAAGAAGCCGCCGGTCAAGCAGACCGAGGCGCAGCAGGCGCGCGCCGTCAGCGTGGTGCGCGTCGAGCCGCGGGCCATCGTCGGCGCCCTGGCCGCCTCCGGCGACCTGGTGCCGCTCGAAGAGGCCGCGGTGATGCCAGAGGTGACCGGCTACCGCGTCGCCGCCGTGCAGGCCGACGTCGGCCAATATGTGAAGAAGGGCCAGGTGCTGGTCCGCCTCGACCCGACGCTGATCGAGGCGCAGATCGCCCAGGCGCAGGCCAATGCCGAACAGGCCGAGGCCCAGGCCGCCCGGGTGAAAGGCCTTGATGGCCAGGGCGTCATCTCCCAGGAGCAGATCGAGCAGCGCCGCTACCAGGCGCGCGCCGCCGCGGCGCAGCTGCGCGACCTGAAGACCCGCTACGTCAAGATGGCGGTGACCGCGCCGGTCTCGGGCCTGGTGCTGGAGAAGACCGTGCGGCCGGGCGACCTCTCCACCGGCGGCGCGACGCCCTGGTTCCGGCTGGCCCGCGACGGCGAGATCGAGCTGGCCGCCAATATGGGCGAACAGGACCTGGCGCGCGTGCGCCCCGGCCAGGCGGCCACCGTCACCCTGCCGAGCGGCCAGGTGGTGCAGGGCCACGTCCGGTTGATCAGCCCGCAGATCGATCCGCAGACCAAGCTCGGCCAGGTGCGCGTGCTGCTGCCGGTGAGCGGCGGCGTGCGGGCCGGCGGCTTCGGCCGGGCGGTGTTCGGCGATGCGGCCGGCGTCGCCCTGTCGGTGCCGGAATCGGCGATCCGCTATGACGCCGACGGCGCCAGCGTGATGACCATCGGCGCCGACAACCGCGTGCACCGCGTGCTGATCGAGGCCGGGGTCCGCGGCTCGGGCCTGGTGCAGCTGGTCAAGGGGCCGCCGGAGGGCGCGCGGGTGGTGGCCAACTCGGCCTCCCTGCTGCTCGACGGCGACCTGGTGCGGCCGCTGGAAGGCCCGGTCCAGGGTGTCGGCCAGCCGGCGCAGGCGGCCCGGCGATGAGCGAAGCCCCGCGCCGCAGCTTTGCGATCTCCGCCTGGGCGATCCGGAACCCGGTTCCGGTGGCGGTGCTGTTCATGGGCCTCGTGCTGGCGGGGCTGATTTCCTACAACAGCCTGGCGATCAAGCAGTACCCGAACATCCAGTTCCCGGTGGTCGCGGTCACCGTCACCGAGAACGGCGCCGCTCCGGCCGAGATGGAGACCCAGGTCACCCGGCCGGTGGAGGACGCGCTGTCCAGCGTCACCGGCGTGAAGGACCTGCAGTCGACGGTGACCCAGGGCGTCTCCACCACCTCGATGACGTTCGAGATCGGCGAGAACCTGCAGAAGAAGACCGACGAGGTCCGCTCGAAGATCGCCCAGGCGCGCGCCGCGCTGCCGCGCGACATCGACGAGCCCATCGTCCAGCAGGTGGAGGTCGACGAGGTCGCCCCGATCCTGACCTATGCGGTGGCCGCCCCGGCGATGGGCGACGAGCAGCTCTCCTGGTTCATCGACGACACCATTTCGCGTGAGCTGCAGGCCGCCAAGGGCGTCGCCCAGATCACCCGGGTCGGGGGCGTGGCGCGCGAGATCAACGTGGTGGTCGACCCCGACAAGCTGGCGGCCCGCGGGCTGACGGCCAGCCAGGTGAACACCGCCCTGCGCAGCTTCCAGGTGGATTCGCCGGGGGGCCGGGTGCAGGTGGGCGGCCGCGAGCAGACCCTGCGGGTGCTGGGCAATGTGGCCTCGGTCGAGCAGCTGCGCGACCTCAACATCCCGACCGGCGGCGGCCGCTACGTGCGGCTGGGCGACGTGGCCGACGTCGGCAACGGGGCCGGCGAGGCGCGCGGCTTCGCCCGCCTGAACGGCCGGCCGGTGGTGGGCTTCCAGGTCTCCAAGACCAAGGAGGCTTCCGACGTCACCACGGACGAGCAGGTCACCGCGGCGCTGATCAAGCTGCACAAGCAATATCCGGCCGTCAGCTTCTCGAAGATCTCCTCCTCGGTGGACGAGACGCGGGCGAGCTTCAAGGCCACCACCCACGTGCTGGCCGAGGGCATGCTGCTGGCGGCGCTGGTGGTGTTCTTCTTCCTCAAGGACATCCGCGCGACGCTGATCACCGCGGCGGCCATGCCGATCTCGCTGATCCCGACCTTCTTCGTGATGAAGCTGGCCGGCTTCTCGCTGAACATGGTGACGCTGCTCGCGCTGACCCTGGTGATCGGCATCCTGGTGGACGACGCGATCGTCGAGATCGAGAACATCGAGAAACGGGTGGAGCGCGGGTTCCGGCCGTTCCAGGCGGCGCTGGAAGGCGCCGACGCCATCGGCCTGGCGGTGGTGGCCACCACCATGGCCATCGTGGTGGTGTTCACCCCGGTCAGCTTCATGCCGGGCATCCCCGGCCAGTTCTTCAAGGAGTTCGGCCTCACCGTCTCGGTGTCGGTGCTGTTCTCGCTGGCCGTGGCCCGGCTGGTGACGCCGCTGATGGCGGCCTACCTGCTGAAGCCCAAGCCGCACGCCAAGCCGCGCAAGCCGTTCGAGGGCTTCTACCGCACAGTGCTCGACTGGGCGCTGGCCCACCGGATCGTCTGCGCCATCGCCGGCTTCGTGCTGTTCGTATCGACCTCAGGGCTCGTGGTCCTGCTGCCGCAGGGCTTCCAGCCGCCGGGCGACCCGGACTTCCTCTATGTGGACATCCAGGGCCCGCCGGGCGCCACGGTGTCGGACATGGAGGCGACGGCCCAGCGGATCACCGGCCTGTTCCAACACCAGCCGGAGGTCACCGGGGTGTTCGTGCAGGTGGGCTCCACGGTGTCGTCGTTCGGGCCGGGCACCTCGTTCGGCGGCGGCGACCTGCGCAACGGCACGGCCACCGTCCTGCTCGACCCGCACCGCAAGGTGTCGGGCGACGGGCTCCGCGCGCGGCTGCGCGAGCCGCTGCGCCAGATCCCCGACGCCCGCCTGACCTTCCTCGATTTCCAAGGCGCGGCCGGCTACCAGCAGATCCTCACCGGCGACAATCCGCAGACCCTGCAGCAGACCTCGCTGGAGCTGGAGCGGGAGATGCGCAAGCTGCCGCAGCTGGCCGACCCGCGGCCCTCGACACCGCCGGTGGGCCCGGAGATCGTCATCCGGCCGAAGGCGGCGGAAGCCGCGCGGCTGGGGGTCTCCTCCGACGTGATCGCCACGGTGGCGCGCGTCGCCACGGTCGGCGACATCGACGCCAATGTCGCCAAGTTCAGCGAGGGCGAGCGGCGGATCCCGATCCGCGTGCGGCTGCCGCAGGCCGCGCGGGCCGATATCGAGCGCATCCGGTCGCTGCGGGTGCCCACCGCCAGCGGCGGCTCCACCACCCTGGAAAGCGTCGCCGACATCACCTTCGAGGCCGGACCGGCGCGCATCGACCGGCTGAACCGCCAGCGGCAGATGACCGTGCGGGCCGAGCTGAACGGCGTGGAGATGGGCGAGGGGCAGCGGGCGGTGAACCAGCTGCCGATCATGAAGCGCCTGCCGCCCGGCGTGCATCCCGCCGCCATCGGCAACCAGCAGGCCATGCAGGAGATGTTCGGCGGCTTCATCGTGGCCTTCGCCACGGCGATCTTCCTGATGTTCGCGGTGCTGGTGCTGCTGTTCCGCAGCTTCTTCAAGCCGATCGTCATCCTGGCGGCCCTGCCGCTGTCGTTCGGCGGGGCGTTCATCGGGCTGCTGCTGTTCAACCTGTCGCTGTCGATCCCCTCGCTGATCGGCTTCCTGATGCTGATGGGCCTGGCGGCGAAGAACTCGATCCTGCTGGTCGAGTACGCCATCGAGCGCGAGCGCGAGGGCATGAGCCAGCACGACGCCCTGATCGAGGCCTGCCGCGAGCGGGCCCGGCCGATCATCATGACCACCATGGCCATGGCGGCCGGCATGCTGCCGACGGCCTTCGCCCTGGAGAAGGGCGCCGAGTTCCGCCAGCCGATGGCGGTGGCGGTGATCGGCGGCCTGATCACCTCGACCATGCTGTCGCTGGTGCTGGTGCCGGTGGTCTACGAGTTCGTCGACGACTTCGAGCAGTGGCTGAAGCCGAAGCTCGCCAAGCTGATCACCCCGCCGAACGCGCCGCCCGTGCCGGCGCCGGAGGATCGGCTGTAGCGAAGCGACAGACGGGTGGGGAGGTCACGATCAGCCTCTGAGCTTGGACGCGTATTCCCCACCCCTGGCTCGACTGCGTCGAGCCGTCCCCTCCCCATGCAAACGGGAGGGAAAGGGTCAGATCTCGCCGTTGATCACCCTTGCGAACAGCTCCGGGTCGACGTTGCCGCCGGAGAGGACGAGGCCGGCGGTCTGGCCGGCGTTGAGCTTCACCTTGCCGGTGAGCAGGGCGGCCAGGCCCACCGCGCCGCCGGGCTCGACGACCAGTTTCAGGGTGGCGAAGGCGTAGCGCATGGCCTCGGCGACTTCCGGGTCGGTGATGGCGACGGCGCCGGCCAGGGCCTGCTTCAGGATCGGGAAGGTGACGACGCCGGGAGCCGGCGATTCCAGGGCGTCGCAGAGCGAGCGGCCGGTGGGCTTGATGGTCACCCGCTCGCCGGCCTCCAGCGACAGGCGCAGGTCCTCGAACCCCGCCGGCTCGACGCCCCAGATGGCGGTGGCGGGCGACAACGCCTTCACAGCCAGTGAGATGCCGGCCAAGAGGCCGCCGCCGCTGACCGGGGCCAGCACCAGGTCGAAGGTGGCGCCCAGGGCCTGCGCCTGGCGGACCATCTCCAGGCCCACCGTGCCCTGGCCGGCGGCGATGTGGGGGTCGTCGAAGGCGGGGACCACGACGGCCCCGCGCTCGGCGGCGATGGCGGCGGCGATCTGTTCGCGGCTTTCCGTCAGCCGGTCGTAGAGCCTGACCTCGGCGCCGTAGCCCCTGGTGGCGGCGACCTTGATGGCCGGGGCGTCGGACGGCATGACGATCAGCGCCGGCATGCCCAGCAGCCTGGCGGCCAGCGCCACGCCCTGGGCGTGGTTGCCGGAGGAGAAGGCGACGACGCGGCGCCGGCGCTCCTCAGGCGACAGCTGGACCAGGCGGTTGTAGGCGCCGCGGAACTTGAAGGCGCCGACCCGCTGCAGGGTCTCGGCCTTGATCAGCACGCGGGCGCCCAGCCGTTCGTTGAGCGCCGGGCTCTCGATCAGCGGGGTGACCACGGCGTGGCCGGCGATGCGGGCCGCGGCCGCCTCGACGTCGGCGAAGGTGAGACTCATTTGGCGAACACCTGGGCGTCGTCGGCGAAGGCCTTGAACTCCAGGGCGTTGCCGGAGGGGTCGAGGAAGAACATGGTCGCCTGCTCGCCCGACTGGCCCTTGAAGCGCACCTGCGGCGCGATGATGAAGCGGGTCCCGGCGGCCTGCAGGCGCTCGGCCAGCGCCTCCCATTCCGGCAGGGTGAGGATCACCCCGAAATGGCGCACCGGCACGTCCTCGCCGTCGACGGGACTGGTCGCGCGATGGCCTACCTCGGCCGGCGACAGGTGGGCGACGATCTGGTGGCCGCGGAAGTCGAAGTCGACCCATTGGTCGCTGGAGCGGCCCTCCGGGCAGCCCAGCAGCTCGCCGTAGAAGGCGCGGGCTTCGGCCAGGTCGCGGACCGGGAAGGCGAGGTGGAAGCGCGGGATGTCCATGATCGCCTCATATCGCGCCGGCCGGCGGTGCGCGAGGGGCCTTCCGCTATGAGGTGGGACAGCTAAGCTGATGGCCGGGACGGAGGGCGTGATTCATGTTCGGCAAGCTGGCGCTGGGGGCGGTGATCGCCGCCTTGGGGTTCACCGGTCCGGCCGCGGCGGCGGAGCTGATGGCGGGGGTCTACGCCCACGACGTCGCCTTCCTGGGCGCGGCGATCGGATCCGGCGCGGCGGACCGCGAGAAGGGGGCCGACTTCGAGCTGGGCATCCGCTCCGACCGCATCGAGGCGCTGAGCCTGATCGGCGCGCCGCAGGCCCACGCCTTCGTCTCGGTCAACACCGACAACACCTCGAACTTCGTGGCCGTCGGCCTCTCCTGGCCGATCCGGATGGGCGACACCTTCTATTTCCGCCCGGGGCTCGGCCTCGCCTACACCGACGGCAAGGCCGGCCTGCCGCCGGTCAATGCGCCGGGGCTGACGCCGGCCGAGATCCAGCGGCGGCTCGCCCTCTATCAGAGCCGCATCGATTTCGGCTCCCACCTGCTGTTCGAGCCGGAGCTGGCGCTGGGCATGCACATCACGCCCAGGCTCAGCGCCGAGCTCTCCTGGGTGCACATCTCCAACGGCGAGGTGTTCCACCACGGCAAGAACCAGGGGCTTGACGATGCGGGCGTCCGGGTGATCTACGCCCTCGGCGCAAGCGGCCGCTAAGGCCCGGCGCCTAAAATCGATCGACGATCCCCCGCCGAGCACCTGTCGAAGGGCGGAACGGATCCAACCCGGCGGGTTGCAGGATCGTACCCATGGCCAATGTGACGGTGATCGGCGCCCAGTGGGGCGACGAGGGCAAGGGCAAGCTGGTGGATTGGCTGTCCAACCGGGCCGACGTGGTGGTGCGCTTCCAGGGTGGCCACAACGCGGGCCACACCCTGGTGGTGGGCGACCAAGTCTACAAGCTCAGCCTGCTGCCGTCCGGCGTCGTGCAGGGCAAGCTCTCGGTCATCGGCAACGGCGTGGTGGTCGACCCCTGGCACCTGTTGGAGGAGATCGCCAAGCTGGGCGGGCAGGGGGTGGCGGTGACGCCGGAGCTGCTGATCCTGGCCGACAACGCCTGCCTGATCCTGCCGCTGCACAAGGACCTCGACCAGGCCCGCGAGAAGGCGGCGATCAAGAAGATCGGCACCACCGGGCGCGGCATCGGCCCGGCCTATGAGGACAAGGTGGGCCGCCGCGCCATCCGCGTCGCCGACCTGGCCGACCGCGAGGCGCTGATCGCCAAGATCGACCGGCTGTTGGCGCACCACGGGCCGCTGCGGCGCGGCCTCGGCCTGCCGGAGGCCGACGGGGCGGCGCTGCTGGCCGAGCTGGAGGTCATCGCGCCGAAGGTGCTGCCGTTCGCCAAGCCCGCCTGGCTGCATCTCAATGAGCTGGTTCGGGCGGGGCGGCGGGTGCTGTTCGAGGGCGCGCAGGGCGCGCTGCTGGACGTCGACCACGGCACCTATCCCTATGTGACCTCGTCGAACACCGTGGCGGGGCAGGCAGCGGCGGGCTCGGGCCTGGGCGCCAAGGCGACCGGCTACATCCTGGGCATCGTCAAGGCCTACACCACCCGCGTCGGCGAGGGGCCGTTCCCCACCGAACTGTTCGACGAGATCGGCCAGCGGATCGGCGAGGTGGGCAAGGAGTTCGGCACGGTGACCGGCCGGGCGCGGCGCTGCGGCTGGTTCGACGCGGCCCTCGTGCGCCAGTCGGTGGCGCTGAACGGCATCGCCGGCATCGCGCTCACCAAGCTCGACGTGCTGGACGGTTTTGCGACCCTGAAGATCTGCACCGGCTACCGGCTGGGCGACCAGGAATTCTCCTACCTGCCGGCCGGCCTGAAGGCCCAGGAGCAGCTGGTCCCGGTCTATGAGGAGCTGGAGGGCTGGAGCGACAGCACCCAGGGCGCGCGCAGCTGGCGCGACCTGCCGGCCAATGCGGTGAAATATGTGCGCCGCATCGAGGAGCTGATCGGCGCGCCGGTGGCGCTGCTCTCCACCAGCCCGCAGCGCGACGACACCATCATGATGCGCGATCCGTTCGCGGACTAATCCCCTTGGCGGCGAGAAGGCCCCGACTACCCACATCGGGGACCGGGCGTAACGTCGTAATGCGTTCTTTACCGACGCAGGCCTAGGCAGGCTCGACGGAGCCCGCCTGTGTTCGACAACGATTCCAAGATCATCGCTCGGATGGCGCCCATGGTGCAGCGGGTGCTGATCGCCGATCCGCACGTGGCCAACGCCCGGATCATGGGCGAGCTGATCCGCTCGATGATCCGCTGCCAGGTGTGGGCCGCGCCCGACACCGGCAAGGCGCTGAAGCTGGCCGGTTCGGTGGAGCCGGACGTGATCTTCGCGGAGATGTCGGCCGAAGGCCTGGACGGGGTGGAGTTCACCCGCAAGCTGCGGCGCAGCCACCTGAGCTGCCGCCAGGCGCCGGTGGTGATGATGACCGGCCAGGCGACGGCGGGGCTGATCCTGGCGGCCCGCGACGCCGGCGTGCACGAGTTCCTGAGGAAGCCGTTCACCGTGAAGGACCTGCTGCGGCGGCTGGAGGCGGTGACGCTGCGCCCGCGCGACTGGATCGAGGCGGTGGACTATGTCGGCCCCGACCGGCGGCGGTTCAATTCCGGCGACTACACCGGCCCGCTGAAGCGCCGCGCCGACACCCCGCCGACGGCGGACTCGGCGCGGACCTCGCAGGCGCTGAAGATCGTGCGCTCGGCGATCGGGGCGGTCGTCAAGGACCCGACCCAGGCGCTGCGCGCCCTGCAGGCCCAGGCGCTGGAGCTGAAGACCTCGGGCGTCAAGGCCGGCGACATGAAGCTGACCAACGCCGCCATCGACTTCGGCCGCTACCTCGACGGGGTGGAGAAGGCCGGCGGCTTCGACGTGGCCGAGCTGGAGCGCCGCGCCGCGCCGCTGCTGGCCTACCTGCCGAAGGACGACCTGGGCGCGGTGGCGGCCTAGGGCCGCCTCAAGACAAGAAAACCACGGATCGCACGGATTTCACGGATAAGCGCATCCGTGAGTATCCGTGAAATCCGTGGTTCAAAACGACGGCGCTGCGCGCGCCGAGCGCTAGGCGCTGACCAAATTCCGCTCTTCGGCGGCCGTGCGCATGGCCTTCTGCAGTTTCTCGAAGGCGCGGACCTCGATCTGGCGCACGCGTTCGCGGCTGACGCCATATTGCGAGGCGAGCTCCTCCAGGGTGGTGGGATCGTCCTTCAGCCGGCGTTCGGTGAGGATGTGGCGCTCGCGGTCGGTGAGCTCGGCCATGGCCTCTTCCAAGAGGCCCATGCGCAGGGTCTTCTCCTGGGTGTCGGCGACCACGGTCTCCTGGCTGGGGGTGACGTCGTCGACCAGCCAGTCCTGCCACTCGCTCTCGCCGTCGGCGCGCAGCGGCGCGTTCAGCGAGGCGTCGCCGCCGCTGAGGCGGCGGTTCATGGAGATGACTTCCTCGTTCAGCACGCCGAGCTTGGTGGCGATCAGGCTCACCTGGTCGGGATGCATGTCGCCTTCCTGCAGGGCCGAGATCTCGCTCTTGGCCTTGCGCAGGTTGAAGAACAGCTTCTTCTGCGCCGCGGTGGTGCCCATCTTCACCAGGCTCCAGGAGCGCAGGATGTATTCCTGGATCGAGGCGCGGATCCACCACATGGCGTAGGTGGCCAGGCGGAAGCCGCGGTCGGGATCGAACTTCTTCACCGCCTGCATCAGGCCGACGTTGCCTTCGGAGATCACCTCCCCGATCGGCAGGCCGTAGCCGCGGTAGCCCATGGCGATCTTGGCCAC
>JAQGIV010000153.1 GCA_028290945.1 Phenylobacterium sp. | reverse complement strand
GCCAGCGCCCGCCGAGCCCGCGAGCCCCGACGCCTCGCCCGCGCTCAACGCCCCGGCGCCGACCGCCAACGCCGCCGCGCCCGCCGGGCCGGTGAAGTGGAGCGTGGAGCCCGGCTCGACGCTGGGCTTCGCCACCAGCTGGAGCGGCGCGCCGATCACCGGCCGGTTCGACAAATGGACCGCCGACGTCGTCTTTTCGCCCGACGCCCTCGATCGCTCGAAGGTGACCGTCAGCATCGACCTCGGCTCGGTGAACACCGGCGACCGTCAGCGCGATGCGACCCTGCCGTCGGCGGACTGGTTCGACGCAGCCGCCCATCCGAAGGCGGTGTTCGCCGCGACGCGCTTCGAGAAGGTGGGCCCCGACCGCTATGTGGCGCACGGGACCCTGCAACTGAGGGGCGCGAGCCAGCCGCAGGACCTGGCCTTCCGGCTGAAGATCGTCGGCGATCAGGCCCAGGTGAGCGGGACCGCCAGCCTCGACCGCACCGCCTTCGGGGTCGGCCAGGGCGAGTTCGCCGCCACCGACCAGATCCCCGGCAAGGTCGCCGTCACCGTGTCGCTGAAGGCGCGCCGCCACTGACACATTTCGGCCAAGCGCGGCCGTAAGTTCAGGCCCCAAACAGGACGGAGGGAGCTTCCATGAAGATCTTTGCAGTGGCCCTGGCGGCGGGCGCGACGCTCGCCGGAGCGGCGCTGGCCGCGGCGCCGGCCGTGAAACCCTATCTGGCGGCGGCGCTGGCCGACCCGGCGCGCGGCGACATGAAGGCGATCGACGCCAGGCGGCACACCGGCGAGCTGGTCGCCTTCTCGGGGGTGAAGCCCGGCGACAAGGTGGTCGACCTGATCCCCGGCAGCGCGCTGTTCACGCGCGTGTTCGCCAAGGTCGCGGGGCCGAAGGGCCACGTCTACATGGTGTGGCCGAACGAATATGCCCAGGAAGCCGCCGGCGACGTCACGGCCTCCGACAAGCTCGCGGCCGACAAGGCCTACGGCAACATCTCGGTGCTGCAGCAGCCGGCGGCCGCCTTCTCCGCGCCGGAGAAGGTCGACCTGGTGTTCACCGCCCAGAACTACCACGACTACCCCGACAAGTTCATGGGCAAGGTCGATCCCGTGGCCTTCGACAAGCAGGTCTATGCGGCCCTCAAGCCCGGCGGCGTCTTCCTGGTGATCGACCACGCGGCTCAGGCGGGATCGGGCATGCGCGACACCGAGACCCTGCACCGCATCGACCCGGCGATCGTCAAGACGCAGCTGGCCTCGGTCGGCTTCGTCTTCGAGGGCGAGAGCGACGTGCTGCGCAACCCGGCCGACGACCACAAGAAGCTGGTGTTCGACAAGACCATCCGCGGCCACACCGACCAGTTCGTCTACAAGTTCCGCAAGCCGAAGAAGTAGCCCGCGCGCCGGTCGGCGGTGTAAGCCGCCTTGGTGGACGAGGATCAAGCCATCGGGCAAGCCATCGCGCGCGCCGCCGCCGCCCTGAGGGCCGGCGGGCTGGTGATCCTGCCGACCGAGACGGTCTATGGCCTGGCGGCGGATGCGGCGAACCCCCAGGCGGTGGCGGCGGTCTACGAAGCCAAGGGACGGCCGGCGTTCAATCCGCTGATCGCCCACGTGGCGGACCTGGCCACCGCCCAGCGGATCGCGCGGTTCGACGAGCGGGCGCTCAGGCTGGCGAAGCGGTTCTGGCCCGGGCCGCTGACCCTCGTCCTGCCGGTGGCGGACGAGACGGCGGTCTGCGACCTGGCGCGGGCCGGGCTCGACACCGTGGCGGTGCGCGCGCCGGGCCATCCGCTGGCCCACGCGCTGCTGCAGGCGTTCGGCGGACCGGTCGTGGCGCCTTCGGCCAACCGGTCGGGGCGGCCCAGCCCGACCACCTTCCTCGACGCCATCGAGGAGACCGGCGCGGCGGCGGATCAAGCCCTCGACGGCGGGCCCTCGCGCATCGGATTGGAATCGACGGTCATCGCCCTGCTGGACGAGCCGCGCCTGCTGCGGCCCGGCGCGGTGGTGCGCGGCGAGATCGAGCTGTTGATCGGCCCGCTCTCGGAGGCCGACGCCGACGCGCGGCGCTCGCCCGGCCGGCTCGCCCGGCACTACGCCCCGAACCTGCCGCTGCGGCTGGGCGCCCTGACCCCGCTGCGTCGCGAAGCCTTCCTGGCGTTCGGGCCCACGCCGTCCCGCGATCAGGTCTGGAACCTGAGCCCGAGCCGCGACCTCGCTGAAGCCGCCGCCAACCTGTTCGCCTACCTGCGCGCCGCCGATCGCTCGGGCGCCTCGGGCATCGCGGTGGCCCCGATCCCCGACGAGGGGCTGGGCGAAGCGATCAACGACCGGCTGCGCCGCGCGGCGGGCTTTGTCGGCTGAGGCGGCGGGACTAAGTTCGAGCCATGACCGCGCCCGTCCCCGCCGATGTGATGTCCCGCCTGAAGGCGGTGCTGGGCGACGGCGGCTGGAGCCAGGACCCGGAGCGGCTAGCGCCCAAGCTCTTGGAATGGCGTGACCGCTGGACCGGGACGACGCCGTTCCTGGCGCTTCCGAAGACCACGCAGGACGTCGCCGCGGTCGTGGGAATTTGCTTCGAGGCCGGCGTGCCGATCACCACCCAGGGCGGCAACACCGGCCTGGTGGGCGGCCAGATCCCACAGGGCGAGGTGCTGCTGTCCACCGAGCGGTTGCGGACGGTGCGCGACCTCGACGCCTTCGACGACGTGATCGTGGCCGAGGCCGGCGTGACGCTGGCCGAGGTGCATGCGGCGGCGGCGGCCGCACGCCGCCGCTTCCCGCTGGGGTTGGCTTCCGAGGGCACGGCCACGGTGGGCGGGGTGGTCTCCACCAACGCCGGCGGCACCCAGGTGCTGCGCTACGGCATGGCGCGCGCCCTGGTGCTGGGCCTGGAGGCGGTGCTGCCCACCGGCGAGGTGTGGAACGGGCTGAAGCGGCTGCGCAAGGACAACACCGGCTATGACCTGAAGCAGCTGTTGATCGGGGCCGAGGGGACGCTGGGCGTGGTCACCGCCGCGGCGCTGAAGCTCTATCCGGTGATGGCCTCGCGCGCCGTCGCCTTCATCGGCGTGGCGAGCCCCGAGGACGCCATCCAGCTGTTGGTGCGCGCCAAGGACGAGACCGGCGGATCGGTGGAGGCCTTCGAGCTGATGGGCCGGCTGGGCGTCGACTTCGCGCTGCGCAATATCGCCGGCACGCGCGATCCGCTGGAAAATCCCCACCCCTGGTACGTGCTGGCCGAGTTCGCCTCGGGCGAGCCAGGCTCGGCGGAGGCGGCCATGGAGCGGTTCCTCGGCGCGGGTTTGGAGGACGGGCTGATCGCCGACGCCGTCGTCGCCCAGACCGAGGCGCAGGCCAAGGCGCTGTGGGCCATCCGCGAGAACCAGTCACCGGCCCAGAAGCCGGAAGGCGCTACCTGGAAGCACGACATCAGCGTGCCGGTGAGCCAGGTCGCGCGATTCCTGGCGGAGGCCACGGCGGCCATGCGGGCCTTCGTCCCCGGCGCGCGGGTCGCCGCCTTCGGCCACGTCGGCGACGGCAACATCCACTACGACGTGCTGCGCCCCGACGGGGGCTCCGACGCGGAGCATTCGGCAAGGCGGGATGCGGGCAGCCGCATTGTCCACGACCTGGTGGTGTCGCTCGGCGGCTCGATCAGCGCCGAGCACGGCCTGGGCTCGATGAAGACCGCCGAGGCGTTGCGCTACAAGAGCCCGGTGGAGGTGCAGGCCATGCGCGCGATCCGCCAGGCGCTGGACCCCAAGCGGATCATGAATCCCAGAGTCCTGTTCTAGGGCTCGTCTTGTTCTGCCGGCCAAGCCGCGCCAAAGGAGAGCCATGCTGATCGTCCTCTCCCCGTCCAAGGCGCTCGACTTCACGGGGGCGCCGCAGAGCGCGCCGTTGAGCCTGCCGCAGCTGGCCGACCAGACAGCGGAGCTTTCCAAGAGCACGCGACGGCTCACCGCCCGCGACCTGAAGCGGATGATGTCGCTGTCGGACAATCTGGCGAAGCTCAACCGCGAGCGCTTCCAGGCCTTCGACGCGGCCTCGGAGGAGGGGCTGCAGGCGGCCTTCGCCTTCAACGGCGACGTCTATCTGGGGCTGAAGGCCCGCACCCTGGACAAGAAGGCGCTGGGTTGGGCGCAGGACCATGTGCGGATCCTCTCGGGCCTCTACGGCCTGCTGCGTCCGCTGGACGCCATCCAGCCCTACCGGCTGGAGATGGGGGTGCGGCTGAAGACCCGGCGTGGCCCGAGCCTCTACGATTTCTGGGGCCCGCGGATCAGCCAGGCGCTGAACGAGGCGGCCCAGGGGCAGAAGGACAAGACCCTGGTGAACTGCGCGAGCGGCGAATATTTCGGGGCCGTCGATCGCAAGGCGCTGACGCTGCCGGTGGTGACCGCCAGGTTCCTCGAGGAGAAGGACGGGGAGGCCCGGATGATCTCCTTCTTCGCCAAGAAGGCGCGCGGCCTGATGGCCCGCTACGCCATCGACAACCGCATCGACAAGGCCGCCGACCTGAGGGGCTTCAATTCGGAGGGCTATCGGTTCGCGCCGCAGCTTTCCAACGACGAGGAGCTGACCTTCTCGCGTCCCCAGCCGCCGCCGGTGGCGCAACAGCGGAAGGCCGCCGCCCATGCCTGACTATGGACTGAAGGACCAGGTTGCGGTCGTCACCGGCTCCACCAGCGGCATCGGCCAGGCGATGGCTGAGGCCCTGGCCGCCGAGGGCGTCAACGTCGTGCTGAACGGCTTCGGCGACGCGGCCAAGATCGAGGCCGAGCGGGCGGCGATGGAGGCCCGCTTCGGCGTCCGCGTGCTCTACCACGGCGCCGACATGACCAAGCCGGGCGAGATCGCCGACATGGTCGCGGTCGCGCAGCGCGAGTTCGGCCGGCTCGACATCCTGATCAACAACGCCGGCATCCAGCATGTGGCGCCGATCGAGGACTTTCCGATCGACAAGTGGGACGCGATCATCGCCATCAACCTGACCAGCGCCTTCCACGCCACGCGGGCCGCCATCCCGATCATGAAGGCCCAGGGCCGCGGACGGATCGTCAACCTGGCCTCGGCGCACGGCCTCGTGGCCTCGCCCTTCAAGTCGGCCTATGTGGCGGCCAAGCACGGCATCGTCGGCTTCACCAAGTCGGCGGCCCTGGAGCTGGCGCGCAGCGGCGTGACCGTCAACGCCATCTGCCCGGGCTATGTGAAGACCCCGTTGGTCGAGGCCCAGATCGCCGACCAGGCCAAGGCCCGCGGCATCGCTCCCGACCGGGTGATCGAGGAGGTGATCCTCGCCGCCCAGCCCAACAAGAGCTTCGTGGAGTATCCGCACCTGGCGGGCCTGCTGCTCTACCTGGTCTCCGACATGGGCGCCTCGACTACGGGCGCGGCCCTGTCGGTGGATGGCGGCTGGACGGCGGCCTGACACTTGACGC
Source organism: Phenylobacterium sp. (assembly GCA_028290945.1). Taxonomy (GTDB): domain Bacteria; phylum Pseudomonadota; class Alphaproteobacteria; order Caulobacterales; family Caulobacteraceae; genus Phenylobacterium. The sequence goes on along the minus strand of JAQGIV010000153.1, from coordinate 11,478 downwards.
CCGGCGTCGATCCAAGGTCTTTGCCTTCCCAACGAGCGTTTGAAATCGAGAGGGAGGCCCGCTCATGGCCTACAAGCCGTTCGACCTGACGGGCAAGGTGGGGTTGGTCACCGGCGGCAACGGCGGCATCGGGTTGGGCATGGCCGAGGGCCTGGCCCAGGCCGGCGCCAAGATCGCCATCTGGGGCCAGAACCCCGAGAAGAACGCCAAGGCCGAGGCGGCGCTGAAAGCGCATGGGGGCGAGGTGCTGGTCCAGAAGGTGGACGTGGCCGACGAGGCCGCTGTGGTGGCCGGCATCGCCCAGGTGATCAAGACCTTCGGGCGGCTCGACTTCACCGCCGCCAATGCGGGCGTTGGCGGCGGCGCGCCCTTCGACCAGATGACCACCGAGAAGTGGCGGCGCGTCACCACGGTGAACCTGGACGCCGTGTTCTGGACCTTCCGCGAAACCGTGAAGCACATGATCGAGCGCGCCAACGCCGGCGATCCCGGCGGCTCGCTGGTGGTGACGTCGTCGACCTCGGCGATCCACGGGGCGCCGCGCAACGAGGCCTATGCCTCGACCAAGGGGGCGGTGCTGTCGATGGTCCGCGGCCTGGCGGTGGAGTACGCCCGCTACGGCATCCGCGCGAACTCCATCCTGCCGGGCTGGATCGCCACGGACATGACCCAGGGCGCGCAGGACAACGACAAGTTCAACGAGCAGGTGATCCTCAAGCGTGTGCCGCTGCGGCGCTGGGGCGAATGGGAGGACTTCGCCGGCATCGCGGTCTACCTGGCGTCGGGCGCCTCGAAGTTCCACACCGGCGACAGCTTCGTCATCGACGGCGGCTACACGATCTTCTGAGGAACATGACCATGGGCCTGCACACGCCGCTCTGCGACCTGCTGGGCGTGAAATACCCGATCATGCTGGCCGGCATGGGCGGGGTCTCCTACGCCGAGCTCTGCGCGGCGGTGTCCAACGCCGGCGGCTACGGCGTGCTGGGCATGGCGGGGCGGGGCCCCGACTTCATCCGCGAGCAGATGCGGCTGGTGAAGACGCTCACCGACCAGCCGTTCGGCGTCGACCTGCTGGCCGCCTCGCCGGACAGCCTGCTGGCCAGCGTCGACGTGATCATCGAGGAGGGCGCCTCGTCCTTCGTCGCCGGCCTGGGCATCCCCATGCCGATCCTCGAGAAGCTCCAGAAAGCCGGCCTCAAGGTGATGGTGGTCTGCGGGGCGGTGAAGCATGCGGTGAAGGCCGAGCAGGCCGGCTGCGACGCGGTCATCTGCCAGGGCGGCGAGGGCGGCGGGCACACCGGCCTGGTGGGCACCCTGCCGCTGGTGGCCCAGGCGGTGGACGCCGTGAAGGTTCCGGTGGTGGCGGCCGGCGGGCTCTATGACGGCCGAGGCTTGGCGGCTTCGCTGTGCCTGGGCGCCACCGGGGTCTGGATGGGCACGCGGTTCATCGCCAGCCGGGAAGCGCACGCCGGCGAGCTCTATCGCGAGGTGATCCTGGAGGCGACCGACGAGGATACGGTGCGCACCCGCAGCTATTCCGGCAAGCCGATGCGGGTGAAGAAGAACGCCTACGTCGCCGACTGGGAGAGCCGGCCGGAGGAGATCCAGCCCTTCCCGCAGCAGGCCATCCTGTCATCGCGGGCCGGGGTGATGGGCGGCATCGGCGGCCAGGTGGAGGGGCTCGATCCCGACCGCTCGGCCTTCGCCATGGGCCAGTCGGCGGGCGGCATCCACGACGTGCTGCCGGCCGGCGAGATCGTGCGGCGGATCATCGTCGAGGCGGAGGCCGCGCTCGACAAGGCGGCGTCGCTGCGCACCCGCGACGCCCAGCCCGCTTAAGGCGCTGAGGCCAGGTAGGCCACCGGGTCCTTGGCGAAGGCGGAGAAGTCGGCGATGCAGCCCTGCCAGGCGGCGAGCTGGGTTACCAGGTGCTCGCGGGTGTCGTCGCCGAACAGCAGCAGCGACATGAGCACATGGGCCTTGCCGTTCCGGTCGACGTAGCCGCGGCACATGGCCGAGGCCTGGTTGAAGCTGTTCAGCTGCGCCAGCGTCGGCGTCCCGACCGCCTGGGAGTCGAGCAGGGCGGCCTTGCAGCCCTTCCCCGCCGGATCGCAGCCGGCGTACTGCACCGAGAAGCTGGCGAACCGCGAGCTGACCGCGACCAGCACCGAGTCGGCCTCCTTGTGCGCGGTCTGGGCCGTGGCGCCGGCGGCGTCGAAGACGGCGATCAGGGTCGCCGGGTCGCGGGTGTCGGCCGGTCCGCCGGCGATCGCACCTACGTGGCCGGCCGCGGGCGCAGCGGTGGCGGCGGGCTTGGCCGGCGCCTTGTGCGGGGCGGGCTTCGGGGCCGCCGTCGCGCCGGTGGCGGCGAAGACGGCGGCGATCAGCAGGAGGGTTCGCAGGCTCATGGCGGATGGCTAGCAGCCCTGCGATTTGGGCGCGAGCATGGCCGTTCGCGCGGTGGGCGGCCCAAGGCCGAGACTCAGGCTGCGAAACGCCTGACTCGGCTGGCGGCGGTCCGGCAAAGGCTCGGCCTGGGCCAAGCTAAGTGGTTGGAACTACGCCCAACTTCGGCCGGGTTCCTCACCCACCTTGACCCTGGGACGATCGCGGCGCTTATGTGCGCGCAAATAGAACCCCAGGAGAGACTTAGAGACAATGAGGCCAAAGGTTTTAGGGCTGGCCGTCGCCCTGCTGGTCGCGGCCATGGCGCCCGCGGCAGCCGTGATCTCCGCGCCGAAAGAGCAGCCGCCCAAGGTGTCGGACGCCCAACGCAAGCAAGGCATGGCCGAAGCGCCAGCCGTCGCCCAGGCGGCCGGCGTCGCCTGCCAGGTCACCGACGCCCGCTTCGTCGGCAAGGTGCCCGGCGACAAGAAGAAGGGCACGCCCGACACCAGCTTCTATGAAGTGGCCTGCGGCCCGGGCGGCATGGGCTATGTCCTGCAAGCCGCGGTGGGCGCGCCGTCCAGCTCGTTCACCTGCGTCGAGGCCAACACGCCCGGCCCGGACGGCAAGGCCCCGAGCCTGCCGTGCCTGCTGCCCGGCAACGCCGATCCCAAGGCGGCGCTCGGTCCGGCGTTGAGCAAGGCCGGCGCCCAGTGCACGCCCACCGCCGCGCGCGGCATCGGCCACACCTCCACCCAGACGTTCCTGGAGGTCGCCTGCCAGGAGGGCTCCGGCTACATCGCCATCGGCAGCGCGCCGTTCGATATCGCCAAGCCGGTCCAGGCCCAGAACTGCCTCAACTACGACGACGCCAACGGCAACATCAAATGCATGCTGGCGGACAAGGCCTCGCGGCTGGCGGTGGTCGATCGCCTGGCCACGGCGGCGACCAAGAGCAGCTGCACCGTCAAGGACCGTCGCTTCGTCGGCTCGTCCAAGGAAGGCGCCGACTTCTACGAGGCGTCCTGCGCCGACGGGAAGGGCTACATCCTGAAGGCCAACGGCACGACGCTCGCCCAGTCCTGGGATTGCGCCCACGCCGAAGGCATCCTCGGCGGTTGCCAGCTGACCGACGCCCGTCAGGCGGCGACGCAGGAGGCGGCGCTCTACACCAAGCTGGCCAAGAACTCCGGCGCCGACTGCGCGGTCACCAAGTACGCCCTGTTCCCGCAGAAGGACGCCAACGAGGTGGTCGAGCTGGTCTGCAGCACCGGCAACAGCCTGGTCGGCATCTTCCCGGCCACCGGCAAGGGCCAGGTGCTCGACTGCGGCCACGCCCTGGTGGCGGGCTACAAGTGCAGCCTGGGCAAGGCCGACTACTCCTTGCTGACGGCCGACCTGCAGAAGTTCAACGCCAAGTCCTGCACGGTCTCCAACGCCCGTCCGGCGGCCAAGACCACCAAGGGCACCATCCTGGTGGAAGTGGCCTGCGCCGACGGCCTGCCCGGCTATATGATCGAGTACACGCCGAGCCCGGTCGCCGCGGTGGGGGCCACCGGCTGCCGCTTCGCCGGCAACTGCCAGCTGCCCGGCAACAAGACCAGCTGAGGACTGTCTCTCAGGTCTGAAGATCGAGGCCCGCGGGTTCGTCCCGCGGGCCTTTTTCCTGCGCGCTAGATCACCGCCTCGATGAACATCGGGCCGCGGTTGGCCATGGCGGCGGCGAAGGCCTTGTCGAACGCCTCGGCGGTGGTGCAGCGGACGGCCGGCACGCCCAGGCCCTTGGCCAGCGACACCCAGTCGATGGACGGATCGCCGAGCTCGAGCAGCTTGGCGGCTTGCGGCCCGGCCTGGCCGGCGCCGGTGCGCACCATCTCGATGTTGAGGATCCGGTAGGTGTTGTTGGCGAACACCACGGCGCAGACGTCGAGGTTCTCGCGGGCCACGGTCCACAGGGCCTGGATGGTGTACATGGCCGCCCCGTCGCCGTTCAGCGAGACCACCTTGCGGTCGGGCGCCGCCACCGCCGCACCCACCGCCAGCGGCAGGCCGATGCCGATGGCCCCGCCGGTCAGCGACAGCACCTCGTGCGGCGCGGCAGTCATGGCGGGGACGGCGATGCCGCCGCCGGAGGTGACGCTGTCGTCGCAGACGATGGCGCCCTCGGGCAGGTGGCGGGCGAAGGAGAGGCCGGCGAGCTGCGGGCTGAGCTGGCCGGTGGGCGTCGCGTCGGGGCGCTTCAGCGGCTGGACGGGACCCTCGGCGGGGGCGCCCAGCGCATCGGCGAGCGCCGCCATGCCGGCGACGGCGTCCTCGCCGCGGCCGGCCAGCGACAGGGTGCTCGCGCCCTCCGGCACCAGCACGCTCGGCCGGTTCGGATAGGCGAAGAAGGCGACGGGCTCGGTCGTGCCGGCCAGCACCATCAGGTCGACGCCTTCCAGCTCGGCCAGCGCCATCTCGCCGAAGTACTGCATGCGCCGCGGCGCATAGACGCCGGCGCCGCGCGGCTGGCGGGCCACGAAGGTGTCGGCATAGACGGTGATCCTGGCCAGCGACAGGCGGGCGGCCTGTTTCAGGCCCTGCGCGCTGCAGGCCTGGCCGCCGATCAGCAGGACCGGCCTGGCGGCGGCGCGGACGGCGCGGGCGGTCTCCTCGACGGCCACGTCGGCGGGCGCGGGGCGAGCTGGCCGCTGGGCGATCACCGGCTCCGTGGTGGTCTCCAGCCAGGCCGAGTCGGCCGGCAGGATCAGACTGGCGGGGCCGCCCGGCGGGCCGTAGCTGGCGGCGACCGCTTCGGCTGCGACCACGGCCACCTCGTCGGCGCTCTCGGCCGAGCGCACCCAGATGGAGTTCGGCGTGGCCAGCGTCTGGATGTCGGAGTTCAGCGGCGCGTCGTACTGGCGGTGGTAGGTAGCGTGGTCGCCGATCACGTTGACGATCGGGGTGAAGGCGCGCCGGGCGTTGTGCAGATTGGCGACGCCGTTGCCGTAGCCGGGCCCCAGGTGCAGCAGGGTGCAGGCCGGCCGCCCGGCCATGCGGCCATAGCCATCGGCGGCCCCGGTGGCGACCCCCTCGAACAGGCAGAGCACCGGCCGCATCTGCGGATTGCGGTCCAGCGCCGCCACGAACTGCATCTCGCTGGTGCCCGGGTTGGCGAAGCAGGCGTCCACCCCGTTGGCGACGAAGGTGGAGATCAGGGCGTCGGCGCCGTTCATGTCAGAACTCCATCACGTCGTTGGGCGGGGGATCGGCGAAGAGGCGGCGGGCGGCCTCGGCATGCAGGCGCCGCGCCAGGGCCTGGGCGATATAGCCCTTGTCGGTGATCTCGCCATGCGCGGCGTCGGGCGCGTCGGGCAGCACCAGCGCGCGGGCGATGCGGCCGCCGGCTCCCCTGGCCTTGGCGTTGAAGCGGGTCAGGCCGGCGCGGACCGCGGCCTCGATCTCGGCCGGCGACAGGGTCGGGTTGGGATAGAGCAGCAGGCCGACGCCCGCCTCGCCCTCGCCGCAGACCACCGCGTCGGTGACGGCGCCGCCGATCGCGCCGATCGCCCCGATGCGCAGCTCGCCGACGCCGACGACGGTCCCGCTGGCCAGCTTGAAGTTCTCCGACAGGCGGCCGTCGAACACCATGCCCTGCTCCGGGTCGGCCGGATCGACGAAGCGGGCGGCGTCGCCCAGCACATAGAAGCCCTCGTCGTCGAAGGCCCGCGCCGACAGCTCCGGCCGGCCGAGGTAGCCCTGGGTGACCTGCGGGCCCTTCACGCGGAAGTCGAGCTTGCCGGCCTCGGGGACCAGGCGAACCGAGGTCCCCGGGATCGGCAGGCCGATCATGCCCATGCGGTCGTTCAGCCAGTGGACGTTGCAGGCGGTGGGGCCGGTCTCGGTAGCGCCGTAGCCGGAGCCGAAGCTGATCTTCTCGCCGATGGTGCGGACGGCTGTGGCCTGGATGCGGTCGGCGTAGTCCTGGCCGAGCGCCGCGCCGCCGTACTGCAGCAGGCGCACGCGGGCGAAGAAGCTGCGGGCCAGGGCCGCGTCGCGCTCCAGCGCCTCGGCCAGCAGCATCCAGCCGGCCGGCACCATGTTCTGGTAGGTGGGCGAGATCTCCTTGAGGTTCCGCACCGTCTCGCCGAAGCGGGCGGCGGTGGGCTGGCCCCAGTCGATGTAGAGCGTGCCGCCGCGATGGGCGCTGTAGTGCAGGATCGAGTTGGCGCCCAGGCTGTGGCTCCAGGGGGCGGAGTGGACCATCACCGGCGGCTCGGGATCGTCGAAGCAGGCGGCGATCTGGGCCGAGTTCAGGGCCGTGTTGCGGTGGGTGCAGATCACCGCCTTGGGCAGGCCGGTGGAGCCGGAGGTCAGCAGGTACTTGGCGTGGTCGTCGGGCGTGGCGGTGGGCGCGGCGGGGCTCGCGCGCAGCAGCCGCGCCAGTGGGATGTCGCCGGGCCGCGCGTTCGCCGCCGCGATCACCGGCAGGCCGGCCAGGCAGTCGGCCGCGAGGCCGTCGGCGAACAGGGCGGCGTCCTCGGCGTAGATGGCCGCCGGTTTCAGCACCTCGCAGGCGTGGGTCAGGCGGGCCGGATTGGCGCCCTTCAGCCCGTACTGCGGCGAGACCGGGGCGGCCGGCATGGCCTGGCTCATGGCGGCATATTTGATCAGCGCGTGGTCGATGTTGTTGCCGGAGAGGATCAGCAGCGGGCGCGTCGAGACGAGGCCCGCCTCGCGCAGGCCGCCGGCCAGGGCCTGCACGGCGGCCCAGGCCTCGGCGTAGCTGAGTGTGCGCCAACCCTCGCCGGAGCGCTCGGCCAGCCACACCCGCTGCGGCGCGACGGCCGCCCAGTGCGCCAGCGCCGCCGTCATGGTCTGGAAGCCGGTCTCGTAGGGGGCGGGATTGGTGAGCACCATCTCGCCGCCGGCGCGCCGCTCGACCGCCAGCCGGCGCGGCGCGTAGCGGGGGTCGCGGAACGGCGCGGTCAGGAGGGGAGCGTCGGCGTCCAGGGGGGCGTCCATGGGGCATGCTTATTCCGCGGCTTTTCCGGAATGGAAAGACACTCGTGCTCGGCCGGCGCTTGCGAGGCTGGCGCAACGGCGTATGTGGCAAGGCGGCGGCGGAAGCTTGGCCGCTTCACGGAGAGACCTTTCATGCGCGCCTACCCCGCCGCCCTCGCCGCGGCCCTCGCCCTCATGGCGACCACGGCCGCCACCGCCCAGCCGGCCAGCCCCGCCACCGTCCAGGCCGGGACCTACGCCATCGAGCCCTCCCATACGCGCGTGCTGTTCGCGGTGGACCACATGGGCACCTCCACCTGGTACGGCGACTTCACCCATGCTTCGGGCAGCCTCAAGCTCGACCCCAAGAACCCGGCGGCGAGCCAGCTCGACGTGTCGGTTCAGATGGCCAGCGTCTCGACCACCAACGCGGTGCTCGACGGCGAACTGAAGGGGCCCGACTGGTTTGACGCGGCCAAGTACCCGGCCATGACCTTCCACTCCACCAAGGTGACGGTGACCGGGCCCGGCCGGGCCACGGTGGCCGGCGAGCTGACCCTGCACGGCGTCACCAAGCCGGTGGTGCTGGACGCGCGGTTCAAGGGCGCCGGGCCCAATCCGATGACCAAGGCCTATACGGTGGGCTTCGACGCCAACGGCAAGATCAAGCGCAGCGCCTTCGGCGTCAGCAAGTACGTGCCGCTGGTGGGCGACGAGGTCGACCTGATCCTCAGCGCGCCGTTCGTGCGCAAGGGCGACTAGGCGGCCCATAGGGCGTCGTCCCCGGGGCTTGCGCGCGGGGGATTCAGAAGCATCGATTTCGGATGTGGAATCGCGGCGGGACGGGTTGCGTCTCGCTGGGGATGCGCCTGCGATCATGGGTGGCCGGGACAAGCCCGGCCATGACGGTTGAGAGGATGGGGGTTCAGGCCGAGGAGCGCCAATAGTCGTCGGAGAGCAGCGGGTCGTCGTCCTTCTCCGGCTCGGCCCCCTCCCCACCGCTCGTCCCCGCGCAGGCGGGGATCCAAGCCGAGCCCGGTCCATCCGCCGATGGCGAGACTGACCCCTCGCTTGGGTCCCCGCCTGCGCGGGGATGCGCGGGGTTGGAAATGCCGATCACGTCGCACAGGCGCTTGATCTGGGCGCCCACGGGTTCGCCCTCGAAGGCCTCGGCGTCCTGGGTTTCGATGGCGAGGAGCTCTTCGAGGTTGAGGTTGAAGGTCTCGTAGGCCTCGGGGCTCTCGGCCTCGGTCCAGATCAGGCATTCGACGGCGGCCTTGACCTGGGCCTTGCGCTTGGCGAGCCGGCGCTCGCCCAGCTGGACGAGGTCCTCGGCGGTTTCGCGCTGCGCGCGCTCGGCCTCGCGGGCCAGCTTCATCCTCAGCGCCGCGGTCTGGCGGACGCCTCTGGAGAGCCTGTGGAAGGTGAGGCTGAGCCTGGCCTGTTCGGCAGGCTCGGCGGCCATGGCGCCCGCCTGCACCTGCAGGCTGAGCTCGAGGCCGGCCTGGAAGAGCTGCTTCAGCCCTTCGTCCAGTTCATGCGCAAGATCGGCGGCCGACATGAGAACAAAAGTAGAACATCTGAAGCTCTACGTCAAGGGTTTTTTGAACCGCAGAAAACGCAGAGAGGACGCAGAGGGACCGTGCGGCGGGATTTCTGCGCTTTTCGGCGTTTTCTGCGGTTTGAAACTTCCGCGCTGCGCGCCGGTCAGACGGTCATGATCCGCTCGACGAAGGAGACGAAGGTGCGCGCCTTGGCGCCAGCGAGGCGGCCGGTCGGGTAGACGGCGGACAGGTTGGTCGGCGGCAATTCCCAGTCCTGCAGGATCGCCACCACCTTCCCGGACTTCAGTTCGGGCCAGAAATTCCACTCCGAGGCGATCGTGAAGCCCATGTCGCAATTCACCGCCTCGCGCAGGCCCTCCGCCGCGGTCATCTTCAACCGCCCCTGGAGCACCACCGACACCTCCTCCGCCGCCTTCCGGAAGGTCCAGGAATCCCAGCCGGCGCCCCGCGAGTAGATGATCGCCTGATGGCCGCTGAGCTCGGCGGGGGACGTCGGCGTGCCATGGCGCTGCAGGTAGGCCGGCGTGGCCACCACGACGCGGCGGCCCTCGGCGATGCGGCGCGCGGTCATGTTGGAATCCGGCATCGGCCCCATGCGCAGCGCGACATCGATTCCCTCCTCGACCACGTCGACGTAGCGGTCGTCGAGGACCAGTTCGAGCTCCAGGTCGGGGTGTTCGGCCAGGAACCCCGACAACCTGGGAATGACATGCAGCCGGCCGAAGCAGACCGAGGTCGACACGCGCAGCTTGCCCGAGAGGCCGCAGGCGTCGCCGCGCGCCGCCAGCACCGCCTCCTCGGCCTCCTCGAGGGTCCGCTTGGCCCGCTCATAGAAGATCCGACCGGCCTCGGTGGGGACCACGCTGCGCGTCGAGCGCAGCAGCAGGCTGACGCCCAGCCACGCTTCCAGCTGGACGACCGCCTTCGAGACGGCCGGCTGTCCGATCCGCTGATGCCGCGCCACGGCCGAGAAGGAGCCGGTGTCGACGACGCGGACGAAGATTTCCAATGCCGCGAGCCGATCCATCTGGCGCTCCGTCGGTCAGCTGATTTCGTCGACGCGATCCGGGTAGAAGGCGACGTAGTCCTTGATCTGCGCCATGGCCTCGAATGGCGTCTCATAGGTCCACACCGCATTGCGCGAGCGATCGCCGCCCGCCGCAATGCTGAAGTAGGACGCCTCGCCCTTGTAGGGGCAATAGGTCGTGTGATCGCTGCGCACCAGCCCGACCATGTCGACGTCGCGGCGGGGGATGTACTGCACCGGCGGATAGGCCGCCTCGCGAAGCGTCAGGGCCTCGCGGGTGTCGGCGATGACCTGGCCGGCGACCGTGACGGCGACGCGGGCGGGATTGGCTTCGATGGTGATCGGGTGATCGGGACCCGGAACCTTGATCGGCCTGTCAGCCATGGCGGTCTCCTTCCAAGATGGAAATGGGATGTCGCGACGACCACCGCCAGCCGGGCGCGGAGGATGAAGCTCCGCGCCCGGAGGGGGTCAGTTGGCGCTATGGCCGCCGTCGACGTTGAGCACGTGGCCGCTGATGAACCGGGCGGCGTCCGAGGCCATGAAGACGATGCCGTCGGCGACCTCCTCGGAGAGGCCGAGCCGGCCCATCGGGACCTGCGCCGCCAGGGCCGCCTTGTTCTCCGCCGTGCCGGTGAAGCGGGTCAGCATGCCGGTGTCGGTGGGGCCTGGGGCGACGGCGTTCACGCGGATGCCCGACTTGGCGGTCTCCAGCGCCACCGACTTGGTGATGCCTTCGACGGCGTGCTTGGCGCCGACGTAGATCGAGGCCCCGGCCGCGCCTTCATGCCCGTAGGTCGAGGAGATGTTGATGATGCTGCCGCTGCCCTGCCCCTGCATGGCGCGCACTTCGTGCTTCATGCTCAGGACGACGCCGAGCACATTGGTGTCGAACGTTGCGGCAAAGCTTTCCGCCGTCTGGTCCGTGATCGGACCAACGTTTCCTTCAGTCGCCGCATTGTTGACCGCGACATCGAGACGGCCGAACCGTGCGACGGTCTGGTCGACCATGGCGCGGACGTCATCCTCCCGGCGGACGTCGGCCTTGATGAATTCCGCCTCCGCGCCGAAAGCGCGCAACTCCTTGACGAGGGCCTTGCCGGCCTCATCACGCCGCCCGGCAACCACCACCTTGGCGCCCTTCTTGGCGAAGGCGACGGCGGCGGCGCGCCCGATGCCGGTCAAAGCGCCGGTAATCAATACGACTTGGCTGTTCATTTTCCGATTCCTTGACAATGCACTTCGCACTTCCTGCCGGCGGAGCATGGCTGGCATGGCAGAAGCTGATGAAAGCCGCGCCGGTCTCTCCGGATGGCGCTGCCGCGATGGGGCAAGTAAGAGCCACTGGCGCCGACGCGAAAGACTTTGTAAGCTGGGTGGCATGCCTTGGAGGCATGGACGCCATGGAGCTGCGGCACCTTCGCTATTTCGTCGCGGTCGCCGAGGAAGGCAGCCTGACGCTCGCGGCCGAGAAAAGGCTGCACACGGCGCAGCCGTCTTTGAGCCGCCAGATCC
>JAQGIV010000129.1 GCA_028290945.1 Phenylobacterium sp. | reverse complement strand
ATTTCTGGCTGCACGATTTCGCCAGCCTCTGCGCCGGCTTCCACCTGCTGCGCGACGACGTGGAGGACTGTGCGGCGCCGCCGCCGGAGAGCGCGGCCTGCAACGTCTGCATTTACGGCCCCTGGCGCGGCCGGCACCTGGCCGAGCACGCGAAGCTGTTCAAGGCTCTCGACCTGATCGTGGTCAGCCCGTCGCAGCCGACCCTCGACCTGTGGCGTGCGTCGTGGAATTTTCCGACCCGGGGCGAGGTGGTGCTGCCGCACGCCAAGCTGGTGGCGCGCGGCCCGGCCCCGGTCCCGCGCGGGGCGCGGCCGCTGCGGGTGGCCTTCGTCGGCCTGCCGGCGACGCACAAGGGCTGGCCGGTGTTCCGCGAGCTGGCGCTGAAGTTCGGCGAGGACAGGCGCTACGAGTTCCACCACTTCGGCGCCCAGGCGCCGGCCGGACTGCCGGTGGCGTTCCACCCGGTCTCGGCGAACGGCTATGAGCCCAAGGCCATGCAGAAGGCGCTGGAGGCCGCCCAGATCGACGTGGCGGTGATCTGGCCGCTGTGCCGCGAGACCTTCTCCTTCACCGCCTATGAGGCGGTCGCCGCCGGCGCGGCGGTGGTGACGGGGCCAGACAGCGGCAATGTGGCGGCCTTGGTCGAGGGCGGCGGCCACGGCCTGGTGCTGGCCAACGAGCAAGCCCTGGCGTCGGCCTTCGAAACCGGCGAAATCGAGGGCCTGGGCCGCGCCCGCCGCGGCGCCCGCCTCTACGACCTGGAGTTCAGCGCGCTGACCATGGACCTGATGACGAACGAGGGCCGCGCGTGAAGGTCCTCTGCTACTCCAGCTTCACCTTCTCCTACCTGAACCGCGCCCGGGTGCTGTTCCAGACGCTGCGCCGTTTCCACCCCGACTGGGAGCTGGTGGCGCTGATCACCGACAAGCCGCCGCAGGGCTTCAAGTTCGATCCGGCGAAAGAGCCGTTCGATCGGGTGGTGTGGGCGCAGGATCTGGGCATCGCGGACTTCCAGGGCTGGCTCTTCAAGCACGACGTGGTCGAGGTCTGCACGGCGGTGAAGGGGCCCTTCATCCACCAGGCCTGTTCGTCCGGCGCGGAGGTGGCGATCTACCTCGATCCGGACACGGCGCTGTTCGAGACCCTCGATCCGCTGCTCGACCTGCTGCAGGACCACGACATCCTACTGACCCCGCACTTGATCGACCCCAACGACGACCCGGCGTCGATCGCCGACAACGACCTGTCGGCCTCGCGCACCGGCATCTTCAACCTGGGCTTCGTGGCGATCCGCACGAACGGCGAGGGCGCCCGCTTCGCCAAGTGGTGGAACGACCGGCTGCTCAGCTACTGCTACGACGACATGCCGGCCGGGTTGTTCGTCGACCAGCGCTGGTGCGACCACGTGCCGGCCCTGTTCGACAAGGTGAAGGTGGTCCGCGACCCCGGCTACAACGTGGCCAGCTGGAACCTCTCCAAGCGCACCGTGGCGGTGCAGAAGGACGGCCGGATCACCGTCAACGGCAGCCCCTTGCGCTTCTGGCACTTCACCAAGCTCGGCCCGCTGGGCGACGTGATGACCAAGAAGTACGCCGGCCAGAACTTCCCGGTCTATGAGATCTGGGGCTGGTACAAGCGGCAGGTCGCGGCGGCCACCGACGCGGCGATCCCGCAGCGCTGGTGGGCCTACGACAGCTACGCCGACGGTACGGCCATCGAGAAGCCGCAGCGGGTGCTCTACCGCCAGCGCACCGACCTGCAGGCGGCCTACCCCGACCCCTTCGCGGCCGGGCCGGGCAGCTACAAGCAATGGCTCGAGCAGGAGGGCGTGTGAGCGAACCCGCCCCCAAGAGCCACGCGAAGGCCGCCTCGGCCGAGTTCCTCAAGAGGATCGATGGCGCGGTGGAGCGCGTCGAAGCGATCCGCTCCGAGCGGGAGGTGGCGCGCACCGTCGCCCAGCAGTCGCAGGTGCGCGAAGCGATCACCCGCAGCGAGCTGACCCTGGCGCTCAACGAGGCGCTGATCGGCCGGGCTGAGGCCCAGGCCCACTGGCGGGCCGAATCGCTGCGCCGCTACCTGTCGGAGCGTCGGGCCGCCCCGCTGCCGCCGCGCGGCCGCTACGCCGCCCTGAGCGAGCGCGTGCTGCGCAGCCTCGGCTCGCTGGGCCAGGCGCTGCTGATCGAGCGCTCGGGCCTGTGGCGCGGCGCCGGTCGCCGGCTCCACGACCTGCGCCACATGGCCGCCTATGTGCGCCGCGGCGCCAACCCGTCGCTGCAGCCGCCGAGCCTGTTCGACCACGCCGGCTACCTGGAGCGATATGCCGATGTCCGCGCCGCGGGCGCCTCGCCCCTGGCCCACTACCTGACCGCCGGCGCGGCGGAGGCCCGCACGCCCCACCCGCTGTTCGACGTGGCCTACTATGCCCGCGAGAACGCTGGCGAGCTCGCCGCGACGGGGCTGACGCCGTTCGGGCACTATGTGGCGTCCGGCGCGGCCCGGGCCCGCAACCCGCATCCGCTGTTCGACATCGGCCACTACGCCGCCCAGGCGACCGACCTGGGCCCCGACGAGGATCCGCTCAGCCACTACCTCACCGAGGGCTGGGCGCGCGGCTATAGCCCGCATCCGCTGTTCGATCCCGCCTGGTATCGCCGCACGGCGCCGCGCTCGGCCCGCGAGACGCCGCCCCTGCTGCACTATGTGACGGTGGGCTGCACGAGGGGCGCCTCACCGCACCCGCTGTTCGATCCCGCCTGGTATCTGGCCCAGAACCCCGACGTGGCGCAGGCCGGCCTCGAGCCGCTCGCCCACTTCGTGACCCAGGGGGGCAAGGAGGGCCGCAGCCCGAGCCCGTGGTTCGACCTGCCCTGGTACGTGGCGGCGCGCGGCGAGGCCCTGCCGGCCGCGGCCAATCCGTTGATCGACTACCTGCAGGGCGGCGCCTGGACGGTGGTGGAGGCCCGGCCCGGCTTCCCGACCGCGGCCTACCTGGCGGCCTCGCCGGAGCTGGTGCGCCAGGGCCTCACGCCGCTCGAACACTGGGCCCGCCGTCACGCCCGCTGACGCCGCGTTCGACCCCCAGCGCCTGCAGCTGGCGCCAGATCTCCTCGTAGTAGGCCGGCACGTAGTGGAAGGGGCTGAGGCCCCACTGGTGGCCGGCGTCGCCCAGCCGTTGGTCCGGCGCCTCGACCTTGGCCATGGGCGGCATCAGGGCCGTGAACTCGGCCTCGTAGGCCGCCAGCAGGCGGTTGTGGTCGGCGATCCGCTCCGCGCGTCCCGGCAGGATCTCCACCGTCGGCATGGGCTTCAGCCGGCCCCTCTCGTCGCGGCAGCGCTCCGCCCAGCGGGCCGAGTGCAGGATCAGCTGGGCGTCCTTCAGCGGCGTGGCGCGCACGAAGGCCGCCGTCTCCGCCGCGCCGCGGCTCCACAGCCGATGGCAGGCGTCGGTCAGCCGCGGCACGGAGCGGGCGCGGGCGAAGGCCCTCTGCGACAGGTAGCCGCTGACTTCCAGCTCCCAGCTGTGGGTGGCGATCGCGCCACCGAGGCTCAAGAGATCGAATCGCTCGTCGATGAAGTCGAAGATCAGGTGCGTGGGACGAAATGCGACCAGCTCGGCCAGCGCCGTCTTCTCGAGGTCGGCCACCATGGCGCGGTGCTGGTGGCGGCCCAGCGGGGTCGGCGGCTCGGCGGCGGCGCGGACCCCCTTCACCGGCCCGGAAAACAGGCTCGGCAGGCTGGTCCGCGACACATAGAGCAGTTGGGCGACCTCGCCACGGATCGGCCACAGGTCGCGGGTAATGCAACTGCCGATGATAGCGACCTTGGACATCCCCGCACCTCGGGAGGGCGGCCGGAAAGCGGCCGTCTTGTGCTCTTTTAGCACGCCGGCGGGGCAATGGCGCCCGGCCGGTCCGCGGCCCGGCGCGTCCAGCATTGACATCGGTCCGGCCGCTGCGCATCTCTCCGCCCGCTCCGGGCGTTCCCCGGGGGACCCCGGTCGATCCTTCTCGGCCGAACGGCGTTCACCCTTTTTCGGCCGTTGATAGTTACAATGGCCACACGGACGTACGGGACGGCTCGGCGCGCATGAAGTTCCTCACCTTTCTGACGAATCAGTCCGACAACGTCCTGTCGCGCGCCCTGGGTGAGGGCAAGCGGCCGTTCCTGGTGGCGGCGGGCTTCAGCTTCTTCACCAACCTGCTGTACCTGGCCCTGCCGCTCTACACCTACCAGGTGTACGGCCGGGTGATGATCAGCCAGAACCAGGCCACCCTGTGGATCCTGACGCTGATCACCGTCTTCGTGTTCGCGGTCTCCAGCTCGATCGACGACTTCCGCGCCCGCATCCTGATCAACTACGGCGTGGTGCTGGACCAGCGGGTCTCGGGCCGTATCTTCTCGGGCCTGTTCGACGCCGCCGTGCGCGGCGAGGCGAGCGCCCGCTCACAGGCGCTGCGCGACCTCGACACCTTCCGCCAGACGCTCACCGGCGTGGCGGCGGCGGCCTTCTTCGACCTGCCGTGGATCCCGGTCTTCGTGCTGGTGCTGTTCCTGATCAATCCGCTGATCGGCCTGGTGGCCCTCGGCGGCGGCGGCGCTCTCTTGGCGCTGGCCCTGACCCAGGAGCGCGCCATCCGTCCCGTGGCCAAGGAGGCCAACGACGCGGCGCTGAAGAGCTACGCCTTCACCGAGGCGGCCCTGCGCAACGGCGAGGTGGTGCGGGCCATGGGCATGCTGCCGACCCTGGGCGCGGCCTGGGCCCGCCACCGGGCGGTGACCATCGAGCGCGGCGCGGTCGCGGCCGAGCAGTCCAACATGTACACCGACATCATCAAGGCGGTGCGCATGGGCATCCAGGTGCTGGTGATCGCCGTCGGCGCCGCCCTGATCCTCGACCACAAGATGGCCCAGGGCATGATCTTCGCGAACATGATCCTGGTCAGCCGCGCCCTGCAGCCGATCGAGCGCATCGTCGGCGCCTGGGAGCCGCTCAACAACATGGCCCGCTCGCACGGCCGGCTGGTGGCCCTGCTGGAAAAGGCCGAGCCGCCGCCGCTGGCCACCGCCCTGCCGCGCCCCAGCGGCCGGCTGAGCGTCGAGAGCGTCAACTTCGCGCCGCCCGGCGTGCAGAAGCTGCTGCTGGCCAACATCAACTTCCGCATCGAGCCCGGCGAGATGCTGGGCGTGATCGGCCCCTCCGGCGCCGGCAAGTCGACGCTGGCCCGCCTGCTGGTGGGCATCTGGAAGCCGATCAACGGATCGGTGCGCCTGGACGGCGCCGACGTGTTCACCTGGGACCGCGCCGACTTCGGCAAGTACGTGGGCTACCTGCCGCAGGACACCGAGCTGTTCGCCGGCACGGTGCGCGACAACATCGCCCGCTTCCGCGACGGGGTCACCGACGAGGAGGTGGTGCAGGCCGCCACCATGGCCGGGGTCCATGAGCTGATCCTGCGCATGCCCAAGGGCTACGACACCGACATCGGCGAGGGCGGCGTGGTGCTGTCGGCCGGCCAGCGGCAGCGGGTCGGCCTGGCCCGCACCATGCTCGGCGATCCGGCCTTCGTGGTGCTCGACGAACCCAACGCCAGCCTCGACGCCGAAGGCGAGGACGCCCTGCTCAGGGCCATCGAGGCCATGAAGGCCAAGGGCGCCACGGTGATCATCATCTCCCACAAGCCCGGCATCTTCCGCTCGGCGGACAAGCTGCTGGTGCTGCGGGACGGCCGCATCGACCTGTTCGGTCCCAAGGACCAGGTCATGCAGCGGCTGATGAAGCCTGCTGAAAAGCCCGCCGAGCAGCCCGCCGAAGTGCGCTCGATCGAGGCCGGACGATGAAGCTCGATATCGGACCCGTCCGCTCCACCTACGTCGCCCCCACCTTCGGCGGCGACGACCGCGTGCCGCTGGACCCGCGGCTGGAGCACCGCCTGCGCCGGCCGATGTTCGCGGGCGCGGCGATCATCGTGGTGCTGGTGGTCGGCCTGATCGTCTGGGCCTCGCTGACCCCGCTCGCTTCCGGCATCAGCGCGCCGGGCCAGGTGACGGTCGAGGCCAACCGCAAGACCATCCGCCACAAGGAGACCGGCACCGTCCGCCAGATCCTGGTGAAGGAAGGCCAGTTGGTGCGCGCCGGCCAGCCGCTGATCACCTTCGACGACACCGATCTGAAGGCCAGCGTCAGCATCCTGCAGAACCAGGCCGACACCCTGATGAGCCAGGCCTCGCGGCTTAGCGCGGAGGCCACCAACCGGTCGTCCGCGACCTATCCGGCCGCCCTCACCAACCGCACGGCGGACCCGACGGTGGCGGGGATGATTCGCGACCAGGACTTCCTGTTCACCAGCCGGCTGCAGCTGTTCCAGAGCCAGGCCTCGGTGCTGCAGCAGCGCCTCGACCAGATCCAGAACCAGGTGGTCGGCGACGAGGCCCAGCTCGCGTCGGCGGAGGAACAGCGCAAGCTGACTGTCGAGGAGATGAGCGGCTACGAGACGCTCTACGCCAAGGGTTTCGCGCCGAAGACCCTGATCCTGCGCTACCAGCGCCAGGTCGCCGACCTGGCCGGCCGCAAGGGCTCGCTGCAGGCCGACATCGCCCGCCTGCACCAGCAGATGGGCGAGACCAAGATGCAGCTCGCGGCGCTGCGCGATCAGCGCCAGAGCCAGGCCGCCGAACAGCTGCGCGACACCCAGTCCAAGCTCGAGGAAGCGCTGCCCAAACTGGTGGCGGCGCAGGAGGCCCTGAAGGGCACCGTGGTGACCTCGCCGGTCGACGGCTACATCTTCACCCTCACCCAGTTCACCCCCGGCGGGGTGGCTGGCGGCGGCGAAACGCTGATGGACATCGTGCCCTCGAACTCGCCGCTGATGGTCACGGTGATGGTCAAGCCGGAAGACATCGATCAGGTGCACGTGGGCATGCCCGCCCAGGTGCGGCTGGTGGGCCCGAATCCGCGCTGGAACAGCCCGCTGCCGGCCACCGTGGCGGTGGTTTCGGCCGACCGGATCACCAACAAGGACAGCGGCGCCTCGTTCTTCCGCGCCGATCTGAAGATCGATCCGAAGGACTTGCGGGGCATGGAAAAGAACGTGAAAGTGGTGCCCGGCATGACCGCGTCGGCGATGATCGTGACCGGGAATCGGACCCTCATGGGCTTCCTGATCCAACCGGTCATGGACACCATCCACCACGCCTTCCGCGAGCAGTAGTTGCTCTTCGGAAACAGGGCATTGGGCGCCTTCTAGCCGCACCTAATAGGTGTTGCGCAAATTGCACGGTTCCGATACGTCTGCATCCGGGCTCGTTTAACCTACGCCACGGCCATGCTATGGCGCTGGGGGAGATGGATCGCCGGGACTGCTCCAAAGGGTTTGGGGGTCAGGCGTACCGGGGTCCGTGTGACACAGACTGGAGAGACTAATGGCGACTTATGTTTTTGAGACGATGACGGCGGCGCAAGCCTCGTCTTACGTGGCGGCTTCCGACACGATCGTCTTCACCAACCAGACCTCGCACGCCAGTGCGATGTCGGTTGTCTTCGCCCAAACGATCGTTCTGCCGAGCGGCATCTCCGCCGGTTCGACGACCGTGACGGGCGCCACCCTCACCGACCTGGTGACGGGCAAAGCGTTGACCTTCGGCACGGGCATCCTGGGCGAAAGCGATTTCGTGTTCCCGGATTCCTCGAAGCTGCTGGTCGGTGACACCACCAGCGAAACCGTGGCCGGCACCGGCTCCGGCGACGCCCTGTTCGGCGACCTCGGCAACGACACCCTCACGGGCGTCGGCGGCGCGGACCTCCTGCAAGGCAACCAGGGCAACGACAGCCTGGTCGGCGGCGCGGGCGCGGACACGATCTTCGGCGGCCAGGACAACGACACGATCACCGCGACGGCGGCCGGCGACGGCAGCGACTTCGTCAACGGGAACAAGGGCGACGACACGATCGACTACTCGCTCGACACCTCGTCTTCGACCCTGCTCGGCGGCCAGGACAACGACGCCATCACCGGCGGCACCGCGGCTGACTTCCTGAACGGGAACCTCGGCAACGACACCGTCACCGGCGGCGGCGGCAACGACCTGATCTTCGGTGAGGACGGCAACGATTCGCTCGTCGACACCGGCACTGGCGTCGTCAGCATCGACGGCGGCAACGGCAACGACACCATCAACGACACCGCCACCGGCGGCGGCACCCTGGTGTCGGGCGCTGGCGACGACAGCATCAACTTCAGCGGCCTCAACACGGGCACGGTGCTGATCAACGGCAACACCGGCAACGACATCATCACGACGTCGAACACCGGTACGGCCGCGGTTCAGATCTCCGGCGGCCAGGGCGATGACTCGATCACCGTCACGGGCGGCGCGGGCACCTTCACCTACGTCGACGGCAACCTCGGCAACGACACCATCAACGCGGGTATCGGCAACGACACCCTGATCGGTGAAGACGGCAACGACGTGATCGGCGTCACCGGCGCTGGCAACGACGTGATCAACGCCGGCATCGGCGACGACACCGTCACCGACTCCGGCATCGGCAACCTGAACGTCGACCTGGGCGCGGGCACCAACCTGTTCTCCCACACGGCGGCGGGCAACGACACCGTCACCGGCGGGACGTCCAACGACAGCGTCCAGCTGACGGGCAACGGCAACGACGTCATCACGCTCAGCGATGGCAACGACACCGTCAACTCGTCGGGCACCGGCAATGACAACATCGATGTCGGCAACGGCAACGACAGCGTCACCGTCGGCGCGGGCAACGACACCATCGCGGGCGGGGCCGGCAACGACACCGTCGCGCTCACGGGCGCCGGCAACGACACCGTGACCCTCGGCGATGGCAACGACACCCTGACGAGCGCCGCGGCCAACACCGGCAACGACAACATCGACGCCGGCGCGGGCAACGACATCATCACGATGGGCGGCACTGCGGGCAACGACACGATCAACGCCGGCGACGGCAATGACACGATCGTGGCCGGCAAGGGCTTCGACATCATCTCGGGCGGCAACGGGAACGACAAGTTCACGTTCAACTCGGGCGACTCGAACCCCCTCGCCACGGTCGGCTCGCAAGACCGCATCATGGATTGGCAGGGCGGCGTTACGAACACGCCGGTCGACGTGCTGCACTTCGGCGCCCTCGCGGCTCCGGACGTGACCACGGCGGCGACGCTGTATCACGAGGACACGGCGACGGATTACGCGTCCGCCACCGCCCTCGCGAACACCCGCTTCGGCCAAGGCATCCTGTTCGAGGTCATCCAGATCGGCACCGACATGATCGTCTTCGCGGACATCAACAGCGACCACACCCTGGACTCGAACGACGCCGCGGTGGCCCTGGTTGGCCGCTCGCTGACGGACATCGACTTCACGAACATCGTCTAAGCCTCTCAGGCTCAGACGGAACTACAGGGCCGCCCTTCGGGGCGGCCCTTTTCTTTTGTCCCCTTCCACAGCGGCGGAAGCCTCGTTACAGCCATCGCCACCATGACCAACGCCGCCCTCTACCTGCACCCCAACGGCTATGACACCAGCGGCCCCCAGCTGCTGGGCCGGATCTCCGCCGGCGAAAGCTTCCTGCGCGGCTACCTCCGCCACGCCGAGGTCGATCGCTACTATTTCTGGAACGTCGCCGGCCGGCCTGAGCAGGAGCTCAACGAGCTGCTGGCCCGCGTGCATGCGCCCGACAAGCCGATCACCTGGATCGGCCAGGCCGACCGCGGGGCGCTCGGCCAGGTGGGCGTGCTGAACATGCCGGTGCCGGGGGTGACCTCGGAATCCTGGATGCGCCGCCCGTTCGGGCCGCGCGCCTACGCCGTCTGCGGCATCACCCACACCACCGCCACGGAACGGGTGATGCAGACCGTCGCCGAGACCCTGATCGCGCCCACCGAGGACTATGACGCGCTGATCTGCACCTCGAACGCCGTGCGCCACAGCATCGACACCCAGCTCGGCGCCATGCGCGACTACCTGGCCGCCGAGTACGGGCCGCGCAAGCGTCCCGAGCCCATGCGGGTGACCATCCCGCTGGGCGTCAACGTCGACGACTTCTCGACCTCGCCGGAGCACCGCAAGGCCTGGCGCGAGCGCCTCGATATCCCGGAGGATGCGGTGGTGGCCTTGTTCATGGGCCGCTTCAACGTGCGGGCGAAGATGAACCCGGCGCTGATGGCCATCGCGCTGGAGCGCGCCGCCAAGGCCACCGGCAAGCCGCTCTACTGGGTCAACGCCGGCTGGTCGCCGAGCGCCAAGGACGAGGAGCACTACCACGCCCAGACCCGCCAGCTCTGTCCCACCGTCCACTACCGCAGCGTCGACGGCCGCCCGCCCGACGTGCGGTTCAGCATCTGGTCGGCCGCCGACTTCTTCATCAGCTTCTCCGACAACATCCAGGAGACCTTCGGCCTGACGCCGATCGAGGCCATGGCCGCGGGCCTGCCCTGCGTGGTGACCGACTGGGACGGCTACAAGGACACCGTCCGCCACGGCGTGGACGGCTTCCGCATCCCGACCATCGCCCCGCCGCCCGGCGAGGGGGGCGACCTCGCGTTCTGGTTCGCCAACGCCTGGCTCAACTACGACAACTATGTGGGCGCGGCGGGCCAGTTCACCGCCATCGACTACGACGAGGCCCAGGCGGCCATCACCACCATGATCCTCAATCCCGACGTCCGCCGCCAGATGGGCGAGGCCGCCAAGCTGCGGGCCCGCGAGATTTTCGACTGGGCGGCGATCATCCCGCAGTACCAGGCCCTGTGGGCCGAGCAGAACGCCCGGCGCCTTGCCGCGCCGCCGGCTCCCGCCACGCGCGAGAACCCCTATCGGCCCGACCCCTTCACCCTGTTCCAGAGCTACCCGTCGCGGCACCTCTCCGCCCGTACGCCGGTCAGCCTGACGCCCGGCGTCACCTGGGAGACGGCGGAGCCGCTGCTGAGCCATCCGCTGGCGATCTACAGCAACTTCCATCGCCCGACGCTGGCCGAGGCGCGGCAGATGCTGGCCTTCCTGGGCGAGCGCCAGACCGCCACGGTGGCCGAGGTGGCGCAGATCGCCGCGCCGGCGCGGCGGCCCTATGTCGGCCGCGGCGTGCTGTGGCTCGCCCGCTACGGGCTGGTGACCATCGGGGCGGAGGGCTGAAGGCGGGGGCGGCGAACCCCCAAAACGCAAGCGGCCGGGCAGCGAACCTGAGGTTCAACCACCCGGCCAAAGCGACACAGCCATGGAGAGCTAGGCTGACCAGCCACTTCTACCGCAAAGCTCTGCAGGGCGAAAGCGAATCCCGCATCACGTTTGCTTAACTTAGCCGTTCGCCGCCTGGCGCCGGACGCGAGACGAAAAGGATCTCCCGGTGCCGACCTTGAACTTCGCCGAAATCAGCATCGAGCAGGGCATGGCCATGGCCGACGGGCTGATGGAGGCCGACAAGTACGAGCTGGCCGCCAAGGTGCTGCGCGCTCTGCTGCCGTCCGCGCCTGCGGCGATGAAGAACCGGATCCGGGTCCGCCTGGGCCTCGCCAGCGTCCGCAACAACCGCTCGCCCATGACCCGCGGCGCGCTGAAGCTGCTCGAGCGCGGCGTCCTCGACGTCTTCGTCGGCGAGGGCCTGGCCACCTGGTCCAAGACCATGCCGTTCTACGACGACGAACGGTTCATCGCGCTGGCCGACAGCCACGCCCACCTGCTGCCGCTGCCCAACTGGCACTGGAACCTGCAGACGGTGCTGTGGGCGGTCCGCCAGGTCCGCGATCTCGACGGCGACTTCATGGAGCTGGGGGTGTTCAAGGGCCACACCACCCTGTTCTGCAGCGAATATATCGGCTTCGCCGACTGGCCGAAGCGCTGGTTCCTGTACGACACCTTCGATGGCATCCCGGACGACCAGATCGACCCGAACTTCAAGTCCACCAACCAGGTCTACAAGGGGACCTTCTCCTTCGAGGAGGTCCGCGACCGCTTCGCCCACATCCCCAACATCACGGTGATCAAGGGCCGGGTGCCCGAGGTGCTGGCCGAGACCTGCCCGGAGAAGATCTGCTTCATCCACATGGACCTGAACAACGCCGCCGCCGAGATCCACGCCCTGGACGCCCTCTACGACAAGCTGGTCCCCGGCGGCATCATCGTCTTCGACGACTACGGCTGGACGGTCTCGCGGGCCCAGTTCGACGCCGAGAACGCCTGGTTCGCCAAGCGCGGCCTGCAGATCCTGCCGCTGCCCACCGGCCAGGGCCTGTTCATCAAGCGCTGAACTCGGCTACGTCCTCGACCACCCGCCGCACGACCGGCCCCCAGCCGCCCGGGCCGGCCTGCCGATAGAGCCTGGCCGTCCGATACCATGGGCTGTCGGTGCGGCCGGCCAGCCAGCGCCAGTCGGCGTCCAGCGCCGGGATCAGGATCCAGGTGGGCTTGCCCATGGCGGCCGCCAGGTGGGCCACGGCGGTGTCGATGGAGATGACGAGGTCGAGGCCCGCGACAATCGCCGCGGTGTCGGCGAAATCGGCGGCGCCGGTGTCTTCCGGGTGCAGGCTGCGCGCGCCGAGCGCGAGCAGCTGGCGGGCGAGGTCGTCGGGCAGGTTCTTGTTGCGGGCGTTGAAGCCGGTGGCGCTGGCCCGCCAGGCGAGGCCGATGCGGGCCCCCGCGCCGGCGCCCCAGCGGGCGAGCCGATCGGGCGGCGCGGCGAGATAGGGCTGGCCGGAGAGGTTGTCGAGCGTCACGCCGAGCCGCAGGGCGAGCGAACAGTCGGCTATCCAGAAGTCCGCGTCGCGCGGCGCCGGCGCCTGGCTGGCGGGCACGAGGCCAGCGCCCAGCGGCGCGAACAGATCGACCAGGTTGGGGCTGCAGACATAGGTCACCTGCCGCGCGGCATCCTTCAGCTGCGGCACGAAGCGGGCGAACTGGATCTGGTCGCCGAACCCCTGCTCGCGGACCACGACGATGTGCTTGCCCGCCAGGTCCTCGCCCTGCCAGGCGGGGTAGGGCAGGGTCGGCCGGGTCAGCTTGGCGTCGGGGTTCTCCCGGCGGGCCTCGTAGAGCGGCCAGCCCTGCGCGTAGCGGCCGAGGCGCAGCAGCAGCATGCCGAGCGTATGACGGGTGGCGGGGCTGGCGGGGTCGAGCCGCAGGGCGGCCAGCAGCGCCTGCTCGGCCTCCGCATCGCGGCCCAGCTTGGCATAGAGGACGCCGAGGTTGTGGTGGGCCCAGAGCGGCTTCAGCTTGGTGAGCGCTCGGTAGCGTCGCTCGGCGCCCGCGAAGTCGCCGGCCAGGTGGCGCGCATTGGCCTCGCGGAACAGGGCGTCGATGGACATCGGCGGACCCTAGCCGATCAGCTCGGCCAGCCGCGCCTGGTCGCGGGCGTAGAGGCCGCGCAGGAAGGCGGCGTCCTCGGCGGTCAGCTCGGAGCCGTAGTCCATCTCCCGACCCACGTGCGAGGTGCGCGGGGCGGGCGGGGCGGCGGGCGGCAGGCCGAGGAAGCCGCGGACCTGTGCCAGCGTCGCGGCGGGGTCGTGGCGCAGGGCCTCGGCGCGCAGCACCAGCACCTGCGCGCGCGGGAAGAGGCCGTACAGCCGCTCCAGCTGCTCGCCGTAGAAGCCGCGCTCCACATAGGAGAACTCGCGGTGGAAACCCCACGGAACGCTGGGCGCCGCCGGCTCGAAGAGCCGTCGGCGGCCCTCGCGGATGCACCAGGCGAAGGGTTGGCGCTCGGCGCCTCGGGCATATTCCATCCGCCAGTGCGACCAGGCCCGCGCCACCGGATCGCGCAGCATCAGGATCAGGCGCATGGCCGGGTTGTAGGCGGCGATGCGTTCGAGGGCGTTGGGCCAATAGCTGTAGATCGGCGTCGCCTCGCCGCACGGCCGCGACCATCCTCCGGGGCCGGGCGGATCGTCGAACAGGGCGTGGTAGGCGCCGTAGTCCGGCCGGGCCCAGGCCTGCGTCTCGTCGTCGAAGAAGTGGGTCTCCTTCAGCCGCGAGAGCGCGATGTCGCCCATTTCCGCCAGGTAGTCGAACAGCGCCGTGGTGCCGCCCTTCTGGACGCCGGCGACGATGAAATTGACCCGCGGCGGCTCAGCCATGGCGACCACATGCCCCGCCGCCCAGCGCCGGGGCAAGGCCTCGCGGCGTTGGCGGCCCTGTTGGCGCCCTGTTGGCGCCGGGGCGCGGGACGCGATATGAGAGGCGCGCGGTGGGGCGCAGGCCCGGCGAAGGCGGGATATGAAGACAGTCATCCTGGCAGGCGGCCTCGGCACGCGCATCTCGGAAGAGAGCCACCTGAAGCCCAAGACGATGATCGAGATCGGCGGCCGGCCGGTCCTGTGGCACATCATGAAGCTGTACTCGCACTACGGCTTCAACGACTTCATCGTCTGCCTTGGCTACCGGGGCTATGTCATCAAGGAGTACTTCGCCAACTATGTGCTCCACAACGCCGACCTGACCGTCGACCTGGCCAAGGGCGTGATCGAGTACCACGCCACCAACCACGAACCCTGGCGGGTGACCCTGGTGGACACCGGCTCGGAGACCATGACCGGCGGCCGGCTGAAGCGGGTCGCGCCCTACCTCGACCCAACCGAGCCGTTCTTCCTGACCTACAGCGACGGGGTGGCCGACCTGGACGTCCGGGCGCTGGCGGAGTTCCACAAGGCGCACGGGCTCGACGCGACAGTGACGGCGGTCTCGCCGCCCGGCCGGTTCGGGGCGCTGGAGATCAAGGGCGGCAAGGTGGAGCGCTTCATCGAGAAGCCGCCGGGCGACAACGGCCTGATCAATGGCGGCTTCTTCGTGCTCTCGCCCAAGGTCGTCGACCGCATCGCCGGCGACGAGACCATCTGGGAACAGGAGCCGCTGACCGGACTGGCCCATGACGGCCAGCTGATGGCCTTCCGCCACGACGGCTTCTGGGCCCCCATGGACACCCTGCGCGACAAGAACGTGCTCGAGGCGCTGTGGGCCTCCGGCGAGGCGCCGTGGCGCAGGTAGATCGCGGCTTCTGGCGGGACAAGCGCGTCCTGGTCACCGGCCACACGGGGTTCAAGGGCGCCTGGGCGGCCGTCTGGCTGCGCGACCTGGGCGCCGCGGTCACCGGCCTGGCGCTGGCGCCGGACCAGACGCCCAGCCTGTTCGAGCTGGCCGGGGTCGAAGGCCTGGCCCAGTCGCATCTCATCGACCTTCGGGACCGCGCGGCGGTCGCCGACTTCATCGCGCCCCGCCGCTTCGACCTGGTGCTGCACATGGCCGCCCAGCCGATCGTGCGGACGGCGGTCGAGGCGCCGGTCGACACCTTCGCCAGCAACGTCATGGGCACGGCCCACCTGCTGGACGCGCTGCGCGCGCAGCCGCCCCAGGCCACCCTCGTGGTCACCTCCGACAAGGTCTACGCCAACGCCGAGACCGGCCGCGCCTTCGCCGAGACCGATCCGCTGGGCGGCAAGGATCCCTATTCGGCCTCCAAGGCCGCCACCGAGATCGTCACCCAGAGCTTCGCCCGCAGCTATTTCGAGCCGGCCGGCGCGCCGCTCGGCACGGCGCGCGGCGGCAATGTGATCGGCGGCGGCGACTTCTCCCGCGACCGCATCGTCGCCGACATTGTGCGCGCGGCCCGGGCCGGCGAGGCGGTGGTGCTGCGCCACCCGGAGGCGACGCGGCCCTGGCAGCATGTGCTGGACTGCCTGGCCGGCTATCTGCGCCACCTGCAGGCGCTGGCCACCGATCCGGCGACGCCGCGGTCGCTCAACTTCGGCCCCCCGCCCGGCGGCGCGGAGGTGACGGTGGGCGAGCTGGCCCGGCTGGGCGTCGAGGCGCTGGGCGGCGCGCCCTGGCGCTACGAGCCGGATCCCGAGTCCCTGGAGGCCAAGTCGCTGGCCATCGACGCCAGCCTGGCCAAGCGGTCGATCGGCTTCGAAAGCCGCCTCGACGCCCCGGCCGCTGTGGCCCTGACCATGGACTGGTATCGCCGCCAGGGGACGGGCGAAGACGCGCTCGCCTTGTGCCGGGCCCAGATCGCGGACTACGAAGCGGGCCGATGACCGATCTGCCGCTCTGCCGCTTCTGCAAGACGCCGCTCACCCACACCCTGGTGGACCTCGGCGACCAGCCGCTGGCCAACGCCAACCTGACGCCCGAGCAGCTGGCGGCCGGGCGCGAGCCCGCCTATCCGCTGCACGCCCGCGTCTGCCACGCCTGTTTCCTGGTGCAGGTGGACGACGTGGTCCCGGCCGAGGCGATCTTCGACGCAGGCTACGCCTACTTCTCCTCCTATTCGGCCAGCTGGGTGGAGCACGCGCGGCGCTACGCCGAGGCGATGACTGAGCGGTTCGGGCTGGGCCCCGATTCGCTGGTGGTCGAGGTGGCCAGCAACGACGGCTACCTGCTGCAGCACTTCCTGGCCAAGGACATCCCCGTGCTGGGCATCGAGCCCACCGCCAACACCGCCGAGGCCGCCCGCGCCCGGGACGTGCCCACGGAGGTGGTGTTCTTCAATGCGCAGACCGGCCAGGCGCTAGCCGCGCGCGGCGTCCGCGCCGACCTGATGGCGGCCAACAATGTGCTGGCCCACGTGCCGGACATCGCGGGCTTCGTGGCGGGCTTCCAGCACGTGCTGAAGGACGAGGGCGTGCTGACCTTCGAGTTCCCGCACCTGCTGAACCTCATCGAGAAGGTGCAGTTCGACACCATCTACCACGAGCACTTCTCCTACCTGTCGCTGCTGGCGGTGGAGCAGGTGCTCAGGGCCAACGGGCTGCGGCCCTTCGACGTGGAGCTGCTGCCCACCCACGGCGGTTCGCTGCGGCTGTTCGTCTGCCACCTGGGCGCGGGGCGCGAGGAGACGGACGCCCTGCGCGCGCTGCGCGACCGCGAGCAGGCCGCCGGCCTCGACAGGGTCGAAACCTACGACGGTTTCACGCCGCGCGTGGAGGCGGTGCGGGCCAGCTTCAGCGACTTCCTCGCGGCGGCGAAGGCCGAGGGGAAATCCATCGCCGCCTATGGCGCGGCGGCCAAGGGCAACACCTTCCTCAACTACTGCCGGGCGACGGCGGCCGACATCGTCGCGGCCTTCGACGCCAATCCGGCCAAGCAGGGCCGCTACCTGCCCGGCAGCCACGTGCCGATCCTCAGCCCGGCGGCGGTCGCCGAGGTGAAACCGGACTATGTGCTGATCCTGCCGTGGAACCTGAAGGACGAGATCATCGGCCAGCTGGGCTTCATCGCGGGCTGGGGCGGCCGCTTCGTCACCGCCTCGCCGGCGACGAAGGTGGTGGCCTGATGCGGTTCGCGCAGACGGAGATCGCCGGCGTCCTCGTCGCGGAGATCGAGCCCGCAGTTGACGCGCGGGGATCGTTCGCCCGCCTGCAGTGCCCCGGCGAGTTCGCGGCCGCCGGCCATCCCTTCACGCCCGCCCAGACCAGCCTGTCGCGCAACCCGCAGATCGGGACCCTGCGCGGGATGCACTATCAGCCGGCGCCCCACGGCGAGATGAAGCTGGTGCGCTGCGTGCGCGGACGGATCTTCGACGTGGCGGTGGATCTGCGCGCCGACAGCCCGAGCCACCGCCGCTGGACGGCGGCCGAGCTTTCCGCGGACAACGCCCGCGCCCTGCTGATCCCGCAAGGCGTCGCCCACGGCTTCCTGACCCTCGAGCCGGACAGCGACGTGCTCTACCAGATCGCCCCGGAGTTCGAGCCGGGCCACGAGGCCGGTGTCCGCTGGGACGATCCGGCGTTCGCCATCGACTGGCCCATGGCGCCGCTGGTGCTGTCGGATCGCGACGCCGGCTATCCGGATTACCGGGGCTGAGCGGCCGGCCTCAATCTGCTAGACACGGCGCCGATAAGGAACAGGTTCGCTTCATGTCCAACGACAAGGCGCTCGAGGCGCTTTCCCGCATCGCCGAGACCGAGGACTGGCGCGCCGCCTTCGTCCGCGAGCTGATCGCCTTCGAGCACGCGATCCATGCGCCCGGCGTCGACGTCCGCGAGGAGATCACCGGCCCGCTGGTGGACGCCCTGTTCGACGACGACCAGGTGATCAAGAAGACCCTGTCGTCGGGCGTCACCTTCGAATTCCTCTACCGCTCCAAGATCGCCCGCGACTTCGTGATGAGCGAGCCCGAGGCGCCCGATCACGCCTGGGAGCCACAGACCAGCCGCATCCTGGTCAACCTGGCCAAGGGCGCACAGCAGGTGGTGATCGGCGGGGCCTATTTCGGCGACCACGCCATCCTGATCGCCCGCGAGATCGCCGCAGCCGGCGGCGTGGTGCACGCCTTCGAGCCGAACAACGAGCAGCGGGCCATGCTGACCCGCAACGCCGAGCTGAACGGCCTCGCCAACATCCGCCCGCGCCCCGAGGGCCTGTGGTCGGACAGCAGCACCAGCCTGAAGCTGGTGGGCTACGACAGCTTCGCCACCGCCGAGGTCGCCGAGGCCGGGGCCGACGGCGGCTTCCAGACGGTGACCATCTCCGACTACCTGCAGGCCGCCGGCGTCGACCGGCTGGACCTCATCGTGCTCGACATCGAGGGCGCTGAGCTGGGGGCGCTGCAGGGCGCCTTGCCGTTCCTGGACCAGCCGAAGGGCCAGGCGCCCAATATCCTGTTCGAGGTGCACCGCCACTACGTGGACTGGTCGAACGGCCTGCCGAACACCGAGATCGTCCGCCTGCTCACCGACCGCGGCTATTCGGTCTATGCGCTGCGCGACTTCAACTCCAACTACGACCTGGCCGGCCGGCCCATCGAGCTGATCCCGGCCGACGCCGTGCACCTGGAGGGGCCGCCGCACGGCTTCAACATGGTGGCGGTGAAGGACCCGGCGATCTTCGAGACCCCGGCCTACGCCATCGTGCGCGACGTCTCGCCGAAGCTGCTGCGCCACAAGGACCCCAGGCTGCACCATCCGGCCGGAGGGCTCTGAGCGATGACCGGGGGGCTCGCCACCGTCGTCGGGGCCCAGGGATTCGTCGGCGCCAGGCTCCAGGCCCGGCTGGCCGGCGAGGGATGGGACGTGCATGCCCCGGCCAAGGGCGACACCGGCGTCCTGACCCGCGACCTCGGGGTCGTCTACTACTGCGCCGGCCTCACCGCCGACTACGACCGCCGGCCGTTCGACACGGTGGAGGCGCACGCCAGCCTGGTCAGCCGGATCATCGAGGCCGGACGCTTCGAGCGGATCGTCTATCTGTCCTCCACGCGCCTCTACGACGGCCTGCCGAGGCCCGAGGTCGAGGAGGGCGAGCCGCTGGTGTTCGACCCGACCGATCCGCGGCGTGTCTATGACCTCTCCAAAGCGCTCGGCGAGAACCTGATCCTGACCCGGGCCGGCGATCGCGGCCGGGTGGCGCGGCTGGCCAACGTCTATGACTGGGAGCCCGGCGCGCCGGGGTTCCTGTCCGAATGGCTGATCCGGGCGCGGGCGGAGGAGGACCTGGTGCTGGACTCCAGCCCGGCCGTCGCCCGCGACTACATCCACCTGGACGACGTGGTCACCGCCCTGATCGCCATCGCCGGCGCGCCCGATCCGGCGATCTTCAATGTGGCCAGCGGCCAGCTGGTGACCAATGGGCAGATCGCCGTGGTCTTCGAGGCCGCCGGCTGGCAGGTCGCCTTCACCGGCGAGGCCAAGCCCCCCGCGCCGCCCAACGCCGTCATCCACCGCCTGACCGCCCTTGGCGTCACGCCGCGCGGCGTGGAGGATGTGGTGGCCGGCTATCTGAAGGGGCTCGCGTGAAACTCCTCGACCACAGCCGCGAAAGCCTGATCGCCTACACCACCGCCCAGTGCGCGGCGGTGACCCCGGACGGGCGCGAGGCGGCGTTCCGGGCGGCCGTCGAGGGTCACGTCGACGAGGCGCTGGCGCGGCTGCATCGCTGCATCAACGGCTGCGCGCCCTGGCGGCCGGACGAGTTCAACGTCCTGCAGTCCTCACAGCACACCATCTATCTGTATTATCTGGCCAATACGATCTGGCAGCGGTCGGGGGATGCGGCCGCCGCGACCCGGCTGTTCCTGATGAACAAGGCCTTCAACGGCATCGACCTGTTCTACGAGATCGCCATGCCGGAGGTGTTCTACATCGGCCACAGCGTCGGCATCGTGCTGGCCAAGGCCACTTATGGGAACCAGTTGGTGCTCTACCAAGGGGTCAACGTCGGCCGGCACAAGGATCAGATCCCGACCATCGGCGAGCGCGTGGTGCTCTATCCCTATAGCTCCGTCGTCGGCCGCACGGTGGTCGAGGACGACTGCGTCATCAGCCAGGGCGTGCGGGTGATCAACAAGCGCGCGCCCAAGGGCTCGATGGTGTTCGCCGGCGACAAGCCGGGCGAGCTGGCGTTCCGGCCGCGGCCCGACGACCTGCTCGCGGAATATTTCAGGCCTTAGCCCGGGCCTTGGCGGGGTCGGCGGCCAGGGCGCCGGCGATCATCTCGTAGAAGTCGCGGGCGAAGGCTTCGCCCCGGCCCAGCGGGCTGTTGCGGATCTGCTCGCGCAGGGTCTGGCGCAGGCGCCGCCGCCGCTCGCGGTCGCCGGCCAGGTCCAGGGCGATCTGCGTGTAGCCGGCCAGGTCGGTGGCGCAGAGCTCGCCCACCCCGGCGTTGGACAGGATCGAATAGCTCAGCCGCTCATAGAAGGCCTCGCCCACCAGGCTCACCACCGGCACGCCCATCCACAGGGCTTCGGTGGTCGTCGTGCCGCCGGTCAGCGGGAAGGGGTCGAGGGTGATGTCCAGCTGGTTGTAGACCGGCATGTGGGCGCCGCGCACGGCGTGGAAGATCACCCGCTCCGGGCCGACGCCCTCGGCGGCGAACTCGGCCAGCACATTCTTGCGGAACGCGGCCGTGCCGCCCTCCGGTCGCACGAAGGCGAACTTCGAGCCGGGGACCTTGGCCACGACGCCGGCCCAGGCGCGCAGCACCTCGCGGCTGTACTTGTGCGGGTTGTTGGCGGTGCCGAAGGTGAGATAGCCCGCCCGCTCCTCCGGCAGGCCCTCGGCGATCGGATGGCTGTCGGTGAACATCCGCCCCAGCGCCAGCCAGCTGTGCGGCATGACCAGCGGCGTCTCGATCATCAGCTCCGGCTTGGCCGGCCGGCTGTAGGGATCGCAGACGAAGTAGTCGATGGTCGACAGCCCCGCGGAGTGCGGATAGCCGAGCCAGCTCGCCTGCTTCGGCGCCGGGCGCCAGGCCAGCACGTCGAGCTTGTTCATGTGGGTGGTGCCGCCGAGCTCGATCAGAATGTCGAGCTGGTCCTTGGCGATCATCTGGGCCGCCTCGCGGGAGCTGATGTCCGGGCGCCAGCGGAAGCCCGCCACCCGCTCCTTGATGTGCCGTTGGATCGCGTCTTCCTGCCCCTGGTAGTAGGAGTAGCAATAGACCTCGAAGCGCGGATCGATGTGGTCGAACAGCGGCAGGGCGAAATAGGCCACCGGGTGGCGGCGCAGGTCGGATGACATGAAGCCGATCCGGATCTTGCCGTCCTTGGGCCGGGGCGGCGATTTGGCGATCGGGTGCTGGGCGGCCGCGGCTTCGACGTCGCGGCCCCAGATGCGGTGCTGCTCGATCAGCTCCAACCGGTCCTCATAGGCCCGCACGCGGGCGAGCTGCTTGAGGAGCGCGGTGTGGCGGCCGCTCTCGGCCCAGGCGCGGCCGACCTCCCGGAAGCTGCCGAGCTCGGCCAGGTCGTCGAAGGCGCAGATGCGGATCAGCACCTCGCTGGCGATCTTCAGGTCGGCCGAGCCGGTCAGCTTCTCGCGGGCCAGGACGTCCTTCAGCAGGCCGTAGGCTTCCTCGATGTTGGCGCCCTCGTCGCCGCTGCGGGTCCGCTCCAGGCTCTCGATCAGGGTCATCTGATAGGCGGACTTGTCGGGCGACAGCGCGACGGCGCGGCGCAGGTGCGCGTTGGCCCGGTCACGGTCGTATTCGCCGAGCGTGGCGCCCAGCTGGTACTGCAGCCAGCCGGCGTCGGGGAACCTGGGCAGGAGGTCGGTCAGATAGGCCTCGGCCTTCCGAAACTCGCCGGCCCGGCGGTAGAGGATGACGCGCGCCTCATGCAGGCGGACGTCATCGGGATTGGCGGCCAGGGCCTTGTCCATCAGGTCGTGCGCCTGGGACTGCCGGTGCAGCTCGTTGAGCGCGCCCACCAGGTCCAACCAGGCCTCGATGTAGGTCTTCTTCAGCGCCACGGCCTGGCGCCAGCGGACCAAGGCCTGGTCGACCTTGCCCTGCCTGTGCAGGGCGCGGCCCAGCTGGCGCTGGTACTCGGCGTTGCGCGGGTCGGCGCGGCTGAGCTTGGTGAACAGCGCCTCGGCGCGCACCCCGTCGCCCATGTCCAGCAGGATGTTGCCGCGGTTGATCTGCGGGGCGGCGAGGCCGGGGTTGAGCTTGATCGCCGCGTCCAGCGCCGCCAGCGCCTCGGGGTAGCGCTTCAGCTGGCGCAGGATGACGCCGCGGAGGTTCCAGATCTCCATCTCGCGGGGATGCCGCTCGGCGGCGCGGGCCGACCAGACCTCGCCTTCCACGAAGCGGCCGGTGCGGTAGAGCTGGACGAGCAGCACGCGGTAGGCCTGGGCCGGCTGGTCCGGGTCCTCGGTCAGGGCCGCGGTGAGCAGGTCGATGGCCTCCTCGGTCCGCCCCGCCTTCAGCGCCTCGTCGACCGCGCTCAAGCGCTGGTTCATGCCGGACCTTCTCACGCCTCGTCTCGTCGGGCAGGAGGCTTAAATCCCCGCGGCTGCGATGGCTAGTCCCGGCCGCGGAACCGCCATTTGAGCACCAGGATCGTGCCCGACAGCGCGAGGCAGACGACGTTGGAGCCGGCGATCGGCCAGCTGCCGATCAGGATGCCGTAGACCACCCACAGGCTGAAGCCGGTGACGGTGACGACGTACATGCGCAGCGACACCTGGGAGGCGTCGCGCTCGCGCCAGATCTTCAGGACCTGCGGCCCGAAGCTGGTCATCGAGCAGAGCGCCGCGGCGACGCCCACGGCGTTGACGGCGAGGCTCATGGTCAGTCGCCCTGTGGGAAGCGGACGGTGGTCGCCAGGCCCGGATCGCCGGGTGCGATCGCCACCTCGCCGCGCAGCTGCTGAGCCAGCAGGGCCACCAGCGTCGCGCCGAAGCCGCGCGGCGCGACGAGGCCGGGCGGCAGGCCCACGCCGTCGTCGCGGACGCTGAGTTGCACCACGCCGTCGGCCGCGCCGAAGCCCACCCGGATCACGCCCGCCCGGCCGGCAAGGCCGTGCTGCAGGCTGTTGCGCACCAGTTCGCCGACGATCAGCGCCAGGGGCGCGGCCTGGCGGGTGGGCACGGTCGCGGGGGTGAGGTCGAGCTCGAGCCGGACGTCCTCGCGCCGCGCGGTCGCCACCGCATCCTGCGCCAGGTCGGCCACCACGGCCGAGGCCTCGAAATGGCGGGGATCGTCCATCACGTCGAGCCGCCGGTGCACGGCCGAGACCGCCGCCACCCGGTCGAGGGCGCTGCGCACGATCTGCCGCTGCGGGCCCTCCGGCGTCTTGCGCAGCTGCAGGACGAACACCGAATTGATCAGCTGCAGGTCGTTCTTGATGCGGTGGTCGACCTCGCGCAGGCGCGCGGTCAGCCGGGCGGTCTCCGCCTCCAGACCGGCGATCCTGTCGCGATCGGTGTCCGTCATCTGCTCGCGCCCTGGTTGCCGCCCCCAGACAAAGGCGCCGTTTCCGCCCGGGTTCCACGGCGAACGGCGCTCGCCGCTTGACCTCGCAGGCCTGCGACGCCTAAGCGCGGGGCCCATGAACATCCTCCTGGTCGGGTCCGGCGGACGCGAGCATGCGCTCGCCTGGAAGATCGCGCAGTCCCCGAAGCTGACCCGCCTGGTGGCCGCCCCCGGCAATCCCGGCATGGCGGCGCTCTGCGAGGTGCGCGCGGTCGCCGCCACCGACGTGGACGGCCTGGTGGCCCTGGCCCGCGAGATCGCCGCCGACCTGGTGGTGGTCGGGCCGGAGTCCAGCGTCGCCGCGGGCCTCGCCGACGCCCTGGAGCTGGCCGGCGTCGCCTGCTTCGGCCCCACCGCCGCCGCCGGCCAGCTGGAGAGCTCCAAGGCCTTCACCAAGGCCTTCGCCGACCGCTACGGCCTGCCGACCGGCGCCTATCGGGTCTGCGAGACGGTGGGCGAGGGCAAGGCGGCGCTGGACCTGTTCTCCGCCCCCTATGTGGTCAAGGCCGACGGGCTGGCGGCCGGCAAGGGCGTGGTGGTCGCCGCGACCCGCGAGGAGGCCGAGGCCGCCGTCGAGGACGCGCTGGGCGGCCGGTTCGGGGCGGCCGGGGCGCGGGTGGTGATCGAGGAATTCCTGGTGGGCGAAATCGGCTCGCTGTTCGCGCTGTGCGACGGGGCGACCTCCATGCTGTTCGGCTGGGCCCAGGACCACAAGCGGGCCTTCGACGGCGAGCAGGGGCCGAACACCGGCGGCATGGGGGCCTATTCGCCGGCCCCGGTGTTCACGCCCGAGCTGGTGGAACAGGTGAGGACGCGCCTCGTGGAGCCCGCTTTCGCGGGGATCGCCGCCGACGGCGCGCCCTATCGCGGCGTGCTGTTCGTGGAGCTGATGGCGACGGCCCAGGGCCCGCAGCTGGTGGAGTTCAACGCCCGCTTCGGCGACCCGGAATGCCAGGCCCTGATGCTCCGGCTGAAGAGCGACCTGGTTCCCTACCTGCTGGCCTGCGCGACCGGCACGCTGGCCGAGCTGCCGCCGCCGGAGTGGCGGGACGAGGCGGCGATCTGCGTGGTGCTGGCCGCCCGCGGCTATCCGGGTACGCCCAAGCCGCACGGCGAGATCAAGGGCGCGGAAGCCGATTTCGGCCCCGACGTCACCGTGTTCCACGCCGGGACCAAGCGCGGCGGCGACGGCAAGCTCCGCGCCGCGGGCGGGCGGGTCCTGAACGTCTGCGCCCGTGGGCCCGACCTCGAGACGGCCCGCGAACGGGCCTATGGGGCGGTGGCGGCGATCGACTTCCACGACGGCTTCTGCCGCGCCGATATCGGCTGGCGGGCGCTCACCCGCGGCCAGGTCTGAAACCCGCGCCTTGCTCGCCTCGCGTCACCCCCGGTAAAGTGGCCTCAAACAATCGTTAGAGGGGCAGGAACGCCATGGCCGCAGTCGAGACCGCCGAACACCAGCGGGAAGAGGCGAACACCGGCACCAAGCCCGTCGCCGAGAGCCACAAGTTCGATGAAGTGGCCCTGCACCGCTGGATGGTCGCCAACGTCGCCGGCTACCAGGGCCCGCTGGAGGTCCGCCAGTTCAAGGGCGGCCAGTCGAACCCGACCTACCAGCTGATCACGCCCGGCAAGAAGTACGTCCTGCGCCGCAAGCCGCCGGGCAAGCTGCTGCCCTCGGCCCACGCCGTCGACCGCGAGTACAAGGTGATCACCGCGCTCGGCACGACCGGCTTCCCGGTGGCCAAGACCTATGGCCTGTGCCTCGACGACGGCGTCATCGGCACCTGGTTCTACATCATGGACATGGTCGAGGGCCGCATCCTCTGGGACCAGAGCCTGCCGCAGTACGAGCCGGCCGAGCGGCGCGCCATCTTCCGGGCCAAGACCAAGACCCTCGCCGACCTGCACAACACCGACTACGTCAAGATCGGGCTGAAGGATTTCGGCAAGCCCGGCAACTACATGGGCCGCCAGGTCGACCGCTGGACCCGGCAGTACAAGGCCTCCGAGACCGAGCACATCGCGGAGGTCGAGCGGCTGATCGACTGGCTGCCCAAGACCCTGCCGGCGCAGGAACGCACCTCGATCGTGCACGGCGACTACCGGCTGGACAACATGATCTTCCACGCCACCGAGCCGCGCGTGGTGGCGGTGCTCGACTGGGAGCTGTCGACGCTGGGCGAGCCCTTGGCCGACTTCACCTATTTCCTGATGAACTGGGTCAACGGCACGATCGCGCAGATCCCGGACCTCAAGGCGCACGGCATCCCGACCATCGAGGAGACGGTGGCGTACTACTGCCAGCTGACCGGCCGCTCAGGCCTGCCGGACCTCTATTGGTACTTCGCCTACAACGCCTTCCGGCTCGCCGGCATCCTGCAGGGCATCGTCGGCCGGGTTCGCGACGGCACCGCCAACCACCCCGATGCGGCTGGCCAGGCCGACCGGGTCAAGCTGCTCGCCCAGGCCAGCTGGCGCTTCGCCCAGAAGGCGGGGGCGGTGGCCTAGCCAAAATATCCGACCGTCATGGCCGGGCTTGTCCCGGCCACCCAGAAACGCAGGCGGTCCTCCAGAGTCTACCGCGGGTCGGCGACGACTCTTCCTGGGCGGTCGGCGCTTCTGGGTCCCCGGGACAAGCCCGGGGATGACGAGCTTTATCTGGGAACGGCGCGGGCCAGCAGCGCGTCCAGCGCCGCTTCGTCGTCGAAGCGGGCGCGGACCGGCCAGGCGGTGACCCGCGCGCGCCAGTCGGGCGGCAGGCGCACCCAGTCCTTCTCGGTGGTGATCAGGCGGGCGTCGAACTGCGCGGCGCGGTCGGCCAGGCGCTGCAGGCTCGCCGCGTCATAGGCGAAGTGGTCGGGGAACGGCGCGAAGTCGGCCAGCTCGGCCCCGGCGGCCTTCAGCGCGCGCTCCACCTTCCACGGCTTGCCGACCCCCGCGAAGCCCACCAGCGGGCCCTTGGGCGGCGCGGCGGCCGGCTGCAGGTGGGCGATCAGCACCGGCGTGGGCGCCAGCTGCGCCAGCAGCTGCGGATCGGGCGCGGCCAGGTCGGCGGGCAGCAACAGGATCACCGCGTCGGCCCGCGCGAGGCCCGCCTTCAGCGGCTCGCGCATCGGCCCGGCGGGGAACACGCGGCCGTCGCCGAACGGCCATTCGTCGCCCCGCGTCTCGCCGTCGACCACCACCAGCGACAGGGCCTTCTTCACCGACGGGTTCTGGTGGCCGTCGTCCATGACGATGGCGCCCGCGCCGGCCTGGGCCGCGGCCTCGGCGCCGGCC
>JAQGIV010000128.1 GCA_028290945.1 Phenylobacterium sp. | reverse complement strand
CGCGAGGGCGTGGAGATCCGCTACTACGCGGTGATCTACGACCTGATCGACGACATCAAGGGCGTGCTCTCGGGCATGCTGGCGCCGATCCAGCGGGAAACCTTCCTCGGCAACGCCGAGGTGCTGCAGGCCTTCGACATCTCCAAGGTCGGCCGGGTGGCCGGCTGTCGGGTCACCGAGGGCGTGGTCCGCAAGGGCGCCCGGGTGCGGATCATCCGCCAGGACGTGGTGGTGCTCGAGCTCGGCGTGCTGCAGACCCTCAAGCGCTTCAAGGACGAGGTCAACGAGGTGCAGTCCGGCCAGGAATGCGGCATGGCCTTCCAGGGCTTCCAGGACATCAAGGCCGGCGACACCATCGAGTGCTTCACCCTCGAAGAGGTCAAGCGGACCCTCTAAGCGCCGCGCGCCAGCCCGCAACGCGAAAGCCCCGGAGCGACCCTCCGGGGCTTTTTGCTGGACCCAAGCGCCGCCGTCGACAGCCGCAGAACGCCGTGATTAGCTCGCGGTCGGGTTGCAGAGAGGGGGGCTTCTTCCATGACGACGCTATCGGATATCGCGCCGCGCAAGCTGGACCTTGGCCGGGTGATGAGCCAGACGGCCGCCGTGATCGGCCGCCAGCCGCTGCTGATCCTGGGACTCGGCGTGGTGCTGGGCGGCCTGCCGTCGATCGTCAGCGGCCTCACCATCCGCCCGCAGATGGCCAACCCCGCGGCCTTCATGGGCTCCGGCCTCTATTGGCTGCAGACCCTGGTCCTGTTGCTGATCAACAGCTACCTGCAGGCCTGCCTCTACCACGTGATCTTCGCCGCCCTGGGCAATCGCAAGGCCGGTGTCGGCGAGGTGCTGACGACCGGCGCGAAGTTCTTCCTGCCGCTGTTCGCCGTGAACCTCCTCTACTACCTCGCCTGCATCGTCGGCATGGTCCTGCTGCTGGTTCCCGGGATCATGATCGGCGTCGCCTGGTGTGTCGCCGGCCCGGCGCTGATCGCCGAGCGCAGCGGCATCACCGCGGTCTTCGGACGCAGCGCCGAGCTGACGCGGCACAACCGGTGGCGCATCTTCGGCCTGGCCGTGATCTTCGTGATCGCCATCTTCATCATTGAGGGCGTGCTGGGCGCCATCGGTCTGGCCCGCGGCTTCAACTTCAACGCGCTGGCGGCCTATACCCCGGCCATCGTCATCGGGTCAGGGATCGTCACCGGCCTGGTCACCGCCTTCAGCACCACCGTGGTCGCCGTCCTCTACGCCGAGCTGCGCGAGCTGAAGCAGGGCCTGGGCGGCGAGAGCCTGGCCGAGGTCTTCGACTAGGCGTCGAACTTGTCGCGGCGGCGGTGGCCCAGCAGGGCCCGCCGCTCCAGCCGCGCGCGCAGGGCGGAGTAGTAGGCGCCGAGGAACAGCCGGTCGGCGACGTCGCTCGGCCCCTCCCAGGCGATCTTGCTGCGGATGCGGCGCGCCACCTCGGCCACCGTGCGCCGGTCGCCGCTGCGCAGCACGCCCTCGAGCACGTGCAGCTCCTTGATGCCGTAGGCGTCCACCTGCGCCTCGGTGAAGCTGACGCCGCCGCCGGCCGTCGGGCCCTCCTGGGCCAGGTCCGGGCGCAGCGCCCGCTTGGGCGCCTTGATCACCATGGTGCCCGCCGCCAGGTCGCCCAGCCGCAGCCGGTCGCGGTTGAACAGCGGGAAGACCACGAACACCCCGCTCCAGATGGCGCCCAGGGCGATCAGCGCCCCGTCGACCCCGGCGCCCCGCGCGAAGAAGAAGCTGGCCGGCAGGAACACCTCCAGCTCGCGCATGGCGTTGCGGGCGAAGACGGCGTCGGCGGTCAGCCGGCCGCCGTCGCGGGCGATGACCCGCAGGCCCAGCGCCCGCTTGCCGGGCGTCGCCGCCTGCGGTCCCAGCTCGAAGCCAATGAAGTAGCCATTGCGCAGCAGGAAGGCGCCCAGCAGCCAGATCACCGAGGCCGCCTCGCCGCCCAGGCTGCCGTGAAAGCCCCAGGCGGCCAGCCCCGCCAGCAGGCTGAAGCCGATCAGCATGGCCATGATGATCAGGGCGTCGATGATGAAGGCGCTGGCCCGCTCGGTGTAGCTGGCCACCCGCAGGCGCAGGTCGACGCCCTCCGGGGTCACCAGCGAGCGCGCCTCGTCGAAGCCGAGGGCGCGCCCGACGGCGGCGCGGGCGAAGGCCGGGCGCCTCATGGCGGCGCGCTCCGGCGCGGCCAGTAGAAGTAGCCGCCCCACAGGAGCGCGGTCAGGCCGGCGATGGCGTAGCGGGCGAGGTCGACCCGCACCAGCTGCCGGGCGAAGCCTTCCAGCAGGGCGGCCGCGAACAGCATGACCACCACCCCGCCCATCACCACCGCGCCGCGGCGTCCCGCGTGGCCGGCGGCCTCCACCCGCGTGCGCTCGCCCGGGAAGGTCACGGCCCAGCCCATGGAGAGGCCCGCGGCGCCGGCCAGCGTGATGGCGAACAGCTCCGTCACCCCGTGGATCATCAGCCAGCCGGCGGCCGGCATGGCCAGGCCCCGCGAGCCGAACAGGGCCAGGAAGGCGCCGAGCTGCGCCCCGTTCAGGACCAGCAGCGCCAGGGTCGGCAGGCAGAGCGCGAAGCCCAGCGCAAAGGCGAACAGCGCCACCTGCGCATTGTTGGTGAACAGGAAGGTGGCGAGCATGTGCAGGCCCTGCGCCCCGCTGGGATGGGCGTAGAGGGTGTCGCGCAGGAAGGCCGTGGAGGCCGCCGGGTCGCGGCCCGAAGCCAGCCCGGCCGGGACGAAGCTGTAGAACCAGTCGGCGTCCTGGCGCACCAGGATGAAGGCGGCCAGCGCGGCGATGACGCCCACCGCCGCGGCCGCCAGGGTCTCGCGCCAGAGGCTGCGCACGGCGGCCGGCCACTCGCCGGCGAAGAACCGCGCCAACCGCTCCAGCGGCCGGGTGCGCGTGCCGTAGACGAAGAAATAGGCCCGCGCGCAGAGGCTCTCCAGATAGAGGATCAGGCTCTGGTCCAGCGAGATCGAGCGGGCCGTGGAGAGCGACGACAGCGCCTGGCGATAGAGCACCGGCATCTCCACCAGCTCGGCCGGCGAGAGCTTCGCCGCCCCCGCGCTCTGCGCCTTGGCCAGCAGCCGCTCCAGCCTGCGCCAGTCGTCCTCCCGCTCGGTGCGGAAGCGGTGGCTCTTGAGCTGCAGCTCGGCCATCTCAGACCAGCTCCCGGCGCTTGATGTCGAGGTAGGCGCCCACCAGCGCCGGGCCGAGGGCTGCGGCCGGGGCCTCGACGATCTGCACGCCCAGCCGGCGCAGGCGGACCACCACCGCCTCCCGCTGCCTGAGCAGGCGCTGGGCGATCACCGCGCGCGAGGCGTCGTCGGCCTCCAGGGGCTCGGCGCCGATCAGGCTCTCCAGTTCCTCGTCGCGGAACACCACGAACAGGACGAGGTGGGTGCGGGTCAGGCGCCCGACGCTCTCGACCATCAGCTCGGCGCTGGTCGGGTCCACGAAGTCGGTGAAGATCACCACCAGCGACCGCCGCTTGAGCTGGCCCGCCAGGCTGGTGAGGCCGAGGGTGAAATTGGTCTCCTCGGTGGAATAGTCGATGCCGGCGGCCAGCCGCTGCAGCAGCGGGAAGGCGCCGGCGCCCGCGGTCATGCCGCTGGCCAGCCGGGGCATGGCGTCGAAGGCGAACAGCCCCACCCGGTCGCCGAGCTTCAGGCTGGTGAAGGCCAGCAGCAGGGCCGCGTTGACGGCCCGGTCGATGCGCGGCTCGCCGCCCACCGGGGCGCTCATCAACCGGCCGGTGTCGAGGGCCAGCACGACGTTGTGGTTGCGCTCGGCGCGGTACTCGCGGGCCACCAGCTTGGCGTGCCGCGCGCTCTGCTTCCAGTCGACGGCGCGCAGGTCCATGCCGGTCTGGAACTCCTTCAGGGCGTGGAACTCGGCGCCCTCGCCGACCTCCAGCTGGGCCTTCTGGCCGATCGGCGCGTCGCGGGCGAACAGGCGCAGCGCCTGCTCCTTGACCCCCTGGATGTCCGGGGTCACCGCAATCACCGCCGGTTCGGCGGCCGCCGCCTGGCGCCACACCAGGCCGAGCGGTCCGCGCCAGCGGGCCCACAGGCCCGCCAGCCGCGCCTCGCCGCGCCGGCGGGGGTCGAGGGTGATGGCGGCCTCCGCCGCGCCGTCGGTGACGG
>JAQGIV010000123.1 GCA_028290945.1 Phenylobacterium sp. | reverse complement strand
TCGTCGTCTTCCACCTCGTCCCAGATCAGCGCCTCGACGGCGCCGCGGACCCGGGCCTTGCGGGCCGCCACGCGCCTGGCGGTGATCTCGTCGGCGCGGTCCGTCTCGAGGCGGTCCTCGCGCCTGGCGTCGCGGCGCAGCTTGGCTTCCAGCGCCAGGGTCTGGCGCAGCGCCCGGCCCATGCGGTGGAAGGCGAGGCTGAGCGCCTGCTTCTGCTCAGGGGTCTCGGCGGCCAGCGCGCAGGCCTGCAGGTCTTCGGCCAGGCTGGCCGCCTGCTCCGCGAAGCGGGCCAGGAGCCGGCCGTGCCGCTCCATCATCTCGGTGTCGCTGTCCATAGAACAAAAGAAGAACATAGAAGCGGCCGGGAGTCAAGCTTTCGTGCGGAAAAAGTTCGCCTCAGGGTGGCGATTCTGCGTGCGGCTTGGGCATGTGCGGCCTCCCGAGGCTGTCGGCGCCGATTCCGGTTGCCCGCCGCCAAGCTTGCTCCGCAGCGTCCGGAACGCACCCGCGAGCGCAGGCCAAGGCGACCGCCGCCGCGACGACAGAAGGACGAGCCCGTGACCGTGACCCGCGTGACCGAACCCAGCGCCGAGCCTTCCCGGATGGCCCGCCGCGCCTTCCTGCAGGCCGCAGCCGTGGTGGCCGCCGCCGGCCCGATCATGACCGAAGCCACCCTGGCCCAGGCCAAGATGGCCTCCCAGCGGTTCGGCGTGCTGCCGCCCGACGCGGTGATCATCAACGCCAACGAGAACCCGCTCGGACCCTGCCAGGCCGCCTGCGAGGCGATCACCAAGATCCTGCCGCTGGGCGGCCGCTACGACCGCATGGGCGAGCTGGACGCGCTGACCAACGAATACGCCGCCCTGCACGGCCTGAAGCCGGAGAACATCGCCTTCTACGCCGGCTCCTCGGAACCGCTGCACTACACGACGCTCGCCTTCACCTCGCCGACGCGAAGCCTGGTGATGGCCGACCCGTCCTATGAATCGGCCGCCGCCGCCGCGAAGATCTCCCAGGCGAAGGTGCACCGCGTTCCCCTCAGCGCCTCCTACGCGCACGACGTGGAGAAGATGGTCGCGGCCGATCCGCAGGCCGGCTTGATCTACATCGTCAACCCGAACAACCCGACCGGAACCATCACCCCGCGCGAGCAGATCCTCTGGGCGCTGGACCACAAGCCTGCGGGTTCGGTGCTGCTGGTCGACGAGGCCTACATCCACCTGTCCGAGGAAAAGGACGTTCTGGACCAGGTCGCGGCCGGCAAGGACCTGATCGTCCTTCGCACCTTCTCGAAGATCTACGGCATGGCCGGGATCCGCTGCGGCGTCGCCATCGGCCGGCCGGACCTGCTGGAGAAGCTGCAACCCTACTATCAGA
Organism: Phenylobacterium sp.; assembly: GCA_028290945.1. Lineage (GTDB taxonomy): Bacteria > Pseudomonadota > Alphaproteobacteria > Caulobacterales > Caulobacteraceae > Phenylobacterium. Next base: position 6,952 of record JAQGIV010000123.1, on the reverse strand, counting down.
ACGCCATGCCGGTGACCGCCCTGGCGGCGGCGCGCGCCTCGCTGGCGGACAAGGAGCTGATCCCGACGCGCAGGAAGTGGATCGCCGACACCCGCACCGAGACCATCGGCTGGCTCAAGACGAACGGCTACAAGCCGATCGGCGACAGCCGCTCCAACTGCTTCATGATCGACACCGGACGGCCCGGCGGCTCGGTGGTCTCGGCCATGCGCAAGGAGCAGGTCTATATCGGCCGCCTCTGGCCGGTATGGCCGAACGCGGTGCGCATCTCCGTCGGCACGCCGGAGGACATGGCGAAGTTCCGCACGGTCTTCAAGAAGGTGATGGACGCCCCGGCGGTCGCCGCCGCCGTGGGGCCAGCGCCGGCGATCCCGGGACGCGGCGGCAAGACCTTCCTGTCCTGATCGGCGCCTGGCCGGGCGCCGCGGCCGAACGGCTGTGGGCCCTCCTTGGCCCCGTCCTCTCCTATTTCTTCGGTGTCCCAGTAATGATTGGACTTTCGCCCGTCACGATCGGCCTGCTGGTCGTGATCCTCGCCGCCTCCGCCCTGATGAGCGGCCTGTCGGGCTTCGGTTTCTCAGCGATCGGCGCGCTCTGCCTGATCCTGCTGCCGCCGCAGCTGGGCGTCCCGCTCCTGATGACCCTGTCGGCGGCGAACCAGCTGATGTCGCTGCGCCAGCTGAAGGCCGACATGAAGCCGATCTCCGAGTGGTGGCCCAGCGGCCCCGCGCCCTATCTGCTGGGCGGCCTGGTGGGTGTGCCGGTGGGGCTGGCGGTGCTGAAATCCCTGCCGACCGCCAGCCTGATGGCGGTGTTCGGCGGCTTCCTGGTGCTCTACGCCGCCTATTCGCTGCTCAAGCCCAGGGCCGCGCACGCCCAGGTGACCGACAGCTGGGTCGCCTCCTCGCTGGTCGGCGTCGCCGGCGGGGTGATCGGCGGCTTCACCGCCTTCCCCGGCGCGCCGGTGGTGGTCTGGAGCGGCCTGCGGCACCTGCCCAAGCGGGAATCGCGCGCGATCGTGCAGCCCTACATCTTCGGCCTGCAGGTCCTGGCCATCGCCTTGCTCGCCCTGCAGCGGCCGGAGACCTTCGGCAGGACCTACTGGTGGCTGGTGGCGATCACCATCCCGGTGGTGCTGCCCTGCACCCTGCTGGGCGTCAGGCTCTACCGGCAGCTGTCGGACGTGAACTTCCGCCGACTGACCTTCATCCTGTTGGGCGTCTCCGGCCTCGGTCTGCTGATCAAGGCGGCCGGCTCCAGCGTCGCCCTGGCCCACGCCATCCACCTCGCGCGCCTCTGAGCAGCCGCTCCGGCGGCCCACCGGCCACGACGCCTCATCAATAGACGCCGCCGAACGCTCAAGACCTCATGGTCCATTCTTAGGCATGCCTGCCTACATCCAAAGCATCTGCCCAGTTTTCAGAACGCAGTTCCACGTCCTGCCGGATATTTCCGCATCGACACGTCTTTCGGAAAACTTTGACGATTTTCCGACATCCGGGGTTGCGAACCCCCGTTGCTGTGGGACGCTATTCGCAAGGTCAGGCGCCAAATCAAGGCTGTCGGCCAAAATGCATCTCGGGGGGCTGCGACCATGAAGGGAGACAACTCATGACGTGAAACAAAAACAACGGGGATATTCTATGGGGGTCTTTTCCAGGCGAGCTCTGCTCGCGGGTATTTCGGGCGCCGCCTTGCTTGGCGCCGTCTCGCGCGGATATGCGCAACCGGCCGCGTCCACCGCGGCCGCCACGGCGGAAGCCAGCCAGATCGATGCGGTGATCGTCACCGGCACGCGCATGGTCGGCCTTCGCGCCGTCGACAGCCCGGCGCCGGTCCAGGTGCTGGAGGCCTCGGCGCTGAGCCGGGTGGGCCAGACCGACCTGGTCCAGGCGATCGCGCAGAACATCCCGTCGTTCAACGCCCAGGCGTTCGGCGGCGACACCGCCAACCTGACGCTCTCGGCCCGGCTGCGGGGCCTCAGCCCCAACCACACCCTGGTGCTGATCAACGGCAAGCGGCGGCACGGCACGGCCAACCTGGCGGTGCTCGGCGGGCCCTACCAGGGCGGCGCCTCGGCGGACCTGAACTTCATCCCGCTCTCGGCCGTCGACCACGTGGAGGTGCTGCAGGACGGCGCCGCGGCCCAGTACGGCACCGACGCCATCGCCGGCGTGGTCAACATCATCCTGAAGGACAAGGCGGCCGGCGGCAGCGCGGTGGCCTCGGTCGGCAAGTTCTTCGACGGCGGCGGCGACACGGCCGACTTCTCCGGCAACCTCGGCTTCTCGCCGATCGAGAAGGCGTTCGTGAACGTCACCTTCGAGAGCCGCTGGCACAGCCACACCTTCCGCGGCGCCAGCGATCCGCGGACCCTCGACACGCCGTTCAACACCACCTCGTCGTCGCGCCTGTCGCGCTATCCGCAGATCACCGGCGCGGCGGACTATCCGTTCATGAACCGCATCGCCGGCGACGCCGAGTACCGGCTGAACGTCGGCTCCTACAACGCCGGCTACGAGATCGACGACACCACCGAGCTCTACAGCTTCGGCACCTACGGCCATAAGTACGCCGCGGCCTACGAGAACTACCGCGTGCCGAACCTGATCATCGGCAAGGACGGGACCATTCCCCGCCCGCTGGGCTTCGATCCCCTCGAGTCGATCACCGAGGACGACTATTCGGCGACCGGCGGCATCAAGGGCCAGGCCTCGGGCTGGAACTGGGACCTCTCCACGACCTACGGCCGGGACCACGACGCGGTGAACGTCCTGAACTCGCTGAACCGGTCGCTGTACATCGACACCTCGACGGCGACGACGCCGGGCTTCTCGCCCAGCACCTTCCACGCCGGGGATTTCATCTCCAGCCAGTGGACCACGACCTTCGACGCCACCCGCGAGCTGGACCTCGGCATGTTCAAGCCGATGACCCTGGCGCTGGGCGCCGAATACCGGCGCGACACCTATGAGATTCAGCCGGGCGACGCGGCCTCGCGCTACAAGGAGGGTTCGCAGTCCTATCCGGGCTTCGCGCTCACCGACGCCGGCAGCCACTCGCGCACCAACTGGGCGGTCTATGCCGACGCCGCCCTGACCCCCATCGCGCCGCTGCAGCTCGACGGCGCCGTCCGCTACGAGCATTTCAGCGACTTCGGCGACACCACGGTGGTCAAGGGCACCGGCCGCTATGACTTCGGCCCGACCTTCGCCCTGCGCGGCACCGCCAGCACCGGCTTCCGCGCGCCCACCCTGGCGGAGGAGTACTATTCGGCGACCAACGTCTCGCCGACCTCGGCCTTCGTGCAGCTGCCGCCCAACTCCCCGGCCGCGCGGCTGATCGGCGTCAACGGCCTGAAGCCGGAGAAGTCGACCAACTTCAGCGCCGGCTTCGTGGCCCACCCGTTCCCGGGCCTGGTGGCTACCCTCGATGTCTATCAGATCACCGTGAAGGACCGGATCGTCGGCTCCGGCTCGCTGTTCGGCTCCGGCGGGGCGCTGAACATCGCCGCCGTCACCCAGGCCATCCTGGCGAACGGCAACTCGCTGGATCCGACGGTGACCCAGACCGGCATCACCATCTTCACCAACGGCCTAAACACCCGCACCCGCGGCGCCGAGTTCGTGGCCACCTACCCCAGCGACTTCGGGGACCTCGGCACGGTGCAGTGGTCGCTGACCGGCAATTACAACACCACCAAGGTCACCAAGATCAAAGCCCCGCCGGCCCAGCTGGCCGGCGCCTCGCTGTTCGACCGGACGGCGATCTCCAACCTGGAGGACGCGTCGCCCAAGTACCGCGTGGTGGTCGGCGGGCTGTGGAACCTCGGGCGGCTCACCGTGAACCTGAAGGAGTCGCTCTACGGCCCCTCGTCGCTGTGGAACAGCCGGACCGGCGCGGTCTACTACAAGACCACCATCAAGGCGCAGGTGATCACCGACCTGGAGGTCGCCTACCAGATCACCGACTGGGCCAAGGTCACCGTGGGGGCGAACAACCTGTTCAACCGCTACCCGCAGCGGATCAACGCCTTCCTGCGGGACGAGTATTTCCGCGCCAACAGCAACGCCTACGTGACCCAGTACCCGACCTTCTCGCCGTACGGGATCAACGGCGGCTACTACTACTCGAAGATCAGCGTCACCTTCTGATCACGAGAGCGGGCCGGACGGGGGCTGCGCCGGCGGCGCAGCCCCCGGACGTCACACCACCGACCAATGTTACGAAAGCCTAACTGGCGCCGCGGCGGGCGGTCCCTACAAGGGGGGCCGTCCCCTCCGGAGCCCGCCCCGCATGCGCCTCGCCGCCCTGTCGCTCGCCGCCCTCCTCACCGCCTCCGGCGCCCAGGCGCAGGGCCTTTCGCCCGACGCGCTGCTGGCCGCCAACCGCACGGCGATGCATGGCGAGGTCCTGGCCCGCAAGGGCGCGGCTGAGCTGCGCTACGGCTACGCCGGCCAGGGGATGAGCGGCTGGGTCGCCTCGACCTACGACCTGGCGAGCGGCGCCTTCGTCGACCGCAACGAGATCGGCCCCACCAAGGGCGCCAGCGGATTCGACGGCCGCCAGGCCTGGATGCAGGACATGTCCGGCGCCTACACGCCCCAGGCCGGCGGCGACACCCGCCAGCTGGCGGTCAACGAGGCCTATCGCGCCGCGAACCTGTGGTGGCGGCCGGGCCAGGGCGGAGCCGCCGTCCGCGCCCTGGGCGCCACGACCGCCGACGGCCAGGCCTATGACGTCCTGTCGGTGACGCCGAAGGGCGGCCGGGCCTTCGAGGCCTGGTTCGACGCCAGGACCCACCTGCTGGCCCGGGTGATCGAGCCGCAGGGCTGGCAGACCATCACCACCCTGCTCAGCGACTACCGCCGGCCGAGGGCGCGCTGGTGGCCGGCAAGGTCGTGGTCGACGACGGCCTCGGCGAAGCCAACCGCCAGACGGAGATCCTGCAGCAGGCCCGCTTCACCGCCGGCCGCCCGATCGGCGCCTACGCCATGCCGAGCATCCGGCCGAACGACGGGGCGATCCGCAATGGCGCCGGTCGCACCACCGTGCCGTTCAAGCTGATCAACAACCACATCTACGCCGAGGTGACGGTCAACGGGAAAGGCCCGTTCCTGTTCATCTTCGACACCGGCGGCCACGACCTGCTGACGCCGGAGACCGCCAAGGCGCTGTCGGTGGTCTCCGAGGGCCAGGCGGCCGGCACCGGCGCGGGCGAATCCACCGTCGACGTGTCGTTCGCGAAAGGCGTCACCTTCCAGATCGGCGACCTGGTGCTGCAGGACCAGACCATCACCGTGCTGCCCTTCGAGGCGCCGCAGGTGGAGGGCTTTCCCGAGCAGGGGATGATCGGCTTCGAGGTGTTCCGCCGTTTCGTCACCGAGATCGACTACGGCAAGCAGACCCTGACCTTCATCGACCCGGCGAAGTTCGACCCGCGCGGCGCAGGCGTTCCCGTGCCCTTCGTCTTCTACAGCCAGCTGCCACAGGTGAAGGGGGCCTTCGAGGGCCTGCCCGGCGTGTTCGACATCGACACCGGCAGCCGGGTCGAGGTGACGCTCACCAAGCCCTTCGTCGACGCCAACGGGCTGCGGGCCGCCCATCCGAAGGGGGTCACCGCGGTGGACGGCTGGGGCGTCGGCGGCCGGTCGATCTCCTACATCACCCGCGGCAAGAGCCTGTTCCTCGGGCCGGTGCGGATCCCCGGCGTGGTGGCCGGCATGGCCACCCAGGCGCGCGGCTCCTTCGCCGACCCCAACTACCAGGGCAACGTCGGCGGCGGGGTGCTGAAGCGCTTCGTGGTCACCTTCGACTACGACCGGCAGATCATGTTCCTGAAGCCGCTGGCCGATCCGGGCCCCGACGTGGGCGTGTTCGACCGCGCCGGCTTCTGGATCAACACCTCGACCAAGGGCTTCAAGATCGTCGACCTCACCGCCGGCGGCGCGGCCCAGGCGGCGGGCCTGAAGGTCGGCGACGAGATCACCGCCGTGGACGGCGCGCCGGCCGGCGCCATCGCCATTTCGGACCTGCGCAGCCGCTTGCGCACCCAGGCGGCGGGCTCCACCGTGACCCTCGCTGTCGACGGCGCGGGGGGCTCCCGGCAGGTGGTCCTGACGCTCAAGGATCAGATCTGATCACAGCTCCTGCGGGAAACCCTGGTCGCTCGACCGTGGGTTGCGGGCGCCCGGAGACGCGGCAACCTGGGGACGCCACCCAACGCTGTTCTGCAAGTCTCTGTTTACCCTAAAGAAAACTTTCGGGGTCCAGACTCCCCAAAATGGGGAGCGCTTGGGATGCGCGCGCCCCGGAGAGAAACGCTATGGGCCTGGCCCGTTTTCACGCCGTCCGCGCGGGTCGCGCCGCGACCGCGGCCGGCTGCTGCCTGGCGCTGGTGGCCTGCGCCACCTCGCAGGCCGACGGCGCGAGCCAGGCGGCGCTGTTCAAGGCGCAGATCGGCGACATTTCCGGCGGCGTGGCCCCCGGCCCGCACTCGGTCTGGTACGTGCAGCGCCAACCGGTCGCCTATGTGAAGATGGGCTTCGCCACCTGGCAGCCGGAGCGTTCCCACGGGATTCGCGGCTGGTTCGCCCGCCACTTCGGCCGCCGCCCCGCCAAGACCGCCGAGCCGACCGCGGTGGCGGCCGCCAACCTCGGCCTGCCGGTGCCCTCGCGCGTTCAGGTGACCAATGTGGCGAGCGGCGCGGTGATCACCGTGCGCATCGACGACAAGGCCGCGATCGGCGACGCCATCATCCGGCTGACGCCGGAGGCCGCCAAGGGCCTGGGCGCCGATCCCGGCAAGCCGCTGCTGGTCCGCATGCGCTATCTGGCGCCGGTGGTGGCCTACAACGAGCGGCCGACCCTGCGCTACGCCCTGCGCGCGGCCCCGCGCCACGCCCCCACGGCGGTCCAGCCCGCGGCCCCCACCGTGCTCGCCGCCCAGGCG
>JAQGIV010000117.1 GCA_028290945.1 Phenylobacterium sp. | reverse complement strand
CGGGGCAGCCGGACCGGCAACCGGCGGCGGGGCCGGAACCGGCGCTGGCGCGGCCGGCGCCTGGGCCAGTGCGAAGCTCGGCGCGACGAGCGCCGTTGTGCCCAGAAGCAGGGCAAGACCGGAGGCTAGCGCAGCGCTGTGGGCGCGGTGTCTGTGCATCGAATCAGCCGTTACTGGGGGAGAGCGGACGTCAGGAGAATAGGCCGCCCAGGAAATTGAGCACACGCAGGCGCTGCAGATCGTTCCACGTCGCGAACAACATCAATCCGAGCACCAGCGCAAGCCCCACGCGATACCCTGCCGCCTGAACCTTGGCAGCAAGAGGGCGCCGCGCCACCGCCTCATAGGCATAGAACAACAGGTGTCCCCCATCGAGCACAGGCAGCGGCAGCAGGTTCATGAAGCCGAGGCTGACCGAGATCAGGGCGGCGACCTGCAGCAGGTTGACACTGACGCCCAGCAGCATGGCCCCGAAACTGGTCGCGCCGGCCGCGCCCAGCTCGGTGACCTTGCCCGCCACCCCGGCGATGCCGATCGGCCCGCGCAGGCTGTCGGTGGACACCTGGCCGGTGATCATGCGGCCCAGGAAATAGACCGTGGTGGTGACCATTTTCCAGGTGCGGTGAGTGGCCGCCCCGACCGCTTCGACCGGGTTGTAGCGCCGGCGGATCTCGTCCTGCGGCGCCAGCGAGGAGCGGATGCCCAGCGTGCCCACGTGCTGCAGGCCGGCGATGGGGCTGTTGATCACCGTGGAGCGCGGCGTGGCCGCAATCTGCACCGTCTGCCCGCCGCGCTCGACGACGAAGGTGATCGGCACCCCGGCGCGCAGGTTCACGAACTGCTGCAGGTCGTCGAAGTCCGGCATGGCGGCGCCGTTGGCGCGGACGATCAGGTCGCCGGGCCGGAAGCCGGCCGCCTGAGCCACGCTGCCGGGATCGACCGAGCCCACCCGCGGCCGCCAGGTCTGCTGCCCGAAGGCCATGAACAGGCCGGCGAACAGCACGATGGCCAGGATGAAGTTGGCGGCGGGCCCGGCGACCACGATGATCGCGCGCTGCCAGATGGGCTTGAAATGGAAGTAGCGCGACAGTGCCTTGGGGCCTTCGCGCTCGGCGATCTCGCGGCGCAGCACCTGCAGCTCGGCCGCATCGGGGATGGAGGCCGCGTTCTCGTCGCCGGCGAACCGCACGTAGCCGCCCAGCGGCAGCCAGCCGATCCGCCACTCGACGCCCGACTTGTCCCGCCAGCTGACGATGGCCCGGCCGAACCCGATGGAGAATCGGTCGACCGCGGTGCCCAGCCATTTGGCGGCCAGGAAGTGGCCGAGCTCGTGGACGGTGACCACCATGCCAAGCACCAGCAGGGCCGGGACCACATAGAGCAGGGTGGACGACAGGAAACCGAACATCGACGGGGCTGCTCCTAAGGATTCAGGCCTGGGCCATAAGGGCGCTTACGACCTCGTCCGCCACGCGGCGCGCCGTCGCATCGGTGGTCCGGGCCATTTCGAGGACATCCCCGCCGGCCGGCGCGCCTCCTCCGACTCGATCCATCCGCTCCAGCGTCTCCGATACGACGCGGGCAATATCGAGAAAGCCGATTCGGCGGTCAAGGAAGGCCGCGACCGCCACCTCGTCGGCTGAATTGAGCACGGCGGGCGCCCTGCCCCCGGCGGCCAGCGCCGCCTTGGCCAGGGCCAGCGCCGGGAAACGCTCCAGGTCCGGCTCCTCGAAGGTCAGCGGCCCGACCTTGGCGAGGTTCAGCCGCTCGGCCGGCCACGGCAGCCGGTCCGGCCAGGCGAAGGCGCAGGCGATCGGCGTGCGCATGTCCGGCGGGCCCAGCTGGGCCAGGGTCGAGCCGTCGGCGTATTCCACCAGGCTGTGGACGATCGACTGCGGATGGATCAGCACGTCGACGCGCTCCGGGGCCATGGCGAACAGGTAGGCGGCCTCGATCACCTCCAGGCCCTTGTTCATCATGGTCGCCGAATCGATCGAAATCTTGGCCCCCATGGACCAGTTGGGGTGGGCCAGCGCCTGCTCCGGCGTGGCGCGGGCCATCTGCTCGCGGCCCCACTGGCGGAACGGCCCGCCCGAGGCGGTGAGGATCAGCCGGCTGACCTGGTCGGCGTTGGCCGGCGCGAACACCTGGAAGATCGCCGAGTGCTCGGAATCCACCGGGATCACCACCCCGCCCGCCAGCTTGGCGGTGCGCAGCAGCGCCGGGCCCGCGCAGATCAGGCTTTCCTTGTTGGCCAGCGCGATGACCGCGCCGGTCCTGGCCGCGGCCAGCGTCGGCGCGAGGCCCGCGAAGCCGACGATGGCCGACATCACCCACTGGGCCTCCGCCGAGGCGGCCTCCAGCACGCCGCCGGGCCCGCCGGCGGTGGCGATGCCCGAGCCGCGCAGCCGCTCGCGCAGCTCCGGCAGCCTGGCCTCGTCCTCGATGACCGCCAGCGCCGGGCGCCAGCGCAGCGCCTGTTCGGCCAGCCGCTCGACATTGCGGCCGGCGGCCAGCGCCGCGACCTCGACCTCGACGCCGGCCTTCTCGAACAGGTCGAGGGTGGAAACCCCCACCGAGCCGGTGGAGCCGAGGACGCTGACTTTCCGCGGCAGGTTCAATGGCCCCATCCCAGGTGATTGGCGAGGCGCGCAGCGGCCATCACCACCACGGCGAACATAAGGCCGTCGACGCGGTCCAGCAGGCCGCCGTGGCCGGGGATCAGGTCGCCGGAATCCTTCACCCCGAACCGGCGCTTGAGCGCCGATTCCCAGAGGTCGCCGGCCATGGTGGCCAGGCCGACGGCGAGGCCCACGAGGGCGGCGGCGCGCAGGTCGAGGCGGAACACCGACAGGCCGGCCATCAGCGAGGCGGCGCCGGCCGCCGCGGCCAAGCCGCCGATGAAGCCCGACCAGGTCTTGTTGGGCGAGAACCGCGGCCAGAGCTTGGGGCCCTTCAGCAGGCTGCCCACCGCGAAGGCGCCGATGTCGGCCGACCAGGTGCAGGCGAACAGCATCAGGGTCCACCAGTGGCCCTGGTTGGTGGAGCGCAGCCAGACCAGGCAGACGGCGGCCGGGGCGATGTAGAGCACGCCGTAACCCGCATCGACCGCCCGCTCGGCCACGCCGCGGGCGATCAGGGCGGCGGCCAGCGCCGCCACCGGCACGGTGAACCAGGCCAGCAGGAAATGGCCCTGATGGGCCAGGAACACGCAGGCGAGGATGGCGGCGGTGACGGCGGCGGCGACGCGGACCGGGGCGCGCGGCGCGCTCATGCCGCCCCACTCGATGGCCAGCAAGGCCATGCCCACCGAGATCACCACCAGGAACAGCCAGCCGCCCCACCAGGCGGCGAACAGCGCGGTCGGCACCAGCACGACGGCTGAGGCGACCCTCAGGCCGAGGTTGGACCAGTCGAAACGCCTAGCCTGCGGCAAGGGCGTCATCGGGCACGACAGCCCCGTAGCGACGATCGCGGGTCTGGAACTCGGCGATGGCGGCGGCCAGGTGCTGGGCGGAGTAGTCCGGCCACAGGACATCCTGGAACACGAACTCGGCGTAGGCCGCCTGCCAGAGCATGAAGTTGGAGAGCCGCTGCTCGCCCGAGGGCCGCACGATCAGGTCCGGCGGCGGCGAGGCGGCGGTGGCGAGCTGGCTGTCGAACAGCGCCTCGGTGAGGTCGTCGGGACGGGCGCGGCCGGCGGCCACGGCCTCGGCGAACTTGCGCGCCGCGTCGAGGATGTCGGCCTTGCCGCCGTAGTTGAAGGCGACGTTGAGGTGGAAGCGGTCGTTGCCGGCGGTGCGGGCCTCGGCCTCGCTGCAGATCTTCACCAGGTCGCGCGACAGGCCGGTGCGGCTGCCGATCACCCGCACGCGGACGCCCTCCCGCTCGAGGCGGGCGAGGTCGGTCTCGAAATAGCGCTTCGGCAGGGCCATCAGCTCGGCCACCTCGGCGGCCGGGCGGCTCCAGTTCTCGGTGGAGAAGCCGAACACGGTGAGCCAGCGGATGCCCAGATCGGGCGCCGCCTCGACGATGCGTTTCAGCGCCTCGACACCGGCCCGGTGGCCCAGCGTGCGCGGCAGGCCGCGGCGTTTCGCCCAGCGGCCGTTGCCGTCCATGACGATGGCGACGTGCAGCGGCGGCCGCTCGACCGCGCCGGACGCCTCGCCCTTCGACGGCATATTCTCTTGGACGGCCATGGGGTTAAGAGTCCTGACGGCGGGGGGCTCGCACGCTCAGACGTGCATGATCTCTTGTTCTTTGGTTTTCAAGGCTTCGTCGATGCGCCTGATCGCCTCGTCGGTGATCTTCTGGACCTCGGTTTCGAGCCGCTTGTGCTCGTCCTGATTGATGGCCCCGCCCTTCTCGGCCGTCTTCAGGTCGTCGTTGGCGTCGCGGCGGATGTTGCGCACCGCCACCCGCTGCTGCTCGGCATATTTGCCGGCGACCTTGCCGATCTCCTTGCGGCGCTCCTCGGTGAGCGGTGGGATCGGGATGCGCAGGTTCTGACCGTCCACCATAGGATTCAGGCCCAACCCCGCGTTCCGGATGGCTTTTTCGACGGACACGACCAGGCCGCGATCCCACACCGCGACCATCAGCATGCGGGCCTCCGGGACGCTCACCGCGCCCACCTGGTTGAGCGGCATGGTCGAGCCGTAGGCGTCCACATTGACCTGATCGAGCAGGCTCGCCGAGGCGCGGCCGGTGCGCAGCGATCCGAACTCCTCCTTCAGCACCGCGACCGCCTTGTCCATGCGGTCCTTGTACCTGGAGATCACCGGTTTCTCGGCGGTGGCCATTTGGTCGCTCCCTCTAGCTCCGGCGCGGGCGCTCAGGCGATGGTCGTGAAGACGCCTTCGCCGGACAGCACCTTCAGCAGGTTGCCCCGTTCGCGGATCGAGAAGACCACGATCGGGATGTGGTTGTCGCGCATGAGGCTGACCGCCGAGGCGTCCATGACCTTGAGGTCCTTGGCCAGCACGTCCTGGTAGGACAGCGTCTCGTAGCGCTGCGCCTTGGGATCCTTCTTCGGATCGGCGGTGTAGACGCCGTCGACGCTGGTGCCCTTGAAGAGCGCGTCGCAGCCCATCTCGGCGGCCCGCAGGGCGGCGGCGGAATCGGTGGTGAAATAGGGCGCGCCGAGGCCGGCGGCGAAGATCACCACCCGGCCCTTTTCCAGGTGCCGGAGCGCGCGCCTGCGGATGTAGGGTTCGCAGACCGCCTCCATCGGGATGGCCGACTGCACGCGGGTGTAGACCCCCTTCTTCTCCAGCGAGGCCTGCACCGCCAGTGCGTTCATGACGGTCGCCAGCATGCCCATGTAGTCGGCGCTGGCGCGCTCCATGCCGGTGGCCGCGAGCGCCGCGCCGCGGAAGATGTTGCCGCCGCCGACCACCAGGCAGACCTGCACGCCGGCGCGGGTGACCTGGGCGACCTCCTCGGCCGTGGCGTCGAGGGTGTCGGGATCGATGCCGAAATTCTCGCCGCCGACGCCGGCCTCTCCCGAGAGCTTCAGGAGGATGCGTTTGTAGCGGGGCTGGACGGCGGACATGGACCAATCCCTATCGCAAACTGGACATATGCCAAGGGCGCGGCGCGCTGGTCAGCGCGCCGCGCCCCTGAACGGTAGGCTTGAGAGCTTAGCTCTGGCCGGAGAGCTGGGCCACCTCGGCGGCGAAGTCGTCGGTCTTCTTCTCGACGCCGTCGCCGAGCGCGAAGCGGACGAAGCCCTTCAGGACGACCGGCGAGCCGGCCTCCTTGGCGGTTTCCTCGACCAGCTGCTCGACGGTCTGGTCCGGGTTCATGACGAAGGGTTGCTTCAGGAGCACCACCTCTTCCTGCCACTTGCGGATCCGGCCTTCGACCATCTTCTCGGCGATCTCGCGGGGCTTGCCCGACTCGACGGCGATCTCGGTCTGGATCTCGCGCTCCTTCTGCACGACCGCCGGATCGAGATCCGCCGGCGACAGGGCGAGCGGAGCCGTGGCCGCCACGTGCATGGCGATCTTGCGGCCGACCTCGTTCAGTTTCGCGGGGTCCGCGGCGCCTTCCAGGGCCACCAGCACGCCCATGCGGCCGACGCCGTCGCCCTGCACGTTATGCAGATAGAGCGCGACCGCGCCCTGGGCGACGCTCAGCCGGGCCGTGCGGCGCAGGCGCATGTTCTCGCCGATGGTGGCGATGAGGTTGGTGATCATGTCGCCGACCACCTCGCCCTTGGCCGTCTTGGCCGCGCTGATCGCCTCGACGCCTTCGACCCCCAGCGCCACCTGCGCGATGTCGCGCGCGGCTTGCTGGAAGGTGTCGTTCTTGGCCACGAAGTCGGTCTCGGCGTTCAGCTCGACGACCACCCCGGTCTTGCCGTCGGCGCTGACGGCGCCCCCGACCAGGCCCTCGGCCGCGGCGCGGTCCGACTTCTTGGCGGCCTTGGCCAGGCCCTTGGTGCGCAGCCAGTCGACGGCCGCATCCATATCGCCGGCGGATTCCTGCAAGGCCTTCTTGCAGTCCATCATGCCCGCCCCGGACTTATCGCGCAGGTCCTTGACCAGCGCAGCGGTGACTTCCGCCATGGTCAGCTCCTTCAAAATTCAAAATCGGACGGACCGGAGCCTGCCGGTCCGTCGTGACAGGATCGCGAGTGGAGAGGCCGCGGGGCCTCCGTCAGCTCGCTTGTTCTTCGCTCGTGGCTTCCGCGGCAACCTCGGCGCCGGCTTCCGCCGACGCGGTGGTCTCGTCGGCCGGGGTGGCTTCAGCTTCGGCGGCCGGAGCTTCGGCCTCGGCGGCGGGCGCTTCAGCTTCCACGGCGGGGGCCTCGGCTTCGGCGACCGTGGCTTCGGCTTCGGGGGCTTCGGCTTCGGCCGCGGGGGCTTCGGCCTCAGCGGCCGGGGCCTCAGCCGCGGGGGCCTCGGCGGCCGGCGCTTCAGCAGCGGGCGCCTCGGCGACCGGGGCGGCCGCTTCAGCCGCAGCGGCTTCGGCCTTAGGGGCCTTGGCCTTGGGGGCCTTGGCCGGCTTCGGCTCAGCGGCTTCCGTGCGCGCCAGCGCCGGCTCCATGGGAGCCTCCGCCGCGCCCAGGTCGACGCCCGAGGCCGCCTGGCCGGCGGCCAGGCCGTCGAGCACCGAGTCGGCCATCAGGTCGCAGTAGAGTTGGATGGCGCGGGCGGCGTCGTCGTTGCCCGGGATCGGATAGGTGATGCCGTCCGGATTGCAGTTGGTGTCGAGGATGGCGATCACCGGGATGTTCAGCTTGCGGGCTTCCTGGATCGCGATCGCTTCCTTGTTGGTGTCGATCACGAACATCAGGTCCGGGATGCCGCCCATGTCCTTGATGCCGCCGAGGCTGAGCTCGAGCTTGTCGCGCTCGCGGGTCAGCTGCAGCAGCTCCTTCTTGGTGCGGCCGCTGTCGCCGCCCTCCATCAGGCCTTCCAGCTCGCGCAGGCGGGCGATGGAGCCCGACACGGTGCGCCAGTTGGTGAGCGTGCCGCCCAGCCAGCGGTGGTTGACGTAATATTGGGCGCAGCGCTTGGCGCTCGTGGCGATCGGCTCCGACGCCTGGCGCTTGGTGCCGACGAACAGGATGCGGCCGCCGGAGGCCGCGACTTCGCGCACCTTCACCAGGGCCTGGTGCAGCAGCGGGATCGACTGGGACAGGTCGATGATGTGGATGTTGGAACGGCTACCGAAGATGTAGCGCTCCATCTTCGGATTCCAGCGGTGGGTCTGGTGGCCAAAGTGGGCGCCAGCTTCCAGGAGCTGACGCATGGAGAAATCGGGAAGCGCCATTGGCTTTATCTAGTCCTTCTTCCGGTTGAACCTCCGCAGGCACCCTCCCCGATTTGGATTTGGGGGAGGACCGGAATGGGAACGGCGGGATGTCTCCCCGCGCGTCGCCAAACGCCTGCGTGTGGAATGAGGCGGGCAGATAGGGGCAAAGGCCCGAAATTGCAAGGCCTTGCTGTTGGCCGGCTCGGACCTCAGGCCGCCTCGACCACGACCATCGCCATCTCGCGCCGCAACCGATAGCCCAAGGCCTCGTAGATGGCGATGGCCGGGGTGTTGTGGTCGTAGACGTGCAGGAAGGGAATCTCGCCCCGCGCGACGATCTGCTCGGCGACCAGGCTCATCAGGCCGGCGGCCAGCCCGCGGCCCCGTTGGTCGGGATGGACGCAGACGCCGCTGACCTCGGTGAAGCCGGCGGGCTTCATCCGCTCGCCGGCCATGGCGACGAGGCGGCCATCCTGCTTCACGCCCACGAAATCGCCGAGCTGGTGGGTGCGGGCGTAGAACGGCCCGGGCTTGGTCAGGGTGGCGAGCGCCAGCATCTCGGCCGCGTCGTCGTCGGTGAGCGTCACGACCTCGAAGCTTGGCCGGACGATCTTCAGCTCGGTCGGGACGGCGGCCATCTGCCAGAGCACCGCGCGCGAGGCGACCGTCAGGCCCGGCGGCACGTCGGGCTCCTCGGCCTCCACGAGGGCCGCCTCACCGTGGGCGCGGACCAGATCGCGCAGCGCAGCCCGGCTGGCCTCCGAGCGGTCGGCGGCGGCGGCGAACACGCCGTAGGCCGGATCGAAGCGGCGCGCGCGGGCGTCGCCCAGCGCCAGGCCTTCCTGGCGGGTGGCGAGCGAGGTCCAGATCGGGCGGTCCAGCGGATGGGTCATGGCTCAGCTGGACAATGTAGGGCGCCGCGCCGCCGTCCGCTCGCGGCTTTCGGCCAGCGACTGTCGCTAGAGATCCTCGACGAAGACCACGCCGGGGGCGGTCTTCAACGCGCCGCGGGCGGCGGTGTCGAGGCTGAAGCGGCCGGGCAGCTTCAGCTCCACCTCGCGGCCGCCGCCGATGCCGGCGACGATGACGATCTCCCCGCCCCGCTTGTTGGTCACCGCCTCCAGCCGCTTCTTCAGGGCCTCGATCTCGGCGCTGCGCGGGGCGACGTGGACCCGCAGGCCCGCGACCACGTTCTCGACGGCCTTCTCCACCGGCTCGACGGTGTCGCCGAAGAAGCGCACCTCGCCGTCCTTGGCGCTGGCCCGCACGGTGATGGCCAGCGCCTTGCCGGGCTCCAAGAGTTCGCGGCAGCGGCGCAGGGATTCCGGCGGGAACAGCACCTCATATTCGCCGGTCGGGTCGGAGAAGGTCACGAAGGCGAACTTCTCGCCGGTGCGCTGGCTGGCGCGTTCCTGCTTGCGGCGCACGACGCCGGCCATGCGCAGCGCCTCGGCGCCGGCCTCGGCCTTCACCACGGCGTCGGCGTAGAGCTCGGTGCGCCGGCGGCGCAGCGCCTCGACCATATCGTCCAGCGGATGGCCGGAGAGGTAGAAGCCGACCGCCGCCAACTCCTCGTCGAGCCGTTCGGTGGGCGTCCAGGCGTCGCGGTTGGACAGCCGCGGGCGGCCCACCCCGCCGTCCTCGCCGAACAGGCTACGCCGGCCCTCGGCCCGGTCGGCGGCCAGCGCCTGGCCGTGGCCGACCAGCACGTCGGCGGCGGCGAACAGCTGGGCGCGGTTCGGATTGATGCTGTCGAAGGCCCCGGCGCGGGCCAGGGTCTCGAAGGTGCGCTTGTTGACCTGCCGCGGGTCCACCCGCTCGACGAAATCGAAGATGTCGCGGAACGGCCCGCCCTCGCGGCGCACGTCGACCACATGCTGCATGGCCTGCAGGCCGACGTTGCGGATGCCGCCCAGCGCATAGAGCACCTCGCCGTCGGCCACCTCGAAGTCGGCGCCGGAACGGTTCACGTCGGGCGCCTTGATCTTCACCCCGAAGCGCTTGGCGTCCTGGTAGAACACCGACAACTTGTCGGTGTTGGCGATGTCGAGGCTCATGGAGCCCGCGAAGAACTCCACCGGCGCGTTGGCCTTCAGCCAGGCGGTCTGGTAGGACACCAGGGCGTAGGCGGCGGCATGCGACTTGTTGAAGCCGTAGCCGGCGAACTTCTCCATCAAATCAAATATCTGCGAGGCGATGCCGGCGTCGATGCCGCGGCCGGCGGCGCCCTGCACGAAGATGTCGCGCTGCTGCGCCATCTCCTCCGGCTTCTTCTTGCCCATGGCGCGGCGCAGCAGGTCGGCGCCGCCGAGGGTGTAGCCGCCCAGTTGCTGGGCGATCTGCATCACCTGCTCCTGGTAGATGAAGATGCCCAGGGTGTTGCCCAGCA
>JAQGIV010000079.1 GCA_028290945.1 Phenylobacterium sp. | reverse complement strand
CGGACGGCCGGTGATGGCGGCCGCCGCCTGCTTGGCCTGCTCCAGCGCGTTGGGCACGCTCTCCATGCGGAACATGCGGTCGTAGATCGGCATCGGCCGGTGGGTGACGTCGCCGATGGCGAAGATGGCGGGGTCGGAGGTGCGGGCCTCCAGGTCGACGACCACGCCGCGCGCGGTCTCCAACCCGGCGTCGCGGGCGATCTCGTCGTTGGGCGCAGCGCCGACGCCCACCACCACGGCGTCGCAGGCGATGGTGCGGCCGTCGGCCAGCCGCACGCCGGTGACATGGCCGTCCTTACCCTCAAAGCCCGCCACGCCGGCGCCCAGCACGAAGCTGACCCCGCGGCTCTCGTGATAGCCCTTGAAGAAGTCCGACAGCGCCTCGCAGGCCACCCGCGCCAGCAGCCGGCTTTCCCGCTCCAGCACCACCACCTCGGCGCCCAGCGCCCGGCCGGAGGCGGCCACCTCCAGCCCGATATAGCCGCCGCCGACCACGGCCAGCGTCTTGCCGGGCCCGACCGCCGCCTTCAGCCGCTCGGCGTCGGCGGCGGTGCGCAGGAACATGACGCCGCGCAGATCCGCGCCGGGGATCGGCAGGGCGATGGCCCGCGCGCCGGTGGCGATCACCGCGGTGTCGTAGGAAAGGCTCGACCCGTCGTCGAGATGGACCCGCTTGGCGCTGCGCTCCAGCCGCACAGCGGTCTTGCCGGGCCGGAAGTCGATGGCGTGCTCGGCGTAGAATTCCAGCGGCTTCAGCGCCAGGGAATCGGCGTCCGCCTCGCCCTTCAGCCAAGCCTTGGAGAGCGGTGGCCGCTGGTAGGGCGGCAGCGGCTCCTCGCCGATCAGGGTGACCCGCCCCTGGTGCCCGAACTGGCGCAGCAGGGCGGCCAGCGTGCCGCCTGCGTGGCCCGCGCCCAGGATCGCCACATGTGCGGCCGGATCGCTCATCTTCTCTCGATGCCCAAAAGTGACACCGGCGTCAACTTACCTCCCCCATCGCGGCAGCGATGGCGGGAGGGGGACCGCGCCCCGCAGAGGGCGTGGTGGAGGGGGAAAGCCGCCGGCAGTGCGCTTGGCTTTCCCCCTCCACCCTCCGCTCTTCCGCCCGCCCGCGCGGGCGTCGGCGGACGGTTCCCCTCCCGCCGCTTCGCGGGGGAGGTTCACACCACCCGGTCGACCAGCATCTTCTTCACCTCGGCGATGGCCTTGGCGGGGTTCAGGCCCTTGGGGCAGACCTGGGCGCAGTTCATGATGGTGTGGCAGCGGTAGAGCTTGAACGGATCCTCCAGCGCATCCAGCCGCTCACCGGTCGCCTCGTCGCGGGAATCCGATAGCCAGCGGTAGGACTGCAGCAGGGTCGCCGGGCCCAGGTACTTCTCGCCGTTCCACCAGTAGCTGGGGCAGGAGGTCGTGCAGCAGGCGCACAGGATGCACTCGTAGAGGCCGTCCAGCTTCTCGCGGTCCTCCGGCGACTGCAGCCACTCCTTCTCCGGCTCCGGGCTCTTGGTGTGCAGCCACGGCTCGATGGAGGCGTACTGGGCGTAGAACAGGGTCATGTCCGGCACCAGGTCCTTGATCACCGGCATGTGCGGCAGGGGGCTGATCTGGCACTCCTTGCCGGGGACCTCCTCCCAGCCGTGGGTGCAGGCCAGGGTGTTGCGGCCGCCGATGTTCATGGCGCAGGACCCGCAGACCCCCTCGCGGCACGAGCGGCGGAAGGCCAGGGTCGCGTCCACGGTGTTCTTGATGTGGATCAGCACGTCCAGCACCATCGGCCCGCAGGCGTCGACGTCCACGTCGTAGGTGTCCCACCGCGGGTTGTCGGGGTTCTCCGGATCGTAGCGGTAGACGCGGAAGGTCTTCACCCGCTGCGCGCCCTCGGGCGCCGGGTGGTGGCGGCCCGCGGTGACCTTGGAGTTCTTCGGAAGGGTCAGCTGCACCATGGGGGAGCGTCCTCAAGCGGAATGGGAAGGGTCGGGCTCACGTCGCGGCCCGGCGGCCGAAGACGGTCACGCCCAGGTGGCCGTCGTGGTCTTCCGGCCACAGGCTGAGCGGGGCGATCTGGTGGCGGTTCAGGATCTCCACGACCGCGCCGAGATCGTAGTCGTACATGCGGATGACGCCGGTCCCGAGCCGCAGCTGGCGCAGCCGCTTCAGCAGCGGCGAGGCCAGCCATTTCAGGCCGCGGTCCGGCCGCTCGCGGCGATGCGGCGCGCGCCAGACGGTGAGGTGCAGGCTGATCGCGCCGCCGGGCGCGAGGCGCGCCATCAGCGCCTCCAGCAGGCCGTAGCCGCGGGCCGGCGGGATGTGCTGCAGCACGATCCGCGAATTGATCCAGTCGAACGGGCCGTCCGGCAGGGCCTCCACATAGGCGGCCCGGCCGCCGCGCCGGCGCGCCTCGGCCAGCATGCCCGGCGAGATGTCGTAGCCGGTGACCTCGCCGGCGTGGGCGCACATGGCCTCGGTCAGCCGCCCGACGCCGCAGCCGAAGTCCAGCGCCCGGCCGGAGGGCTGCTTGCCGGTCGCCGCCTTCAGGCGCCGCACGATCTGGGCGATGTCGGCCCGGCCGGACTCGTAGAAGGCCTCCAGGGTCTCGGGCGTCAGGTTGCCGGCGCGGTATTCCTCGTGGCTCAGCACGCCCCAGAACGGATCGGCCGCGCCGATCGCGCGCCAGTCGGCGTCGGTGTCGCGCTCGGCGGTGCGAGCCTCAGCGCCAGGCATGCATCACCACCCGCGTGCGCTTCCAGTTGGCCTTCAGGCAGGGATGGGTGACGATCTCGAACCGCTTGAAGCCGATGTCGCGGAACATGGCCTCCAGCGCCCGCCGGTTGGGGGCCCAGAAGTTGGTCGGATCGTTGTTGAGCTCGGTCCCCTCGTAGTAGCGCATCACCGGCCACGGCAGGACGTCCAGCGCCGTCTCGGTCTCCACCACCATCATCTCGCCGGTCACCGAGGCCACCTGCTCCAGGCACTTCAGCGGGTCCTTGACGTGGTAGAGCACGCCCAGGAACAGCACGACGTCGAACACGCCGCCCACCGTCTGCGGGCTGATCTGCGGCACGTCGATGTCCAGGGTCTCGACCCGCGAGCCCAGCTGGCCGTGCACATAGTCGAAGCCCGCCTTGGTGCCCCAGCCCGGTCCCGACCAGCAGAAGTGGTCGGTGGCCAGCACGCGGCGCGCGCTGCGCTTCTCCGCTTCGAACGAGAAGAAGCCGTCCCAGGCGCCGATATCGAGCACGCTCTTGCCCGCCACCCCGTGGCGGAAGATGACCTCGGCCTCCTGCCGCAGGATCTCGGCCGGCTTCTGCCCCGCCAGCTCCGCCCCGTCGGGCAGGCTGAAGGAGTGGAACCAGGTGATCTCCGGGGCGGCGGCCGCGCTCATCTCAGTACACCCGCGCCTTCGGCGGGATGTAGGCGATGTCGTCGGTCATGGTGAAGGCGTGCACCGGCCGGAAGTCGATCTTCACCTTGCCGGTGGCGTCGTCGAACCAGGTCAGGGTGTGCTTCATCCAGGTCTTGTCGTCGCGGTTGGGGTAGTCCTCGCGGGCGTGGGCCCCGCGGCTCTCGGTGCGGTTCACCGCGCCGCCAACCGTCACCGCCGCCTGGCCGAACAGGTTGTCGAACTCCAGGGTCTCCATGAGGTCGGTGTTCCACACCAGGCCCCGGTCGGTGACCCGCAGGTCCTTGCGCTTGGCGTGCACGGCGGCCAGCCGCTTGACGCCCGACTTCAGGCTCTGGCCGGTGCGGAACACCGCCGCGTCCTCCTGCATCGACATCTGCATCTCCAGCCGCAGCGCGGCGGTCGTGGTCTTGCCGTCGGCGTTGCGCAGCCGGTCGAAGCGGGCCAGGTGGCCGTCGGTCATGCCGGGCTTCAGCTCCGGCTGCTTGTCGCCGGCCTTGATGGTCTCCGCCGCCCGCAAGGCCGCGGATCGTCCGAACACCACCAGGTCGATCAGGCTGTTGGACCCCAGCCGGTTGGCGCCATGCACCGAAACGCAGGCCGCCTCGCCCACCGCCATCAGGCCCGGCACCACCTGGTCCGGGTCCTTGCCGGCCTTGGTGACCACCTCGGAATAGAAGTTCGTGGGGATGCCGCCCATGTTGTAGTGCACCGTCGGCAGCACCGGGATCGGCTCCTTGGTGACGTCCACGCCGGCGAAGATCCTGGCGCTCTCGGAGATGCCCGGCAGGCGCTCGGCGAGAATCTTCGGGTCCAGGTGGTCGAGGTGCAGGTTGATGTGGTCCTTCTTCGGCCCCACCCCGCGGCCCTCGCGGATCTCGATGGTCATGGCGCGGCTGACCATGTCGCGCGGCGCGAGGTCCTTCACGGTCGGCGCATAGCGCTCCATGAACCGCTCGCCCTCGGAGTTGGTCAGGTAACCGCCTTCACCGCGCGCGCCCTCGGTGATCAGGCAGCCGGCGCCGTAGATGCCGGTCGGGTGGAACTGCACGAACTCCATGTCCTGCAGCGGCAGGCCGGCGCGCAGCACCATGGCGTTGCCGTCGCCGGTGCAGGTGTGGGCGCTGGTGCAGGAGAAATAGGCCCGGCCGTAGCCGCCGGTCGCCAGGATCACCAGTTGCGCCTGGAACCTGTGCAGGGTGCCGTCGTCGAGCTTCCAGGCGGTGACGCCGCGGCAGACGCCCTCGTCCATGATCAGGTCGAGGGCGAAATACTCGATGAAGAACTCGGTCTGGTGGGCCAGGCTTTGTCCGTACATGGTGTGCAACATGGCGTGGCCGGTGCGGTCGGCCGCCGCGCAGGTGCGCTGGATCGGCGCCTCGCCGTAGTTGCGGGTCATGCCGCCGAAGGCCCGCTGGTAGATCTTGCCTTCCTCGGTGCGCGAGAACGGCACGCCCCAGTGCTCCAGCTCGTAGACTGCGGCCGGCGCGTTGCGGCACAGGTATTCGATCGCGTCCTGGTCGCCCAGCCAGTCCGACCCCTTGACGGTGTCGTACATGTGCCAGCGCCAGTCATCCTCGC
>JAQGIV010000050.1 GCA_028290945.1 Phenylobacterium sp. | reverse complement strand
AGCCTGTGCTACCAGATCCCCGCCATGCTGCGCCCGGGCCTGGGCCTGGTGGTGTCGCCGCTGATCGCCCTGATGTCCGACCAGGTGGCCGGCCTGCAGCAGGCCGGCGTCGCCGCCGAGCGGCTGGACTCCAACACCACCCCCGACGAGCGCCAGTCGATCTGGCGGCGGATCGACGAGGGGTCGCTGGACCTGCTGTATCTGTCGCCCGAGGGCCTGATGCAGCCGTCGATGCTCAATCGGCTGGGCCAGCTGAAGCTGTCGATCGTCGCCGTCGACGAAGCCCACTGCGTCAGCCAGTGGGGCCATGACTTCCGCCCGGAATACCGCATGCTGGGCCGGCTGGCCGAGCTGTTCCCCCACGTGCCGCGGCTGGCGGTCACCGCCACCGCCGACGCCCGCACCCGCGACGACATCCGCGCCGAGCTGCGCCTGGCCGACTCGGCCGAGTTCGTCGCCAGCTTCGCCCGACCGGAGCTGATCCTGTCGGCGGAGCGCAAGCGCGGGCCCAAGGAGAAGCGGGTGATCGACCTGGTCACCGCCCGGCCCGGGCGATCGGGCGTGGTCTATTCCGGCAGCCGCGACGGCACCGAGAAGCTGGCCGAGGCGCTGCGCGCCGCGGGCGTGCCGGCGCTGGCCTACCACGCCGGCCTCGACCGGCGGCTGCGCGAGACGCGGCTGGAGGAGTTCCTGGAGGCCGACGCGGCGGTGATGGTGGCGACCATCGCCTTCGGCATGGGGGTCGACAAGCCGGACGTCCGCTTCGTGATCCACGCCGATCCGCCGAGCTCCATCGAGGCCTACTGGCAGGAGATCGGCCGGGCGGGCCGCGATGGCGATCCGGCCGAGGGCATCACCCTCTATGGCGCCGCCGACATGACCTGGGCGCTGCGCCGGATCGGCGAGCGGGAGATGGAGGACGGCGTCAAGCAGGTGCAGGTGCGCAAGGTGCGCCAGCTCTACGCCCTGCTGGACGGCGCCGGCTGCCGCGCGGCGGCGGTGCGCCGCTACTTCGGCGAGGAGGGCGTCGAGGCCTGCGGACAGTGCGACCTGTGCACCGGCGTGGCGGAGACCACCGACGCCACCGAGGCGGCCCAGAAGGCGCTGTCGGCGGCGCACCGGCTGGCCGGGCGCTACGGGCGCGGCCGGCTGATCGACCACCTGCTGGGCAAGACCAAGGACGTCAGCGAGCAGGAGGCGTCGCTGTCGACCTGGGGCATCGGCTCCGAGCTGTCGCTCGCCCAATGGCGCGACCTCACCGAGCAGCTGCTGTTCGAGGGCCTGCTGCGCGAGGACCCCAACGACGGCCGCCCGCTGGTGGGCATCGGCGATGGCGAGGCGGCGCGGGCGGTGTTCCGCGGCCAGCGCCGCGTGCTGATGCGCAAGCAGGCCGAGGGCGCGGAACCGGCGCCGCGGCGCAAGCGGCGCGGCGAGACCAGCGCGGCGCTGCCGCCGCACGACCAGCCGCTGTTCGAGGCGCTGCGCGCCTGGCGCGGCGCCGAGGCCAAGACGCAGCACGTGCCGCCCTACGTGATCTTCCACGACCGCACCTTGGCCGAGATCGCCTCGGCCAGGCCCGGCAGCCGCGCGGCCCTGGTGCGCCTCAACGGGGTCGGCGAGTCGAAGCTCGCCCGCTACGGCGAGGCCGTGCTGGAGGTGGTGGGCGGGTTCGGGCCCTAGACGTCGACCTCGGCGTCGAGGGCGTTCTCCTGGATGAACTCGCGGCGCGGTTCCACCAGGTCGCCCATCAGCCGGGCGAACATGTCGCCGGCGTCCTCGGCGTGGTCGACCTTCACCTGCAGCAGGGTGCGGGCGTTGGAATCCAGGGTGGTCTCCCAGAGCTGGTCGGCGTTCATTTCGCCGAGGCCCTTGTAGCGCTGGATGGCCAGGCCCCGGCGACCGTTGTCCATCACCGCATTGACCAGGTCGATGGGGCCGCGGACGGTGGTGGTGCGGTCCTTGCGGGTGAACACCGCCGGCGCCTCGAAGATGGTCGCCAGCTCCTTGGAGCGTTCGGCCAGGCGTCGCGCATCGGCGGCGTGCAGCAGCATCTCGTCGAGCACGATGCGCTCGGAGACCCCGCGCTTCACCCGGCTGAACACATAGCCGCCGCCCTGCGCCGCAGCGCCTTCCCAGGCCCCGTCGCCTTCCTCGGCGTAGAGGTCGAGCCGGCGGGCCGCGTCGGCCGGATCGCCGCCCTCGGCCAGCAGGCCGGCCAAGGCCGCCTGCTCCACCGCGAAGGCCGGCGCGCGGGTGGCCAGCCGTTCGACATTGGCTTTCGCACCGCGGGCCGTGGTGACCATGGCCAGCAGGTCCTTGCCGGCCAGCCGCTCGCCGCTGGAGAGGTCCAGCGTGGCCCCGTCGACGCCCTCGTCGATCAGGTAGATCTCCAGCTCGGCGTCGTCCTTCAGGTAGCGGATCGACTTGCCCTTGGACGCCTTATAGAGCGGCGGCTGGGCGATATAGAGGTAGCCGCGGTCGATCACCTCGCGCATCTGCCGGTAGAAGAAGGTCAGCAGCAGGGTGCGGATGTGGGCGCCGTCCACGTCAGCGTCCGTCATCAGGATGATCCGGTGGTAGCGGATCTTCTCGATGTCGAAGTCCTCGACGCCGATGCCGGCGCCGAGCGCGGTGATCAGGGTGCCGATCTGCTCCGAGGCCAGCATCTTGTCGAAGCGGGCGCGCTCGACGTTGAGGATCTTGCCGCGCAGCGGAAGGATCGCCTGGTTGTCGCGGTTGCGGGCCTGCTTGGCCGAGCCGCCGGCGCTGTCGCCCTCGACGATGAAGATCTCCGACTTGGCCGGGTCCTTCTCCGCGCAGTCGGCGAGCTTGCCGGGCAGGGAGGAGATGTCGAGCGCCGACTTGCGCCGCGTCAGCTCGCGCGCCTTGCGGGCGGCCTCGCGGGCGGCGGCGGCCTCGGCGATCTTCTGGACGATCAGGCGGGCCTCGTTGGGATGCTCCTCGAACCAGGAACCGATGCCGTCGGAGACCAGGCCTTCCACCGCCGGGCGGACCTCGGAGGAGACCAGCTTGTCCTTGGTCTGGGAGGAGAACTTCGGGTCGGGGATCTTCACCGACAGCACGCAGGTCAGGCCCTCGCGGGCGTCGTCGCCGCTGACCGAGACCTTCTCACGCCGCGCCGCGCCGCTGCTCTCGGCATAGCCGGTGATGATCCGCGTCAGCGCCGAGCGGAAGGCCGCCAGGTGGGTGCCGCAGTCCCGCTGGGGGATGTTGTTGGTGAAGCACAGGACGTTCTCGTGGTAGCTGTCGTTCCACCAGAGCGCGAGGTCGATCTCGACGTTCTCGCGCTTGCCGCGGATGATGATCGGGGCCTTGATCAGCGCGGTCTTGGCGCTGTCCAGGTGGCGCACGAAGGCCTCGATGCCGCCCTCGTAGTGCATGACCTCGACGAACGGCTCGGCCTCGCGATTGTCCTTCAGCCAGATGGTCACGCCGGAGTTCAGGAAGGCGAGCTCCCGCAGCCGGTGCTCCAGCGTCTTGCGGTCGAAATCGATGAAGGCGAAGGTCTCCAGCGACGGCAGGAAGGTGACCTCCGTGCCGGTCAGGAACTCGCCGTTTTCGCGCAAGGGCGACTTGCCGATGATCACCAGCGGCGAGACGGGGTCGCCGCGCTTGAAGGTCATCTCATGGGCCATGCCGCCGCGGTGGATCTTCAGCTTCAGCCAGTCGGAGAGCGCGTTGACCACCGACACGCCGACGCCGTGCAGGCCGCCGGAGACCTTGTAGCTGTTCTGGTCGAATTTCCCGCCGGCGTGCAGCTGGGTCATGATGACCTCGGCCGCCGAGACGCCCTCGCCCTCGTGGATGTCGGTGGGGATGCCGCGGCCGTCGTCGGTGACCGTGCAGGAGCCGTCGGGGTTGAGGATCACCTCGACGCGGGTGGCGTAGCCGGCCAGCGCCTCGTCGATGGCGTTGTCCACCACCTCATAGACCATGTGGTGCAGGCCCGAGCCGTCGTCGGTGTCGCCGATGTACATGCCCGGCCGCTTGCGCACGGCGTCGAGGCCCTTGAGGACCTTGATGGAGTCCGCGCCGTAGTCGCCCTGGCCGTTGGCGTCGAGACCGTCCGCATCCAGGCCATTGGCGTCCAGGGCGGGGGGCAGATCTTCGGACTCGGGGCCGTTAGCTTCGTTGTCTTCGCTCATGCTTCGTCCAGCTGGGGCGGTGGGGCCTGGTCGGAGGTCGCGCACGCGCGCGCAAAGGGCCCACGGGAAGGTCAGCCCTCTATATAGGGTTTCGCGCTGATTCTGCACGTTTTCGGGGCCGGATTCGGGGCGGCCGCGGGGGTGGTTATTTGAGCCACGAAAAACACGAACGGGCACGAACGGGCGGAGCCCTTCCCATAGGAAGCGTCATCCCCGGGCTTGTCCCGGGGATCCATGAACACCGATGAGCGTAGGAGAGCGGCGGAACGGTTCGCGCCTAGCTGGCTGAGCGCCTGCGATCATGGGTGGCCGGGACAAGCCCGGCCATGACGGTTGAGAGGATGGGGGTTCAGGCCGAGGAGCGCCAATAGTCGTCGGAGAGCAGCGGGTCTTCGTCGTCCTTCCGCAGATCGGCCCCCTCCCCACCGCTCGTCCCCGCGCAGGCGGGGATCCAAGCCGAGCCCGATCCATCCGCCGATGGCGAGACTGAACCCCCGCTTGGGTCCCCGCCTGCGCGGGGATGAGCGGGGCTGGGAATGCCAAGCACCCGGCAGATCCGTTCGATCTGGGCGCCCACGGGTTCGCCCTCGAAGGTCTCGGCGTCCTGGGTCTCGATGGTGAGGAGCTCTTCGAGGTCGAGGTTGAAGGTCTCGTAGGCCTCGGGGCTCTCGGCCTCGGTCCAGATCAGGCATTCGACGGCGGCCTTGACGTGGGCCTTGCG
>JAQGIV010000017.1 GCA_028290945.1 Phenylobacterium sp. | reverse complement strand
CCTTGGAGCGGCGGACCACGGCGTGGATGCGGGCGACCAGCTCGTCCTTGTGGAACGGCTTGGTCATGTAGTCGTCGGCGCCGCCGGAGAAGGTCTTCACCTTCGTCTCGATCTCGGAGGTGCCGGACAGGATCATGATCGGGGTGTTGATCTTGCCGACCCGCAGGGTGCGCAGCACATCCATGCCGCTCATGTCGGGCAGGTTCAGATCGAGCAGGATCAGGTCGTAGTCGTAGATCTTGCCGAGGTCGACGCCTTCCTCACCGAGGTCGGTGGTATAGACGTTGAAACCATCGGACTTCAGCATCAGCTCGATGCTTTGCGCGGTGGCGCTGTCGTCTTCAATCAACAGAACGCGCATTAGGCTCTCCTACCCTATTCCCGCACTCGCCTGCGAATTCTTTGAATCCGCCCCGATCCTCAGCGATAACTTGCCACCGAGTTAATTTAAGACTGGTTAATGAGTGATGTCCGTCTCCAGCGAATCGTTAATCTGATGCGGAATCGCGTTCAAGCCGCCACAGCGGGGGAGTGACTCCAAGACGCGTTGAATCTTTTGTGATTGGACGGGCGCCGAGAAACAGGTGGCCGGGGCCACCCCTCGGCAAGGCGCCCCGCAGGCCCCCGATCTTCACCACCCCTTAAGGCGGAGCGCCCGATTCTTAACGGCGCAATTCGAGGGGCGTTCGTGCAGAGTCTGGTGGCCGCGGTCGAGCGGCTGGATCCATTGACGGTATCGGGGCGGGTCGCCGCCGTGCAGGGCCTGCTGATCGAGGCCCGCGGCGGCTTGAGCCGGCTGGCCGTGGGCGCCCGCGCCGAGATCGAGCGCTACGGCGCAGCCCCGCTGCCGGCCGAGGTAGTGGGCTTCCGCGAGACCCGCGCCCTGCTGATGCCCTTCGGCCCGGTCGAGGGCGTGGCGCCCGGCGCCGCCATCCGCATCGAGCCGCAGGGCTCCGCCGTCCGGCCGTCCAAGGCCTGGCTCGGCCGCATCATCGACGCCTTCGGCGAGCCCATCGACGGCAAGGGCCCGCTGCCGCAGGGGATCGTGCCCTACGCCCTGCGCGCCGCCCCGCCGCCGGCCCATGCGCGGGACCGGGTGGGCGCGCGCCTGGACCTCGGCGTGCGGGCCATGAACGTCTTCGCCACCTGCTGCCGCGGCCAGCGGCTGGGCGTGTTCGCCGGCTCCGGCGTCGGCAAGTCGGTGCTGCTCTCCATGCTGGCCAAGAACGCCGAGTGCGACGCCGTGGTGGTGGGCCTGATCGGCGAACGGGGCCGGGAGGTCCGCGAGTTCATCGAGGAGACCCTGGGCGAGGAAGGCCTGAAGCGCGCCATCGTGGTGGTCGCCACCTCCGACGAGCCGGCCCTGAAGCGCCGCCAGGCCGCCTACATGACGCTGGCCGTCGCCGAGTTCCTGCGCGACCAGGACATGGAAGTCCTGTGCCTGATGGACAGCGTCACGCGCTTCGCCATGGCCCAGCGCGAGATCGGCCTGGCCGCCGGCGAGCCGCCGACCACCAAGGGCTATACGCCCACCGTGTTCACCGAGCTGCCGAAGCTGCTGGAGCGCGCCGGCCCCGGGCCGGTCCGCCCGGACGGCACCACGGCCGGCCCGATCACCGGCCTGTTCACCGTGCTGGTGGACGGCGACGACCACAACGAGCCGATCGCCGACGCCGTGCGCGGCATCCTGGACGGCCACATCGTCATGGAGCGGGCCATCGCCGAGCGCGGCCGCTTCCCGGCGATCAATGTGCTGAAGTCGATCAGCCGGACCATGCCCGGCTGCCAGCACCCGCATGAGCGCGACCTGGTCACCCAGGCCCGCCAGGCGCTGTCGGCCTATTCGAACATGGAGGAGCTGATCCGCATCGGCGCCTATCGCACAGGCTCCGACCCGCAGATCGACCGGGCCATCCTCTTGAACCCGGCGCTGGAGGACTTCCTGCGCCAGGACAAGGACGACGCCATGACGCTGGAGGGCTCGTTCGCCCTGCTCTCCGACATCCTGATGAGCGGCGCCGCCCAATGATCCTGCTTCGCCAAGGCTTCGCAGGACCTGTCCTTCGTAGCTCCGCCGGGAGCGAAGAAGGATGAGCTGGTCCGAGAGCCTGATCAAGCTGGCCACCTATGAGGTCGAGACCCTGCAGAAGCGGCTGGCCGAGGTGCGCGACCGCAAGGCCGCCGCCGAGATGAAGCTCGCCATGCTGGAGGCCGAGGGCATCGCCGAGATGTCGCGCGCCGACGCCGATCCGATGGCCGGGCTCTACCGCGCCGCCTTCATGGAGGCGCTGCGCGCCCGCAAGGCCGAGATCCGCGCCGCCATTGTCGAGATCGAGGTCGAGGAGCAGGGCGCCCGCGATGCGCTGGCCGAGGCCTTCGAGGCGCAGAAGAAGTACGAGCACGTGGCCGAGCAGGCCCGCCTCTTGGAGCGCAAGGTCGAGGCCAAGCGCGAGACCGCCGCCCTGGACGAGCTCGGCCTCAGAAGAGCGTCCAGGTGACCTCGAGCGTCTAGAGGCTAGCGGCCCTGCTTGGCGCGCTCGGCTTCCAGGTCCTGGCGCAGCACCGTCAGGTCCTCGCTGATCTTGAAGATGGTCACGTAGAACTCGCAGAACGAGCGCCACAGCAGGACCAGGATGGCGGTGACCAGCAGGCCCGCGATCAGCACCGGGATGGCCAGCAGGATGCCCCAGGGCAGGGGATCGCGGATGGCGACGCCGATGGCCGCCCCCAGGCTGCCGAACCCGACCAGCAGGATGACCGCCAACCCCGCCCAGTAGACGAGATGGATGACCGCGTTGGTCATCAGCTTCTCGAAGGTGAGCAGGTCCCACAGCAGCGCCCAGCCGCTGCCCTCGGGTCTGTTGAAAGCTCGCGCCATCCGAATCCCAACACTGTCGGGGGCTGAAGTCCCCGCCGAACCGCTATCAGCCGCGGGCCTGCCCGGCAACGGCGCAGGCGCCGCGGGTTAGATCGCCCCCACGGTCTTCAGCCGGGCGCGGGGGTGGATCTCGTTCTGGCTCATCACCGGGGTCTGGCCGCGGAAGCGCTCGACGATCGAGCGGACGTAGGGCCGGATGCCGGGGCTGGTCAGCAGGACCGGCGTCTCGCCGGCCAGCGCCGCGCGCTCGAAGGTCTCGCGGACCGCGCGGATGAAGTCCTGCAGGCGCGAGGGCGCCAGCGCCAGCTGCTTGTCCTCGCCCTGGCCCACCAGGGCCTCGGCGAAGGCCTGCTCCCACTCGGGGTTCAGGGTGATGATCGGCAGGGCGCCGTCCTCGCCGCGGTGGGCGAAGCAGAGCTGGCGGGCCAGCCGGCCGCGGACCTGCTCCACCAGGTTGGTGATCGAGGTGGTGTGTGGCGCGGCCTCGCCGATGCCCTCCAGGATGGCCGGCAGGTCGCGGATCGACACCCGCTCGCGCAGCAGGGCCTGCAGCACGCGCTGCACGGTGGTCACCGAGACGATGGCCGGGATCAGGTCGTCGACCAGCTTCTTCTGCTCGGGCGGCAGCTCCTTCAAGAGCTTCTGCACCTCGGCGTAGGAGAGCAGGTCCGGCATGTTCTCCTTGAGGATCTCGGTCAGGTGGGTGGTCAGCACCGTGGCCGGATCGACGATGGTGTAGCCGTGGAAGGTGGCCTCCTCGCGCAGGCTCTCGTCGATCCAGGTGGCGGGCAGGCCGAAGGCGGGCTCGCGCAGGTGCTCGCCGGGCAGCTCCACCTGGCCGCCACGCGGGTCCATGGCCATCAGCGCGCCCAGCCGCACCTCGCCGGCGCCGGCCTCCATCTCCTTGATGCGGATGCAGTAGCCCTGGGAGGCCAGGCGCATGTTGTCGAGGATGCGCACGCTGGGCATCACGAAGCCGAAGTCGGCGGCGAGCGTGCGGCGCAGCGCCTTGATCTGGTCGGTGAGCCGGCGGCCCTCCAGGTCGTTGATCAGGCCCAGCAGGCCGTAGCCCAGCTCGATCTTGATCTCGTCGATGGCCAGCGTCTGGGCGATCGGCTCCTCTTCCGCCGGGGCGTCGGCGGCGATCTGCACCACCGGCATCTCCAGGGTCTTCTGGGATCGTCGCCAGGCCAGCGTGCCGGCGGCCATCGAGATGATCGCGAACGGCAGGATCGGCATGCCGGGGATGAAGGCGATCACTCCGGCCGCGGCCGCCACCATGCCCAGGCTGATGGGGTTCATGGCCAGCTGGGCGACCAGCGCCTTGTCGGCCGAGCCCTCGACGCCGGACTTGGAGACCAGCAGGCCGGCGGCGATGGAGATGATCAGCGCCGGGATCTGGCTGACCAGGCCGTCGCCGATGGTCATGATGGTGTAGGTCGAGAAGGCCTGGCCGATCGGCACGTGGTGCTGGATCACCCCGATCAGGATGCCGCCGATCACATTGATGGCGACGATGACCAGGCCGGCGATGGCGTCGCCGCGCACGAACTTCGAGGCGCCGTCCATGGCCCCGAAGAAGGTGGATTCCTGCTCCAGCTCCTTGCGGCGCTTCTTGGCTTCCTCCGAGTCGATCAGGCCGGCCGACAGGTCGGCGTCGATGGCCATCTGCTTGCCCGGCATGGAGTCCAGGGTGAAGCGGGCGGCCACCTCGGCGATGCGTCCCGAACCCTTGGTGATGACCACGAAGTTCACCACCACCAGGATGGCGAAGATGATGATGCCGATGACGAAGCTGCCGCTCATCATCAGCTTGCCGAAGGCCTCGATGATGTGGCCGGCGCCGTGCACCCCTTCGTGCCCGTGGCCGAGGATCAGCCGCGTCGAGGCGATGTTGAGGCCCAGCCGATAGAGGGTGGTGACCAGCAGCACCGAGGGGAAGGCGGTGAACTCCAGCGGCTTCCTGATCAGCAGCGAGGTCATCAGGATCAGCACAGCCGAGGTGATCGACATGGCCAGCAGCGCGTCCAGCATGAACGCGGGCACCGGCAGGATCAGCAGGACGATGATGGCCAGGATGCCCAGCGCCAGCGCCACCTCGCCACGCGCCACCCAGCTCCACACCTCCCGCGGGGAGGGGCGTTCGGCGAGCATGGCGGAGAGGTCAGCCATTCCTACCTCCCCTGCGAAGCGGGGGAGGGGGACCGCCCGCCGTCAGAGCGGGTGGTGGAGGGGGCGAGGACTGGGCGCCGTGCGCCGGCTCGCCCTTCCCACCATCCGCTCTTCGGCGGATGGTCCCCCCTTCCCATGAATGGGAAGGGAAGCGTCATGCCGCGTTCATCGCGCTTTGCGGCGGCGGCACCGCGACGCCCAGGTCGGCGTATTCCTTCAGCTTGTTGCGCAGCGTCCGGATCGAGATGCCGAGGATGTTGGCGGCGTGCGTCCGGTTGCCGAGGCAGTGGCTGAGGGTGTCGAGGATCAGCTGCTGCTCCATCTCCGCCACCGTCTGGCCGACATAGCCGCGGGTGGCGGTCTCGGCGGCCAGCGAGGCGGCCTGGGCGGCGCGGGTGTGCGGGTCCAGGGCCGACAGCGGCTGGCCGTCCGGCAGGCGGATGGCGGCGTCGTCGATCTCCGGGCCGATCGCCAAGAGCACCGCGCGATGCATGGCGTTCTCCAGCTCGCGGACGTTGCCGGTCCAGCGGTGCATGGCCAGCCGCTGCTTGGCGACCACGGACAGCGGACGCTCGGCCACGCCGTTGGCGGCGGCGTACTTCTTCACGAAGAACTCGGCCAGGGCGACGATGTCGGCCGGCCGCTCGCGCAGCGGCGGCACGCGCAGGTTGACGACGTTCAGCCGGTAGAGCAGGTCCTCGCGGAAGGTCCCGTCGCGCACCGCCTGGGCCAGGTCGCGGTTGGAGGTGGCCAGGATGCGGATGTCGACCCGCACGGGCTTGGAGCCGCCCACCCGGTCGATCTCGCGTTCCTGCAGCGCACGCAACAGCTTCGCCTGAAGCCGCGCGTCCATCTCGGAGATCTCGTCCAGCAGCAGGGTGCCGCCGTTGGCCTCCTCGAACTTGCCGATGCGGCGGGCCACGGCGCCGGTGAAGGCGCCCTTCTCGTGGCCGAACAGCTCGCTCTCCAGCAGGTTCTCCGGGATCGCGGCGCAGTTGACCGAGATGAACGACTTGCCGGCGCGGCGCGACTTCTGGTGGACGTAGCGGGCGACCACCTCCTTGCCGACGCCGCTCTCGCCGGTGATCAGGATCGAGGCGTCGGAGGGGGCCACCTGGTCGGCCAGGCTCATCACCGCCTGCATGGCCGGGTCGCGCACCACCATCGGGCGGTTGTCGTCGGCGACGGCGGCCAGGATGGCCGCGATCAGCTCGGCCTCCGGCGGCAGGGGAATGAATTCCTTGGCCCCGGCCCGGATGGCGTCGGCCGCCCGCTGCGGGTCGGCGCCGACGCCGCAGGCCACCACCGGGCAGCGGATGCGCTCGGCCTCGTTGGCGGCGATCAGGGCGGCGATGTCGAGGGTGTAGTCGACCATCAGCAGGTCGGCCCCCTGGCCCGCGCGCAGGGCGTGGGTGGCGGCCGCGATGGTCTCCACATGGCTCACCTTGGCGCCCGCGCTCATGGCCATCTTCACGGCCGAGGCGAGCTGCCCGTTCAATTGTCCGACGACCAGAAGCCGCATGGGCAAGTCTCCTCAATCGATCCGGCGCCTTAGGCGGCCGAGTCGCCGTCCTTGATGATTTCCGTCATGGTCACGCCCAGGCGCTCGTCGACGATGACGACCTCGCCGCGCGCCACCAGGCGGTTGTTCACGTAGATGTCGATGGCCTCGCCGACCTTGCGGTCGAGCTCGAGGACGCTGCCCTGGCTGAGCTGCAGCAACTGCGCCACCGAGACGCTGGCGCGCCCCAGCACCGCGGAGATGTTGACCGGCACCTCGAACACCGGGGCCAGGTCGCCGGCGGTCTTGTCCTCGGCGACGGAGTCCGCCAGCGCGCCCTCCCCGGGGGAGAACTCGTCCAGCTTCATCGCGGTCTCGGCTGGAGCTTCGACAGGCTCGGCGGCGGGTTCGGTTTCGCTCTCGGACATGGTTTCAGCCTTCGGGCTCGGGTTGAGCGCCAGGGATCAGGGGTTCGGCGTGCAGGCCCTCGGCGGCCAGCGCCGCCTGCAGGGCCGCGGTGACGCGGGCGGCGGCGGCCTCCGGATCGAAGGCCGCCTGGCCGTCGCCGAAGTCGAGGGTGAAGGCGTGGGCCGGCAGGGCCTCGTCGGCCTTCACCTGGATCGCGCCGGCGAAGCCGAGGTTGGAGGCGGTGTCGTCCAGCAGGGCCTGCAGCCGCTTGGCGAGGTCCGGCTGGGCGGTGATGGCGAGCTTGGGCGTCGCCTCGATCTCCTGCGCCAGGCTGGCCAGCGCGGCCTGCAGCGGGGCCTCGGGGAAGCGGTCGAGGGCGGCGCCGGCGATGCCGCGGGCGCAGGCCAGCGCCAGGTTCGCCGAGCCCACCCGATGATCGTGGGCGACGGCGGCCAGGCTCGGCAGGGCCTGGCGGCAGGCCTGGGCGATGCCGGCCAGCGCCACCTGCTGCTGGGCGGCGATGGAGTTGAGCGCCGTCTGCTCGCCCTCGGCGTAGCTGTCGCGGCGGATCTGCTCGACCTCGTCGGGGGTGTACATGCGCTTGGGGCGCGGGGCCGCGAAGGCCACGTCGCCGGCCGCGTCGAACACCGTGTCGAAGCTGAATTTCTGCATCTCGCCGGCCATCAGTAGACGAGCTCGTCGTCGCCGCCGGCCCCGGCCAGCATGATCTCGCCCTTGTTGGCGAGGTCCTTGGCGACCTGCACCATGGCCATCTGCGCCTGGTCGACGTCGCGCAGGCGGACCGGGCCCATGCTCTCCATGTCCTCGCGCATGATCTTGGCGGCGCGCTCGCTCATGTTGGAGAAGAACATCTCGCGCAGGCTGTCGGACGCGCCCTTGAGGGCGAGCGCCAGCTGGTCCTTCTCGACCGCGCGCAGCAGGGTCTGGATGCCGCCGGGATCGAGCTTGGAGAGGTCCTCGTAGACGAACATCAGGGCGCGGATGCGCTCGGCCGCCTCGCGGTTGCGCTCTTCCAGGGCGGTGATGAAGCGGGCCTCAGTCTGGCGGTCGAAGGCGTTGAAGATCTCCGCCATCATCTCGTGGCTGTCGCGCTTGGAGGTGCGCGCCAGGTTGGACATGAACTCGGTGCGCAGCGTCGCCTCGATCTTGTCGAGGATCTCGCGCTGCACCGGCTCCATGCGCAGCATGCGCATGACGCACTCCAGCGCGAAGTCCTCGGGCAGGGCGGCCAGCACGCG
>JAQGIV010000004.1 GCA_028290945.1 Phenylobacterium sp. | reverse complement strand
CCCGGCGGCGGCGGTGGCGCGGGCGGCCGGGGCGGCGGCGGGTTCGGCGGTCCGGGCCTGGTCACGGCCGCGGTGGTGCAGCCGCGCATCTTCCGCGACAATCTCGAGGTGCTGGGCGTGGCCAAGGGCCGCCGCTCGGTGACTCTGACGGCCGCCACCACCCAGCTGATCGACAAGGTGCGCTTCACCGACGGCCAGCAGGTGGCGCAGGGCGCCGTGCTGGTGGAGCTGCGCAACACCGAGCAGAACGCCGGCCTCGCCCAGACCCAGGCGCGGCTCAACCAGGCCGAACGCGAGTACCAGCGCTGGCAGACCCTGTCCGACAAGGGCTTCGCCTCCAAGTCGGCGGTGGACCAGTACCAAGCGGCCTGGCTGGCGGCGAAGGCCGACGTGGCCGCCGCGCGCGCCCGCCAGGCCGACCGCATGATCCGCGCGCCCTTCGCCGGCGTGGTGGGCCTCTCCGACGTGGCCCCCGGCGCCCTGGTCAATCCCGGCGCGCCGATCGTCACCCTCGACGACCTGACCAGCATCCGCGTCGATTTCCAGGTGCCCGAGCAGTACCTGACGCAGATCCATGAAGGGCAGGGGATCGACGCCGCGGTGGAGGCCTATCCCGGCCAGACGGTGCACGGCGTCATCCAGCGCATCGACACCCGCGTGGATGAGCGCACCCGCGCCATCACCGCCCGCGCCGAGTTCCCCAATCCCAACCACCGGCTGAAGCCCGGCATGCTGATCCGCGTGGCCATCTCGCGCGGCCAGCGGCAGGCGATGGCGGCGCCCGAGGCGGCCGTCTCGGTGCAGGGCGACAGCGCCTTCGTCTTCGTGATCCACGCCGTGGGCCCGCGCACCATCGTCGAGCAGCGCCCGGTGATCACCGGCCTGCGGCAGGACAATTTCGTCGAGCTGCTCGAGGGCGTGCAGCCGGGCGACCGCATCGTCGCCGACGGGCTCAACAAGGTGCAGCCCGGCCAGGGCGTGCGCGTCGTGGGCGCGCCCGGCCAGGGCGGGCCGCGCGGACCGGGCCAGGGCCCGCCGGGCGCTGGCGCCCATCCCGCAAGAGGACGTCCGCCGGGCGCGCAGGCCCCGGCATGATGCTCTCCGACCTTTCGGTCCGCCGGCCGGGGTTCGCCGCGGTCGCGGCGATCATCCTGTGCGTGGTGGGCCTCGCCTCGTTCCTGTCGCTGCCGGTGCGCGAGCTGCCGAGCGTCGATCCGCCGGTGGTCTCCATCCAGACCAACTACCGCGGCGCCTCGGCCGAGGTGGTCGAGGAGCGAATCACCCAGGTGATCGAGCGCCAGGTGGCCGGCATCCAGGGCGTCGACCGGGTGAACTCGTCGTCGCGCGACGGCAATTCGCGGATCAACATCTCCTTCACGCTGGACCGCAACCTCGACCAGGCGGCCAACGACGTGCGCGACGCGGTCAGCCGGGTGACCAGCCAGCTGCCGCTGCAGGCCGATCCGCCGCAGATCGCCAAGGCCAACGCCGACGCCCAGCCGATCCTGTTCATGAGCCTGGTGTCGTCGACGCTCAACCGGATGCAGCTGTCGGACTACGCCAACCGCTACATCGTCGAGCGGCTGTCGACGGTGGACGGCGTGGCGACGGTGGGCCTGGCCGGCCAGCAGCTCTATTCGATGCGCATCTGGCTCGACCCCAACGCCATGGCCGCGCGCGGCGTGACGGTGGGCGACGTCGAGGCGGCGCTGAACAACCAGAACCTGGAGCTGCCGGCCGGCTCGCTGGAGGCGCCCGCCAAGGACTTCACCATCCGGGTGGCGCGGGCCTACGCCAACGCCAGGGACTTCGCGCTGATGCCGATCACCCCCGTCGGCGCGGCGGCGACCTCGCGCAGCCCGACGCCGGCGGTCTCCTCGGCCGTGGTCGGCGGCGCCTCGTCCGGCGCGGGCGCGGCGGCCGGCGCGCGCGGCCCGGTGGCCAGCGCCTCGAACTCCAACGAATACGTGACCCGCCTGGGCGACATCGCCCGGGTGGAAGAGGCGCCGGACGAGCGCCGCCGCCTGTTCCGCTCCAACGGCCAGGACCAGGTGGGCATCGCCATCACCCGCCAGTCGCAGGCCAACGACCTGGAGATCGCCAAGGGGGTCTACAAGGCGGTCGAGGAGATCAACAGGGCCCTGCCCAAGGGCACCAAGCTGGTGGTCGCCATCGACTTCTCGGAGTTCACCCGCCAGGCGATCCAGGAAGTGTGGATCACCATGTCCCTGTCGCTGGCCATCGTGGCCCTGGTGAACTTCGTGTTCCTGGGCACCTGGCGCGCGGCGCTGATCCCGACCATCGTGGCCCCGATCTGCATCCTGTCGACCTTCATCGTGCTGGCGCCGCTGGGCTTCTCGATCAACCTGCTGACCCTGCTGGCCCTGGTGCTGGCCATCGGCCTGGTGGTCGACGACGCCATCGTGGTGGTGGAGAACATCCAGCGACGGATCGACGAGGGCGAGCCGCCCATCGTCGCGGCCCAGCGCGGCGCGCGGCAGGTGTTCTTCGCGGTGGTGGCCACCACCATCGTGCTGATCGCGGTGTTCGCGCCGCTGATGTTCATGCCCGGCTACATCGGCCGCCTGTTCCGCGAGCTGGCGGTGGCGGTGGCCGCCTCGGTGTTCTTCTCGGCGATCCTGGCGCTCAGCCTGTCGCCGATGCTGGCCTCGCGCCTGCTCAGGCCGGCGGCCGGCGAGGGCTGGCTCGCCCGCACCGTCGACAAGGGCATGCACAGGCTGCGCAGCTCCTACCACGCCTCGCTGGACGGCCTGCTCGGCCGCCGCTCGGCGAGCCTCGCGGCCGGTGGGCTGGTGCTGGCCCTGGCCCTGGCGGCCTTCAGCCTGTTCCAGGTGATCCCGCGCGAGCTGGTGCCCAACGAGGATCGCGGCCGGGTCGACATCGGCATCCTGGCGCCGGAGGGCGCCGGCTACGATTACACCCTGGCCGCGGCCAAGCGGGTCGAGGCGCGGCTGCTGCAACTGCAGCAGCAGGGCGTGGTCCAACGCTACACCGTCTCCCTCCCCGGGTTCGGCGGCGTCTCCTACAATGGCGGCACCGCCAACGCCGTGCTGCCCAAGAACCACAAGATCGGCTCGCAGGAGCTGGCGGCGCAGCTGAACCGCGAGTTCTCCTCGATCACCGGCGCCCGGGTCATCGCCTCGGTGCGGCCGAGCATCCAGCGCGGCGGCGGCGGCGGGGGTGGCGGCGGCAGCAACATGGACGTGATCCTGCTGGGCAACGAGTACCCGGACATCAACGCCAAGATCCAGCCGCTGCTGGCCGCGGCCCAGGCCAATCCCGGCATGGCGCGGCCCCGCATCGAGTACGAACCCACCAGCCCGCGCCTGCTGGTCAACATCGACCGCGAGAAGGCGGCGTCGCTGGGCGTCACGCCCCAGGCGGTGGGCAGCGCCCTGCAGGCGCTGTTCGGGTCGGAGCGGGTGACCACCTACATCAAGTCGGGCCAGGAATATGACGTCATCCTGCAGACCGACCGGCCGATGCGGATGAACCAGAGCGACCTGTCCAAGGTCTATGTGCGCACGACCTCCGGCTCCCTGGTGCCGCTGACCTCGCTGACCAACACCAAGGTCAGCGGCGACACGCCCAGCCGCAACCGCGTCGACCGCCTGCGGGCCATCACCCTGTCGGTGCAGCTCAACCCCGGCTACTCGATCGGCGAGGCGGTGAAGTTCTTCCAGGACAAGCTCGATGCCATGCCCGGCGTCAGCTACAAATGGGGCGGCACGGCGCGCGACTACCTGGAGGCCGGCGGCTCGGTGGGCCTGGCGTTCGGCATGGCGCTGCTGCTGGTCTTCCTGGTGCTGGCCGCGCAGTTCGAGAGCTGGATCCACCCGGCGGTGATCATGCTGACCGTGCCGATCGCGGCGCTGGGCGGCCTGTTCGGCCTGCTGATCGCCGGCTCGACCATGAACACCTACAGCCAGATCGGGCTGATCATCCTGGTGGGCATCGCGGCCAAGAACGGCATCCTGATCGTCGAGTTCGCCAACCAGCTGCGCGACCAGGGGCTGTCGATCCGCGAGGCGGTGATCGAGAGCGCCTCGCTGCGCCTGCGGCCCATCATCATGACCTCGATCTCGGCGGCGTTCGGCGCCATCCCGCTGATCGTCTGGGGCGGGGCCGGCGGCGAGAGCCGCAAGACCATCGGCGTGACCATCTTCTGCGGCGCGATCTTCGCCACCCTGGTGACGCTGTTCGTGGTGCCGGTGTTCTACAACCTCTTGGCGCGGTTCACGAAGTCGCCGCAGCACACCGCCCGGCGCATCGAGGCCTTCGAAGAGGCCGAGGCCGCCCGCGTCGCCAACGCCGCCGAATAGACCCCCAGACAAAAGGCCCTCCCGCCAGGGGAGGGCCAAGTGTGATGCGGCGCCGGTCCCGAAGGGGGACAACGGGGACCTGCGCGTCCGCGTGGCGCCGGGGGGGCGACCACGCGGAGGGGTTCGTCGATCTCAGATGCTCGGGTCGACGGCGCGACCATGCGCCCGCCCGAAATGCGCGTCAAGGTTGTCGAATTTGGAAGTGCGCGTGTGGAGCGTGCCCGCTCTATTGGCCGCTGGTCTCGGCCTTCAGATAGGCGATGACGTCGATGCGGTCCTTGGGGTCCTTGAAGCCGGGGAAGGTCATCTTCGTGCCAGTGACCATGGCCTTCGGATCGGTCAGCCACCTGTCCATCTGGGCGGCGTCCCAGGTGAAGGTCTGGGCCTTCAGGGCGTCGGAATAGGTGAAGCCCGGCTTGCCGGCGACCTTGCGCCCGAAGACGCCGTGCAGGTTCGGCCCGGTCATGTCCGCGCCGCCGGCGCCCAGCGTATGGCAGGACTTGCAGACCGCGAACTTGGCCTCGCCGTTGTCCAGGTCGCCGGTGTTGTAGGGCGCGGGCAATTCGGCGACCGCCTGCTTCTTCTGCTCCGCCGTCGGCTCGGCGCTCTGGGTCCCGCCGGAGGTGGCGGGTTGCGCGCTCGACGACGCCTGCGACGGGCCGGCCTGGGTGTTGGTCGGCGACTTGCCGCAGCCGGCGAGGGCGGCGGCCATGCCGGCGGCGGCGATCGTCAGGCCCAGATGGCGCATCAGGCGGTTCTCCGAAGGGGGTCCAAAAAGGTGCGGCAAGCTAGCGCAGAGATTCGGCGATGCAAGCCAGCTTGACGGTGATGAAACCTATAGGTTACATGTCACCTATAGGTGACTAGGAGATTCGCCGTGCCCGAGCAACCCGACCGGCCGTCCGCCGAGAAGATCGATCGCCTGCAGCGCCGCCGCACGCGGCTGATGTTCGTGCAGGGCCTGTTCTTCCTGCTGTGGCAGGTGAACTACTTCGCAACCGCGCCCAGCGAGCTGAACGCCGGCAGCGCGGCCAACCACGTGAAGGTCTCCGCCTACCTGGTCTGGGCGCTGGTGCTGCTGGCCTTCCTGGCGACCGGCGGCGGCTGGTGGGATTCGCGCAAGGTGCGGGAGATCCTCAACGACGAGACCACCCGCGAGCATCGCCGGCGGGGCCTCGAGCTGGGCTTCTGGGCGGCGATGGCGGCCACCGTCGTCTGCTACGCCATCAACCTCTTCGAGCCGCTCAGCACGCGGGTGGTGATCCATGCGGTGCTCAGCGCCGGGGTGACGGCGGCCCTGCTGCGCTTCGGCATGCTGGAGCGCCGCGCGCAGGCCTATGGCTGAGGGGCTTGCGAACCGCCTGCGCGAGGCCCGCGCCGAGCGCGGCTGGACCCAGGCGGAGCTGGCCGAGCGGGTCGGCGTCACCCGCAAGACCATCAATACCGTGGAGAACGGGGTCTTCGTGCCCTCGACGACGCTGGCCCTGAAGCTCGCCCGGGCGATGGAGACCACCGTCGAGGCGCTCTTCCAGCTGGTCTGATATTTGACGCGCAGCCGGACGCAAAAGTGGCTTCCACTTTTGCTGGCGGTCGCTCTTAACGCCGCCTGCGCCGCTCGCGGTTCACCGCCTCGTCCAGCGCCTGCAGGAAGCGCGAGCGGTCGGCGGACTGGAAGGCCTTGGGTCCGCCGGTGATCTCGCCGGTGGAGCGGATGTGCTCGCCGATCGCCCGGCTGGCCAGCGCCTGGCCGATGCTGTCGGTGGTGAACACCCGCCCGTTCGGGGCGATGGCCGCGGCGTCCTTCTTCAGGGCTCGGTCGGCCAGCGGGATGTCGTTGGTGACCACGATGTCGCCGGGCTCCGCCTGATCGGCGATCCAATCGTCGGCGATGTCGGGGCCCGCCTCCACCATCACGAACTCGATGGCCGGCGACATGGGCGTGCGGATGAAGCCGTTGGCCACCACCAAGGTCTTCAGGCCGTAGCGGGCGGCCACCTTGTAGACCTCGTCCTTCACCGGACAGGCGTCGGCGTCGATGAAGATGCGCATCGAGGCGCAACAACCACAGCCCGCCGCGCCGGCCAAGCGGCGCTTGCCACCCGCGCGGCGAACGCCCCATAACCGGCGGCGGTCAGCCGGATTAGCTCAGCTGGTAGAGCAGCGGTTTTGTAAACCGAAGGTCGCGGGTTCGAGTCCTGCATCCGGCACCAGTCCCTGGGGAGGACGCGTCCATGCGGTTCGACGAGTACCGGCGCCACGACGCCGTGGGCCTGGCGGCGCTGGTCGCCAAGCGCGAGGTGAGCGCGGGCGAGCTGCTGGACGTGGCCGTGGCGCGGATGGTCGAGGTCAATCCGCAGATCAACGCGGTGACGCGGGACCTGAGCGAGCGGGCGCGGACCGAGCCGCCGGCGGCCGACGGTCCGCTGGCCGGCGTGCCGTTCCTGCTGAAAGACCTGGGCGCGCAGCTGGGCGGGGTTCCGACCACCTATGGCTCGCGGATGTTCGCCGAGGCGACGCCGGTTGCCGACAGCGCCATCACCCGGCTCTACAAGGCCGCCGGGCTTTCGATCTTCGGCAAGACCAACACCCCGGAGTTCGGGCTGTGGCCGGTGACGGAGTCGGAGCTGCTGGGGCCGGCGCGCAATCCCTGGGACATCGCCCGCACCCCCGGCGGCTCGTCCGGCGGCGCGGCGGCGGCGGTGGCGGCGGGCATCGTGCCGGCGGCCCACGCCAGCGACGGCGGCGGCTCGATCCGCATCCCGGCCTCCTGCTGCGGGCTGTTCGGCATGAAGCCGTCGCGGGGCCGCGTCTCGTTCTCGCCGGCCGGCGAGGGCTGGGCCGGCGCCTCGATCCAGCATGCGGTGACCCGTTCGGTGCGCGACAGCGCCGCCCTGCTGGACGCGGTCTGCGCGCCGCAGCCGGGCGATCCCTATTTCCTCAGCGTGCCCGAGCGGCCCTTCGCCGACGAGGTGCGCCGCGATCCCGGCCAGCTGCGCATCGGGGTCTTTGCGGGATCGCTGACCGCGGGGCGGACGCTGGATCCGGAGTGCGCGGCGGCGGTGCGCGACGCCGCCCGGCTCTGCGAAAGCCTCGGCCATTCGGTGGAGGAAGCCACCCTGCCGGGCGACCATTCGGCGATGCAGGCGGCGGCGGGCCTGGTGATGGCGTCAAGCGTCGCGGCCAACATGGAGGCCGAGGCGGAGCGGCGGGGGCGGCCGGTGGAAGCCGGCGACGTGGAGGGCCTGACCATGGCCGCCTACCGCCGGGGCCTGGGGAGCCGCGCGCCGGACTATGTGCGGGCGGTGCAGACGCTGCACGCCTACGGCCGGGCCTGCGCCCAGCTGTTCGAGACCTATGATGTCTTCCTGCTGTCCACGCTGGGGCGTCCCGCGGTGCCGGTGGGCTGGATCTTCGAGGATCCGAAACAGATCACCGAGCGGCTGTTCTCGTTCATGCCCAACACCCAGGCGTTCAACAATTCCGGCCAGCCGGCGATGACCGTGCCGCTGGCCTGGAGCGCCGGCGGCCTGCCGATCGGGCTGCAGTTCGTGGCCAGGACGGGCGAGGAGGCGCTGCTCTACCGGCTGGCCGGCCAGCTGGAGCAGGCGCGGCCCTGGTTCGACCTGGTGGCGCCGCTCTGAACATCTCGAACGTCATCCCCGGCCTTGTGCCGGGGATCCAGATACGTGGGCTTGCCGAGCAAATCCTGAGAGCTCGGTGCTTCTGGGTGGCCGGGACAAGCCCGGCCATGACGGTTTGAACGTTAGGTTTTGGTCTTGCCTTGCTGGATCAGGAACGCCGCCACCACGCCCGCCGCCACCACGCCGATCAGCAGGGTCGAGACGGCGTTGATCTCCGGATTCACCCCCAGCCGCACCTGGCTGTAGAGCCGCATGGGCAGCGTCGTGGCGCCGGGCCCTGAGGTGAAGCTGGCGATCACCAGGTCGTCCAGCGACAGGGTGAAGGCCAGCATCCAGGCGGCGGCGACGGCCGGGGCGATGTTCGGCAGGGTGACCGCCAGGAAGGCGCGGGCGGGGCTGAGGCCCAGGTCCTGGGCGGCCTCCTCCAGGCTGCGGTCGAAGCCGGCGAGGCGGGCCTGGATCACCACGGTGGCGTAGCAGAGGGTGACGGTGGCGTGGCCGGCGGTCACTGTCCAGAAGCCGCGCGGCAGCTTCAGGCTGACGAACAGCAGCAGCAGCGCGAGGCCGAGGATCACCTCGGGCATGACCAGCGGCGCGTAGACCATGCCGGAAAAGG
This sequence comes from Phenylobacterium sp., assembly GCA_028290945.1. Lineage (GTDB taxonomy): Bacteria > Pseudomonadota > Alphaproteobacteria > Caulobacterales > Caulobacteraceae > Phenylobacterium. Next base: position 10,483 of record JAQGIV010000004.1, on the reverse strand, counting down.
CGGTGCGGCCGCGGAAGCGCCCGCCGCGCACCAGGGCGACGGCGGCCAGCAGGCCGAGCCCGGTGGCCAGGCTGGCCGAGATCAGCCCGACCCGCAGGCTCACGGAGACGGCGTCCAGCATCTGCTCATCGTGGGCCAGGGCGGCGTACCAGCGCAGCGACGTGCCGCCCCAGACGGTGACCAGCTGGCTGGCGTTGAACGAGTAGAGGATCAGCAGGGCGATGGGCGCGTAGAGGAACACCAGCCCCGCGGCGACCATGGCGACCAGGAAGGGCGAGGGGCCGCGCCTCATGGCAGCAGCGCCGCGCGGCGACGCTGGACCAGCACCAGCGGGACCACCAGGGTGGCCAGCAGGACCATGGCCACGGCCGAGGCGGCCGGCCAGTCGCGGTCGGCGAAGAACTCGGTCCAGATGGTCCGCCCCAGCATCAGGGTCCGCGAGCCGCCCATCAGGTCGGGCACCACGAACTCGCCGACCATGGGGATGAATGAGAGCAGGACGCCCGCCGCGACGCCGGGCGCCGACAACGGGACGGTGACCCGCCAGAAGGCCCGCCGCGGGGTGAGGCCGAGATCCTGGGCGGCCTCGATCAGGCTCTCGTCCTGCCGCTCCAGCACCGCATAGAGCGGCAGCACCATGAACGGCAGGTAGGCGTAGACCAGGCCCAGCACCACGCCGGCGTTGGTGTCGAGCAGGGTGACGCTGGGCAGGCCGATGAGGTGCAGCGCCTGGTTCAGCAGGCCGGCGGGCTTGAGGACGGCGATCCAGGCGTAGATGCGGATCAGGAACGAGGTCCAGAACGGCAGGATGACGGCCAGGACCAGCGCCTGGCGCAGGCGCGGCCGGCAGCGGGCGATGCCGTAGGCCATGGGATAGCCGATCACGAGCAGGATGGCGGTCGAGAGGCCCGCGAACCCCAGGCTCGACAGGTAGGCCAAGAGGTAGAGCCGGTCGGAGGCGAGGCGGCGGTAGGTGGCGAGGTCGAGGCCGCGCAGGAAGTCCGCGAGGCCCGTGAGCCCGTGGCTGAGGTCGAGCCTCGGCGCGTAGGGCGGGATGGCCAGCGCGCTGTGGGAGAACGACAGCTTGGCGACCAGCGCGAAGGGCAGGGCGAAGAACAGCGCCAGCCAGAGATAGGGCGCGAGGACGGCGAGGTTGTTTTTCCCCCGCTCATTCCCGCGAAGGCGGGAACCCAAGCGGCCTTTCCGCTTGGCCGCGGGCTCGGCTTGGGTCCCCGCCTTCGCGGGGATAAGCGGGTCGTGGGTCATTCCGCGAGCCGCATGACTGCGGTGGCCGGCCAGCTGACCCAGACGGCGTCGCCCACGCGGAACGCGTCGCCGCCGGACGGTTGCGCCGCGCGCAGGGTCCGCCCGGCGGCCTCGATGACATAGACCGTGCGGTCGCCGAGGTAGCCGGCTTCGGCCACCTTGCCGGGGAGGCGGCCCGCGGCCTTGGGTTCGGCGCGGGAGAGGGCCATCCGCTCGGGCCGCACGCCGGTGCAGCCGTCGGGGCCTTCGAACAGGTTCACCTCGCCGAGGAAGCCCGCCACGAAGCGGTCGATCGGCCGCTCATAGACCTCGGCGGGCGGGCCCACCTGGACGATCCTGCCGGTCCGCATCACGGCCAGCCGGTCGGCGGTGACCATGGCCTCGTCCTGGTCGTGGGTGACGATCAGGAAGGTCAGGCCGAGCTGGCGCTGCAGGGTTCTCAGCTCGAGCTGGGTCTCTTCGCGCAGCTTGCGGTCCAGCGCCGCCATGGGCTCGTCGAGCAGCAGGAGCTTGGGCGCCGGCGCCAGGGCGCGGGCCAGCGCCACCCGCTGCTTCTGGCCGCCGGAGAGCTGGTCGGGCTTGCGGCCGCCCAAGCCCTCCAGTTTCACCAGCGCCAGCATCTCCTCGACCCGGGCGTCGATCTCCGCCCTGGCCCGGCCCTGGGCCTTCAATCCGAAGGCGACGTTCCGCGCCACGCTCAGGTGCGGGAAGAGCGCATAGGCCTGGAACATCATGTGCACCGGCCGGCGGTGCGGCGGGACGCCGGCCAGGTCCTCGCCGGCCAGCAGGATGCGGCCGGCGTCGGGCGCCTCGAACCCGGCCAACAGGCGCATCAGGGTGGTCTTGCCGCAGCCCGAGGGGCCGAGCAGGGCGAAGAACTCGCCCTCGGCGATCTCCAGGCTGACGTCGTCGACCGCCGCCTCGGCGCCGAAGCGCCTGGTCACCCCTTCGAAACGGACCAGCGGGGCGCTCATTGGCCGGTCAGCACCCGGGTCCACTGGCGGTTCACCTCGCGCAGCAGGGCCTGGTCCTTGGTGGTGGTGACGAACAGGCGCTTTTCCACCTCGGGCGGCGGATAGACGTTGGGGTCGTCGCGGAGGGCGCGGTCGACCAGCGCCTTGGCCGGCCCGTTGGCGTTGGCGTAGTGGGTGTGGTTCGACGCCTTGGCGATCACCTCGGGCCGCAGCATGAAGTCCAGGAAGCGGTGCGCATTGGCGGCGTGCGGCGCATCGGCGGGCACGACGAACAGGTCGTACCAGACCTGGCTGCCCTCCCTGGGGATGGCGTAGGCGAGCTTGACGCCGTTCCTGGCCTCCGCCGCGCGGGCCTTGGCCTGCAGCACGTCGCCGGAATAGCCGACCGCCACGCAGATATCGCCGTTGGCCAGGGCGTCGATATAGGCCGAGGAGTGGAACTTGCGGACGTAGGGCCTGGCCTTCACCAGCAGGTCGGTGGCCTGGGCGTAGTCGGCCGGCGTCGTCGAGTTGGGGTCCTTGCCCAGGTAATGCAGGGCGACCGCGTACATGTCCTCCGAGGCGTCGAGGAAATAGACGCCGCAGTCCTGCAGCTTGGCGAGGTTGGCGGGATCGAACACCACCGCCCAGCTGTCCACCGGCTTGCCGAGCCGCTTGGCCACAGCGTCCACATTGTAGCCGATGCCGATGGTGCCCTGCATGTAGGGGACGGCGTATTTCTGGCCCGGATCGAAGGCCTGCATCCGCGCGACGACTGCGGGATCGAGGTTCTTCAGGTTGGGCAGCCTGGCCTTGTCCAGCGGCTGCACGGCGCCGGCGGTGATGTAGCGCGGCAGGTTGTGGTTGGAGGGGACCACCAGGTCGTAGCCCGTGGCGCCCTGCAGCACCTTGGTCTCCAGCACCTCGTTGGAATCGAAGGTGTCGTAGCGGACCTTGACGCCGGTCTCGCGGCTGAACTGGTCGATCAGCGCCGGGTCGATGTAGTCGGACCAGTTGTAGATGTTGAGCTCGCCCGCGGGCTTGGCGGCCGGCCCGCCGCAGGCGGCCAGCATCAGCGCCGCCGCCAGCCCCAACGCCTTCGCCGCCCACCGCCGCATGCCTGCCCCCGCTTTGCGCAAGCTTATAGGGCGCGTTACAGCCTCGTCTAAGCCCCCGGAGGTCCTCGGCCGATGCTTTCCTGGACTGCGCTTGCGCCCATCCTGCTGCTGATCGCCTCCAATGTGTTCATGACCTTCGCCTGGTACGGCCAGCTCAATGTGCAGCACCGGGCGCTGTGGCTGATCGTGATGATCAGCTGGGGCATCGCCTTCTTCGAATATTGCCTGGCGGTGCCGGCCAACCGGATCGGCCGGGCGGTCTATTCGCCGGCCGAGTTGAAGGCCATGCAGGAGGTCATCACGCTGGTGGTCTTCGCGGTGTTCTCGGTGACCTGGCTGAAGGCGCCGATCACGCCCAACCATGCCGTGGGCTTCGCGCTGATCGCGGCCGGCGCCTTCTTCGTCTTCAAGGGACCATTCTGATGGCCGAGCTGGCCGACCACCACGCCCGCCTCGACGCCTTCCTGGCGAAGCTGCGCGGCGACATCTATCCGGAGGCGCCCACGCAGGGGCACGACATCATTACCCGCGAGATGTTCAAGCGGCTGATGGAGGCCCGGCCGCTGCCGGCTGGCGCGGCGGTGCTCGACGTGGGTTGCGGCCAGGGCGTCGGGCTGGAGGTGTTCAAGGCCGCGGGCCTGAAGCCGCTGGGCGTGACGCTCGGCGCCGACGCCGAGATCTGCCGCGCCAAGGGCCTCGACGTGGTCGAGATGGACCTGTCGTTCCTGGACTTCGAGGACGGCCGCTTCGACATGGTCTGGTGCCGCCACGCCCTGGAGCACAGCGTCTTCCCGTTCTTCACGCTGTCGGAAATGCACCGGGTGCTGAAGCCGGGCGGCCTGCTCTATGTGGAGGTCCCGGCGCCGGACACCGCCTGTGCCCACCAGACCAATCCCAACCACTACAGCGTGCTGGGCAAGTCCATGTGGATCGAGCTGCTCCGCCGCACGGGCTTCCCGGACATCGCGGCGACGGACATCAACTTCCAGACCGGGGCCGGGCCGGACACCTATTGGGCCTTCGTGCAGGCCAAGCCGGCCTGAAAGGCCCCCGCCGCCGGAGCGGAGAGGGCCCGTTACAGCTCAGGCGGCCGCGGCTTGCGGAACGCCGAACTTCACGAGGTTCAGCGTGGCGCCGGCGAGCACGAACGAGACCAGCAGGTAGCCCGCGTTGAGCTCCAGCAGCTGCAGGCTCATGCCCATGTAGATGTACTCCAGCGACGAGGTCGTCAGGCTGAAGAAGAACCAGGCCGCGAGCGAGGTGGTGACGGCCGCGGCGAGCGTGACGGCGCCCACCTTGTTGATCAGCCAGGCCAGGCCCGTGACGCAGATGAGGGTGTTCACCGCCCCCAGCGCCATCAGCATGTTGGAGCCGCCGGACATGTCTCCGGTCTTGCCCATGGCTGCGGCCCAGGCTTTCCCGAAGATCGGCCCGAACCACAGGAAGCCCAACACCTGCAGCAATACCACCGCGATGATCACGGCGATCCAGTTGACGCCTTTCAACATGGCGATTTCCTCCCGATTTTAGACGGCGTTTTCTCTTGGCGACTCAAGGGCCGCCGTCTTCGCCCTGGCGGGAGACTCGCCCCAATAACGCCGGTTGGCGAGAAATTATTGCGCGGGCGTCAGGCCGGCCGGGTGGAAAGCACCAGCTGCTTCATCCGCCGGGCGGTCTCGCGCCAGCTCAGCGCGGCAAGCTTGACGGCCCCGCGTTCGCCGCGGCGCCGGGCGTCGTCGCGGTCGGCGTAGGCCCGCTCCATGGCCGCCACCAGCTCCTCGGTGGAGCTTTCACCCCAGCCGGTGGTCCCGCCGTAGCCCGCGCCGACGCCGCCCACCGGCTGCTGGTCGGTGAGGGCGTAGCCGGCGCCGTCCTCGATCAGGTCGAGGTGGCCGGTATTCGCCGAGAGCACGGTGGGCACGCCGCAGGCCATGGCCTCCATGGCCACCAGGTTGGTGCCGCCCTCGGCGCGGTTGGGGAACACCGCCAGGTCCATCTCGGCCAGCACCTGGGGCAGGGCCATGTTGGGCATGCGGCCGAGATCGAGGATCTGGTCGCGCCGCAGGCCATTGGCCTCGGCCCAGCCGGGCACGTCGATCTCGCCGTCGGCCTTGAGCACGATCGGCGCGGCGCGGCCGGTCTGGTCGAGGCCCTTGGCCACCTGCGGCCAGTGGCTGTGCCAGGCGGTGACCAGCAGGGCCTCGGGATGGCGCCCGGCGAAGATGCGGAAGGCGGCCATGACGATGTCCTGGCCCTTGCGCAGCTCCAGCTTGCCGCCGCTGAAGATGCAGAACCGGTCGCCCAGCCAGCCGTTGCGCGGCCCGGGCCGGAACAGGCTGGTGTCGACGCCCTGCAGGATGGTGTGCACGCCGGCGAGCCCATAGGCCTGCAGCACCTCGGCGTTCCAGGTCGAGCCCGCCACCAGCACCGGATAGGCCTTGGCCCGCGCGATGGCCGCGGGCTCCAGCTGGGCGAATTCGGTGAACAGGACGCCGATGTCCGGCTGGCCTTTCAGCCCCGCCACGCTGGTGTGCGGGGTCGGCGCGAAGGTCGGACCGAGCGCCACCAGGTGCGGCGCGTCCATCGCCACCTCGTGGCCGGCCATCTGGGCCATCTGGGCCTGCAGGGCGGCGCTGTCGGCCCAGACCTGGCGGAAGGCCTGCTGGCGCAGCGGATCGAGGGCCAGCTGGTCGGGGATGACCACCCGCGTGCAGACCGGCTGCAGGTCCGCATCCCGCGCCCAGGCCAGGCTGAGGTTGAGGCCATAAACGCCCCAGCCGGTGAAGCTCGACAGGCTCCACCCGATGAACACCGACCGCCGCACGCTGACTGAATCCCCCCTGGAGTTCCGCGAGAGTCCCCGTTCGGCGGGGCTTAGGCAAGGAAATGCGCGCGACCGCTTTGGCGAAGCGCGGCGTTCGGCCTATATGCGCGGCTTCGTCCCGCCCGCCCGCGACGGAAGGCCCCAAGTTCCCCAATGCCCCGCATCCTGATCACCTCGGCTCTGCCCTACATCAACGGGATCAAGCACCTGGGGACGCTGGCGGGCTCGATGCTGCCGGCCGACGTCTATGCGCGCTTCCAGCGCTCGCGGGGCAATGAGACGCTCTACATCTGCGCCACCGACGAGCACGGCACGCCCACCGAGCTGGCCGCCGCCGAGGCCGGCGTCGCGCCGTCGGACTTTTGCGCCGAGATGCACAAGGTGCAGTACGACCTCGGCCGCAAGTTCGGCCTCTCCTGGGACCACTTCGGCCGCTCCTCCTCGCCGCAGAACCACCGGCTGACCCAGCGCTTCGCCCAGACCCTGTGGGAGGCCGGCTTCATCGAGGAGCGGGTGACCCAGCAGGTCTATTCGCTGGCCGACAAGCGCTTCCTGCCCGACCGCTATGTGATCGGGACCTGCCCGCACTGCGGCTATACGGCGGCCCGCGGCGACCAGTGCGAGAACTGCACGCGGGTGCTCGACCCCGCCGACCTGATCGCGCCGCGCTCGGCGATCTCCGGCTCGACCGAGATCGAGATCCGCGATTCCAAGCACCTGTTCCTGCGCCAGAGCCTGTTCGCCCCGAAGCTGCGCGAATGGATCGAGGGCAAGAAGGGCGAGTGGCCCTTGCTGGTCACCTCCATCGCCCTGAAGTGGCTGGACGAGGGGCTGCAGGACCGCGGCATCACCCGCGACCTGGCCTGGGGCGTGCCGGTCAACGCCATGGACTGGGGGGCGAACCCGGAGGGCAAGCTGCCCGACCTGGCGGGTCTGGCCGACAAGGTGTTCTACGTCTGGTTCGACGCGCCGATCGAATATATCGCCGCCACCTGGGAGTGGGCCGACGCGGTGGCCGCCGAGGCGGGGCTTGAGCCGCAGGACGTCAACTGGGAGCGCTGGTGGCGGCTGCCGGAGGCCAGCGACGTCACCTATGTGGAGTTCATGGGCAAGGACAACGTGCCCTTCCACACCGTGGGCTTCCCCTGCACCCTGATCGGCGTCAACGAGCGGCGCGACGGCGAAGGCCGCTGGAGCGTGGTCAACAACAGCCCCTGGAAGCTGGTGGACCAGCTGAAGGGCTTCAACTGGCTCGACTACTACGGCGGCCGGTTCTCCACCTCGCAGGGCCGCGGCGTGTTCATGGACACCGCGCTCGAGCTGTTGCCGCCGGACTACTGGCGCTGGTGGATCACCGCCAATGTGCCGGAGAGCCAGGACTCCAGCTTCGTCTGGGAGCAGTTCCAGGCGCAGATCAACGCCGACCTGGCCGACGTGCTGGGCAACTTCGTCAACCGCATCCTGAAGTTCACCGAGACGCGCTTTGACGGCGCCGTTCCGGCGGATGGGCTCGATGGACCGCTTGAGCAGAAACTCGCCAAGGACGTGGCCGCCAAGCTCGCCGAGCTGACCGAGCACATGGAGGCCCGCGAGTTCCGCAAGTCGACGACGGCGCTGCGCCAGCTGTGGGTGCTGGGCAACCAGTACCTCACCGAGGCCGCGCCCTGGACCGCGCTGAAGACCGACCCGGCCCGCGCGGCCGTGGCGGTGCGCACCGGCCTCAACCTGGTGGCGCTGTTCGCCAAGGTGTCGGAGCCGTTCATCCCGTTCACCGCCGAGATCATCGCGCAGGCGGTGGGCGAGAGCTTCCCGGGCCGCTGGCCGCAGCCGGACGCGGCGCTGGATATCCTGCCGCCCGGCCGCCCGGTGAAGGCGCCCGAGGTGCTGTTCCGCAAGATCGAGGACGATCAGGTCGCCGAATGGATCGCCCGCTTCGGCGGCGCGGAGCCCGTGCCGCAGCCGGCCTAGCTACTTGCCCCGATGCTTCGCGGCCTCGGCGGGGCTGATGTCCAGCGGCTGCGGCATGACGTTGTTGTAGGTCCCGGTGTTGCCGGTGGCGACGGCGACGCTGCGGGCGCCCTGCCAGACCATGTGGCCAGCGACATAGACCACCACCAGCAGGCCCAGGTAGCCGATCCAGCGGAAGCGGTGCAGCAGGCGGGCGATCCAGCTCGCCGCCACGCCCATCAGGGTGATGGAGAGCAGCAGGCCGCCGACCAGCACCATCGGGTGGTCGCGCGCCGCCCCGGCCACGGCCAGCACATTGTCCAGCGACATGGTCAGGTCGGCGGCCAGGATCTGCACCATGGCCTGGCGCATGGTCTTGGCTTTGGGCGTGGCCTTGGGCTTCGCGTGGAAGGCGACGCCGGTGGTCTCCTCCAAGGCGGCCTGGCCCTCGGCCTCCTCTTCGCGCCCTTCGGCCCGCAGGTCGCGCCACATCTTCCAGCAGACCCACAGCAGCAGGAAGCCGCCGGCCAGCGACAGGCCGACGATCTTCAAGAGCTGGGTGGCGACCAGCGCCAGGCCGATCAGCATCACCACCGCGCCCGCCAGGCCCAGCATGATGGCGCGCCGGCGCTGCGGCTGCGGCAGGCCGGCCGCGACCAGGCCCACGGCAACCGCATTGTCGCCGGCCAGGGCCACGTCGATCAGCACCACCTGGAAGAAGGCGGCCAGCGCGCCGGCGTCGATCATCGCGGGAAGGGACATCGCCCTGAATTACCGCGGCCGGCCGGCTTCATAGAGCGCCACCGCGGCGGCGGCGGAGACGTTCAGGCTCTCGAAGCCGCCGGGCATGGGGATCTTGGCCAGCTCGTCGCAGTGCTCGGAGACCAGCCTGCGCAGGCCCTCGCCCTCGGAGCCCAGCACCAGCACGGTCGGGCGGCCGTCGAGCACCTCGGCCAGCGGACGTTCCGCCTCGCCGGTCAGGCCCACAGCCCGCCAGCCGGCGTCGGTCAGCTCCTCCAGGGCGCGGGACAGGTTGACCACGCGGGCCACCGGCACGCGGTCCAAGGCGCCGGCCGCGGCCTTGGCCAGCGCGCCGGTGAACCTCGGCGCGTGGCGGTCCTGCAGCACAACGCCCTTGGCCCCGAAGGCCGCGGCGGAGCGCAGGATGGCGCCCACGTTCTGCGGATCGGTGACCTGGTCGAGCATCAGCACCACCGCGCCGGGCCCGCCCTCGAAGTCCTCCAGCCCCACCGTCTCCAGCGGTCCGGCCCTGAGCGCCACGCCCTGGTGGACGGCGCCCTGCGGCAGGTGCTGGGCGATCTGCGGGTTGTCGGCGGGCTCGATCACCGCCAGGCCGCCGAATCGCGCTTCCAGCTGGCGGGCGCGATCGGGGGTCGCCAGCAGCCGCACCGGCGGGCCGCGGCGGGGATTGTCCAGCGCCGCCTCCACCGCGTGCCAGCCCCAGATCCACTCGTCCGACGCCGGTTCCGGCCGCCGCGCGAAGCGCTTGTGAGCAGACGGTTTTTGGGGGCCTTTTGCGCCTCGCCGGGCGTCGTTGCGTTCGTAGGTCGAGGCCACTATAAGACGCGCTCCAAATTGGGACCCCGGCGGGGTCTTCCCCGATCGGAACCATGCGTTCGGCGGCCTTTAAGCCCCTTCGCACCCCTCGGCGGAAGTCTTTTGTTCGAGGCTCCGACAACTCCGCGCGCGAGGGGGAATGTCCCGAGTGGCAAAGGGGGCGGACTGTAAATCCGCTGGCGTACGCCTTCGTAGGTTCGAGTCCTACTTCCCCCACCACGCGCCGGATCAGAGGAGACCGGGCCACCCGCTCTTTTTTGGCTCGGCGGGTATAGCACAATGGTAGTGCAGCAGCCTTCCAAGCTGAATATGCGGGTTCGATTCCCGCTACCCGCTCCAGCTTCCTCATTCACCACTTAAGCAAACGCCCGCAGGACCCTGATGGCCAAGGAAAAGTTCAACCGCAACAAGCCGCACTGCAACATCGGCACGATTGGTCACGTTGACCATGGGAAGACGACGCTGACGGCGGCGATCACCATGACGCTGGCGAAGTCGGGCGGTGCGACGGCGAAGAAGTACGACGAGATCGACGCGGCTCCGGAAGAGAAGGCGCGCGGCATCACGATCAACACGGCGCACGTGGAATATGAGACGGCGAACCGTCACTACGCGCACGTGGATTGCCCGGGCCACGCCGACTACGTGAAGAACATGATCACCGGGGCGGCGCAGATGGACGGCGCGATCCTGGTGGTGTCGGCCGCCGACGGCCCGATGCCGCAGACCCGCGAGCACATCCTGCTGGCCCGCCAGGTGGGGGTGCCGGCGCTGGTGGTCTACATGAACAAGGTCGA
>JAQGIV010000133.1 GCA_028290945.1 Phenylobacterium sp. | reverse complement strand
GGCCGGGCCGCTAGCCCCGCCGCCGAGTCCGCCGCCGAGCGCGCCGCCCAGGGGTCCCGCATAGGCCGCGCCGGCCAGGGCGAGACCGCTCGCCACGCTCGCCAGCGCCAGGGTTCTGAGTTTCATGAAAAATCTCCTCGGGGTGTTGATCCCTGAGGCATCCAACGAACCGTGCAGTTGGTTTCATCCCGCCGACCGCGACATTCCGTCCATTTTTTCCGGCGGCGGCTAGTTCGCCGCGTAGACGACCTGGCCGTCGACCACCGTCAGCACGGCGTGGGCCTTGGGGATCTCCGCCACCGGCGCCGTCATGAGGTTCACGGAGAAGGCCGACAGGTCCGCCCGCTTGCCGACGGTGAGCGTGCCGAGATCATTCTCCGCAAACCGCGCATAGGCCGCCGAGGCGGTGAACAGCTTCAGCGCCTGCTGGCGGGAAAGCGTCTCCTCCGGATGCCAGTCCGGCGCCGAAAAGCCCTTCAGGTCCTTGCGCGCCACGGCGGCGTAGAACTCGATCATCGGGCTGCCGCGCTCCACCGGCGCATCCGAGCCGCCGACCACCACCGCGCCGGACTTCAGCAGGCTTTGCCAGGCATAGGCGCCCTTCAGCCGCGCCTCGCCGAGCCGCGCCGGGGCGAAGTGGAAGTCGCCGATGGCGTGGCTGGGCTGCATGGAGGCGATGACGCCCATACGGCCGAAGCGCGGGATGTCGGCCGGCCGCACGATCTGCGCGTGCTCGATCCGCCAGCGCGCCGCCTTGCCCCTGGCGGGATCGGCCTTGAACGCCTCCGCGTAGAGGTCGAGGGCCGTGGCGTTGCCCTTGTCGCCGATGGCGTGGGTGGAGACCTGGATGCCCTTGCTCAGCGCGCGGGCCAGGATCGGCCGCATATGCTCCGGCTGGGTGATGAAGGTCCCGCGGTTGCCCGGCGCATCCGAATAGGGCTCGAACAGCGCCGCGCCGCGGCTGCCCAGCGCCCCGTCCATGTAGAGCTTGATGTCGCGGGTGGTGATCCGCCCATCCGCAGCGCTGCGTGGGCCGCCCTCCAACAGCGGACCGGCCTGGTCGGCCTCGACGGCGTTGTAGACCCTGAGCGACGCCTCGCCTTTGGCCGCCAGGTCCTCGAGCAGTGGCACGTCCAGCCAGTCGACACTCATGTTGTGCACGCCGGTCCAACCGTAGGCGGTCTCGACGCGGAAGGCGGCGCGGTAGGCTTCCAGCTTGTCGGCCCTGGTCTTTCCGGGCTGCAGCCGCCGGACCAGCGCCATGGCGTTGTCCACCAGCATGCCCGTGGGCTGGCCGTCGGGGCCCTTGAGGATCTGCCCGCCCTCGGGCGCCTGGGTCTGGGCCGTGATCCCCGCCGCCTTCAGGGCCGCGGAATTGGCCACCAGCGCATGGCCGTCGGCCCGCTCCAGGAGGGCCGGGAGCTCGGGCGACACGGCGTCGATGTCGCCGCGCTGCAGGAAGCGGTGCTCGGGCCAGCCGGTCTCGATCCAGCCGCGGCCGATGACCACGCCGGCCGGATGGCGCTCGGCGATGTAGGCCTTCAGCCGCTGCGCCACGTCCGCCGCCGAGGCGCAGCCTTCCAGGTTCAGGGTCAGCTCCCGCTCGCCGATCCCACGCAGGTGGGCGTGGCTGTCGGTGAAGCCGGGGAACAGGGCCGCGCCGTGCAGGTCGATGACCCGGGTCTGCGGCCCGACCCGCGCCTGCGCGCCGGCCTTGCCGCCGACGAAGCTGATCCGGCCCTTGGTGACCGCGACCGCCTGCGCCGTCGGCCGCGCATCCACCGCGGTGTAGATCGGCCCGCCCCAGATCACGAGGTCGGCCTTGGGCGGCGGCGCGGCGGCCGCGGGCAGGGCGACGAGGGCAAGGGCGGCGGTGGCGATTATCGGACGCATAAGGCCAAGCTAGCCCGAGTTCCGCCCCCGCGCCTAGCGGTGCGCCACCCTCGGCGCGACGGGAACCGGCGGCGCGGGCCCCGGCGACAGCGCCATCAGCACGCCTGCCACCACCAGGCCGAGGATCAGCGGCATCGCCGGCCGCCTCAGGCCAGGGCCGCATGGGCCAGCACCAGGCCCATGGCCAGGCTCGCGATGGTCAGGGCGATCAGCCAGCGGGTCAGCGGCGTGGTCATGGCGGGTCCCCCTCCGGGTTCGGGTCAGCGGGCGCGGGGCCGGGCGGGCTTCTTGGTGGGCGGAACCGCGTTGGCCGCCGCCGCGGCGTCGCGCGCCGCCGAACGGGGATCCTGCGTGCCGCCCATGCCGGCCAGCGCCAGGATGCCGCCGGGGTTCATGGCGTCGACCATGGCGGTGGGGATCAGGATGGTCGCGCCGCGCTCCTTGGTGGTCTCGTAGATGATGTTCATGGCGCGCAGCTGCAGGGCGGCCGGCGAACGGGCGTAGATGTCGGCGGCCTCGACGAACTTCTGAGCCACCTGCTGCTCGGCCTGGCCCAGGTGGACCCGGGCGGCGGCCTCGCGCTGCGCCTGGGCCTCGCGGCTCATGGCGTCCTGCAGGGCGGCGGGCACGGAGATGTCGCGGATCTCCACCGAGATGGCGGTGACGCCCCA
>JAQGIV010000116.1 GCA_028290945.1 Phenylobacterium sp. | reverse complement strand
CCGGTCATCGGTCGCCAGCGGGTCGACATGGCCATGGACGAGCAGACCTTCCGCGACGAGCTCGCCGACTGCCGCACCTTCGGCTTCCTGCACGAGGTCGAGCAGCTGCGCGCCATCGGCCTGGCCCTCGGAGGCAGCATGGACAAATTTGTGTTCATCGATGGTGTCCGGGTGCTGTACCCCGAGGGCCTGCGCCGCCCCGACGTGTTCGTGCTCCACAAGGCGCTGGACGCCATCGGCGACCTCTATGTGCTGGGCGCGCCGATCCTCGGCCGCTTCGAGGGCGAGCTGGCCGGCCACGCGATCAACAACCTCTTGGTCCGCGCCGTCGCCGCCAAGCCGGACGCCTGGCGCCACGTCACCTTCGCCCAGGCCCTGAAGCAGGCCGTATAGTCTCGTCATCCCCGGCCAACGGAGCGGCGAAGCCGCGTAGGCCGTGCCGGGGACCCAGAAGCGCCGACCCATTGTGGCGACCCGCAGTGGCGCCGATGCGATCATCCTCAACCGCCTGCGTCTCTGGGTGGCCGGGACAAGCCCGGCCATGACGGTCTGTCGAGATCTGCGTGCTTCTTCCCAACCCTGCGACCCCGCTTCCGTTTGCTCCGTCCGACGCGTGGTGTAGAAGCGATGACTCGCGTGGGGGCGCGCGTCAGTCCTTTGAGGTGAAGGTGATCTTGCTTCGGAATTCGTGGGCTCGCCCGGCGCTGGTCGCCGTCCTCTGCGCTCTGGCCGTCGCCGGATGCGCCGGCAAGAAGAAGACCCCCAAGCTGGCCTATGAGGAGCGCCCGGTGGAGCTGCTCTACGCCACCGGCGCCGACTATATGGACCGCCGCCTGTGGAACCAGGCCGTCGACTATTTCGGCGAAGTGGAGCGCCAGCACCCCTATTCGGAATGGGCCCGCCGCTCGATCCTGATGCAGGCCTTCGCCCACTACGAGGGCAACAACTATCCCGAGGCGATCTCCGACGCCGACCGCTTCATCCAGCTCTATCCGGGCAACCCGGCGGCCGCCTATGCCCACTACCTGAAGGCCGTCTGCTACTTCGAGCAGATCGTCGACGTGGGCCGCGACCAGGCCGCCACCGGCCAGGCGCTCGACAACCTGCGCGAGGTCGCCCAGCGCTATCCCGCGACCGAGTACGCCCGCGACGCCAAGGTCAAGATCGACATGGTCAACGACCAGCTGGCGGGCAAGGAAATGAACATCGGGCGCTACTACCTGCGCCAGGGCGACACCTTGGCGGCCATCAACCGCTTCAAGGGCGTGATCGAGCGCTACCAGACCACCAGCCACACCCCCGAGGCGCTCTACCGGCTGGTGGAGGGCTACCTCACGCTGGGCCTGATGGACGAGGCGAAGAAGAACGGCGCGGTGCTCGGCTACAACTACCCGGGCGACCCCTGGTACGGCGACGCCTACAAGCTGCTCACCTCCAGCGGCCTGCAGCCGGCGGTGGAGCCCACGACGCGCGGCCGCCGCGGCCTGTTCCACGTGCCGTTCCGGCGCGACAAGGAAGACACCCTCAAGCCGCCGGCCGCCGCGGCGGGGACCCAGACCACGGCCGACGCCACGCCGGCCGCCAAGACCGAAGCCGCGCCGGCCGCGACCACCAAGCCGAAGAAGAAGCGCAGCCTCTTCCATCCGTTCGGCTGAGCCTTTCCAAGGCCGTCATGGCCGGCCTTGTGCCGGCCACCCAGAAACGCCGGTCGGGCGGGACTTCCACGAACTGCGCCGCCGCGAGCAACCTTCATCGCCGGCGCATCTGGGTCCCCGGCACAAGGCGGGGGATGATGACTCTTGAAAATCGGAACAAAACGTGATCGATTGAGTCCCGGGACCGCCCTTCCCACGGGCTCTGATTCCAGGCGATCTTCGCACCCATGCTGATCGGATTGTGGATCCGCGACGTGGTCCTGATCGAGGCCCTGGACCTGTCCATCGGGCCGGGGCTCACCGTGCTGACCGGCGAGACCGGGGCCGGCAAGTCGATCATCCTCGACGCGCTCGGCCTGGCGGTCGGGGCCCGCGCCGACGCCGGCCTGGTGCGCCGCGGCGCGGCCCAGGCGGCGGCCTCGGCGGTGTTCGCGCCGGCGCCGAACCATCCGGTCTGGGAGCTGTTGGAGGAGAAGGGCCTCTCCTACGCCCGCGACGAGGACCTGGTGCTGCGTCGCACGCTCAGCGCCGACGGCCGCAGCCGCGCCTTCGTCAACGACCAGGCGACCGGCGTCGGCGTGCTGAAGGAGGTCGGCGAGGCGCTGCTGGAGGTGCACGGCCAGCACGAGACCGTGGGCCTGCTGGACGCCCGCACCCACCGCCCGCTGCTCGACGATTTCGGCGGGCTGCAGACCTGCGTCGCCGCGGTCGCCAAGGCCTGGGAGGCCTGGAAGGCCGCCCGCGCCCAGGTCGACGAGCTGCACCGCACCGCCCAGACCGCCGCGGCCGAGACCGAGGAGCTGACCCTGCGCCTCGCCGAGATCGAGCGTCTCGACCCGCGGGAAGGGGAGGAGGCCGACCTGGCCGGGGAGCGCGCCATCCTGGGCGCCTCGGAAAAGGCGCTGGCCGAGATCGGCGCGGCGCGCGAGGTGTTCGAGGGGCTGTCCGGCCGCATGGCGACCGCCGTCCGCTCGTTGGACCGCGCCCGCGAGCGGGCGCTCAGCGCCGGCGCCACGGAGGACGCCGCGGCCGTGAAGCGGCTGGCGGAAGCCTCGGCCGCCCTCGACCGGGTGCTGATCGAGGCCCAGGAGGCCGAGGCCGCCATCGACGCCGCCGCCGAGGCCTTCGCGTTCGAGCCCGACCGCCTGGAGAAGGCCGAGGAGCGGCTGTTCGACCTGCGCGGCCTGGCCCGCAAGCTGGGCGTCAGCGTCGAGGAATTGCCCCTGCTGCGCCTCCGCTTCGCCGAGCGGCTGCGGGCCGTGGAATCCTCCGAGGAGGCGCTGAAGGCCGCCGATGCCGAGCTGGCGGCGGCGCGGAGCGCCTACCTCACCGTCGCCGCCGACCTGACCGCCGCGCGGCGCGCCGCGGGCGAGGCCCTGGCCGCCGCCGTCACGGCCGAGCTTTCGCCGCTCAAGCTGGAGAAGGCCCGCTTCCAGGTGGGCCTCGAGGCCGTGGCCGAGGACCGCGCCGGCCCCGCCGGCCTCGACCGCGTCACCTTCCAGATCGCCACCAATCCCGGCGCGCCGTTCGGCGACCTGGGCGCCATCGCCTCGGGCGGTGAGCTGGCCCGGTTCGCCCTGGCCCTGAAGGCGGCGCTGGCCGGCCGCGGCTCCGGCCCCCAGCCGCTGATGATCTTCGACGAGGTGGATCAGGGCGTGGGCGGCGCGGTCGCCGACGCGGTGGGCCTGCGCCTGCGGCGCCTGGCTAGGGACGCCCAGGTGCTGGTGGTCACCCACAGCCCGCAGGTGGCCGCCCGCGGCGACGCCCACTGGCGCATCGCCAAGGCCGGCGAAGGCGAGCGCGTCCGCACCGTCGTCGAGCCGCTCAGCGCCGCCGACCGCGAAGAAGAGATCGCCCGCATGCTGGCCGGCGCCGAGATCACCGAAGCCGCCCGCGCCGCCGCCAGGGCGCTGATGCATGCGTGATTTCCCTCCCTTTATGGGGAGGGTGTCGCGAGCGAAGCGAGAGACGGGTGGGGAAGTGAGGGCCAGCGTTCCGACTCCCGGCCTGATCCTGACTTCCCCACCCTGGCCGCTGGCGCGGCCTGTCCCTCCCCATTAAGGGGAGGGAGAATGAAGCCCCCCGCCGACCTCACCGAAGCCGAAGCGCTCGACGAGCTGACCGCGCTCGCCGACGAGATCGCGGCGCACGACACCCGCTATTACCAGCAGGACGACCCGACGATCAGCGACGCCGACTACGACGCCCTGAAACGGCGCAACGGCGAGATCGAGGCGCGCTTCCCGCAGCTGGTGCGCGACAACTCGCCGACGCTCAGGGTCGGGGCGGCGCGCTCCGAGCAGTTCTCCCCGGTCGAGCATGGCGTGCCCATGCTCAGCCTCGACAATTCGTTCTCCGACGCGGACACCGCCGAGTTCGACGCCCGCGTCCGCCGCTTCCTGCGGCTCAGCGAGGAGCCGGTGGCCTACACCGCCGAGCCGAAGATCGACGGCCTGTCGTGCTCGATCCGCTACCAGGCGGGCCAGCTGGTGCAGGCCGCCACCCGCGGCGACGGCCGGGTGGGCGAGGACGTCACCGCCAATGTCCGCACCCTGGGCGAAATCCCCAAGCGGCTGCACGGCGCCGGCTGGCCCGAGGTCATCGAGATCCGTGGCGAGGTCTATCTCGGCCACGAGGAGTTCACCGCCCTCAACGAGGCCGCCGCCGCGGCCGGCCAGAAGACCTATGCCAATCCGCGCAACGCCGCGGCCGGGTCGCTGCGCCAGATCGACGCCAAGATCACCGCCGCCCGGCCGCTGCGGTTCTTCGCCTACGCCTGGGGGCTGATCAGCGCGCCGTTCGCCGAGACCCAGTGGGAGGCGCTGGGCAAGCTGAAGGCCTGGGGCTTCCAGACCACGCCGCAGAGCCGCCGCGTGCTGGGCGTCGAGGGCCTCCTGGACGCCTACCGCGAGATGGAGGCCGTGCGGCCGCACCTCGGCTACGACATCGACGGCGTGGTCTACAAGGTCGACCGGCTGGACTGGCAGGACCGCCTGGGCTTCGTCTCCCGCGCCCCCCGCTGGGGGGTGGCGCGCAAGTTCCCGGCCGAGCAGGCCCGCACCGTGCTGGAGGCCATCGACATCCAGGTGGGCCGCACC
Organism: Phenylobacterium sp.; assembly: GCA_028290945.1. Taxonomy (GTDB): domain Bacteria; phylum Pseudomonadota; class Alphaproteobacteria; order Caulobacterales; family Caulobacteraceae; genus Phenylobacterium. The sequence goes on along the minus strand of JAQGIV010000116.1, from coordinate 7,504 downwards.
GGCGCGCTGACCCCTGTCGCCCGGCTGACCCCGGTCACCGTCGGCGGCGTCGTGGTCACCAACGCCACCCTGCACAACGCCGACGAGATCGCCCGCCTGGACGTCCGGGTCGGCGACACGGTGATCCTGCAGCGCGCCGGCGACGTGATCCCGCAGATCGTCAGCGTGGTGGAGGGTGAGCGGCCGAAGCCTGAGCCCGCGCCATATGAATTCCCGCAGCTCTGCCCATGCCCTCTGCACACGGAAGTCGTGCGCGATACCACGGCTTCGGGGGCTGAGACGGTGGTACGCCGCTGCTCGGGCGAGTTCGCCTGCCCGTTCCAGAAGCTCGCCCACCTGCGCCACTTCGTGTCGCGCCGCGCCTTCGATATCGAGGGCCTGGGGGAGAAGCAGCTAGTGATCTTCAGCGAACGGGGCTGGCTGAATTCCCCCGCCGACATCTTCCGCCTGCACGAGAAGCGCGCCGAGCTGCTGGAGATCGACCGCTTCGGCGAGACCAGCGTCACCAATCTGCTGGCCGGCATCGAGGCCCGGCGGACTGTTGATCTCGATCGCTTCATCTTTTCACTTGGCATTCGACACGTGGGAGAGACGACCGCGACGGCGATTGCTCGTCACTTCGAGACGCTGGATGCATTCCTCAACTCAGCGCGAGGCGCTGCGTACAAGAGGCCTGGGCTTCAGTATTTTGAGTTTGCGACCCTGCCGGGGATCGGCCCGGTTGGCCTAAGCGCGATCCTGGAGTTCGCAAGGCACCCAGCACCTGTCATGGCGGTGGACGACGGGTTCGATGATCATCTTCGAAGACATGTGCCGCGGCTGACGAAGCTAGCCCGTCAATCGATAGTTGATCGCTTCCAGGCGTGGCTCGAGTTCAGGAGCGCAGCATACGTCGCACTCGAAGAGTCGCCGGGGGAAGATTTCGTCGAACTCGCCTCAGTCGATGGCGTAGGAACGGTCGCGGCTCGCATGATCGCCGATTTCTTCGCCGAACATCATAACGCGACGCTTGTGAAAGATCTTGTTTCTGAGCTTGAAAAAGTCCGTTCAGCGGAACGTCCGAGTTCCAATAGCGCTGTCGCCGGTCAGACCGTGGTCTTTACTGGAACGCTGGAGCGCCTCACACGAGATGAGGCCAAGGCTCAGGCCGAGCGGCTAGGCGCCAAGGTGTCAGGTTCGGTCTCAAAGAAGACGGACCTCGTGGTCGCGGGTCCGGGCGCAGGCTCCAAACTAAAGGACGCAGAAGCCCTCGGCGTCAGAGTCATAACTGAGAACGAATGGCTGGCTTTGATCGGTGCCTGACAGGATTCGTTGGATCGACGTCCGCCCATCGGGCTAACACGGCAGTACGCCATCGTTCATCAGGATGGACCACTCCTCCAACGTGACAATTGGGGTCCCGTTCTTCCGCGCGGTCTTAAGCTTTCGGCTGCCTCCCGTAGGATTTGCCGCGACGAGTACGTCTGTGAAGGGGCTTGGGCTGTCCACGAACTCCCATCCGCTGGCTATTGCTTCGGCGATCAACTCTGAGCGGCCGCGACCTGGATTCCCTGTGAAGCACACAACGGGCTTGCTGCCGTCCCGCACTCGCCGATGGACCGGGCCACGCGTTGAAAGACCACGCCACCGCAGGTTCCTGCGCCACGATGCCTGCCAGTCCTCTGGCGCGACGATGCAGGAACCGACAAGGGCGGCGGCAGCGCTCGCTGCGCTCCAGTCCTCCTGATGAACCATTGCGCGCTCCCGCGCGACCAAGACCGCATCAATGTGGCTGCAGATGGTCCCGTCGAAGCCGTCACAATTGCAGTGAATGACGGATCCATCCTCCGAAACCTCTAGCAGCCGATACTGCGTCGGATCCGTCTTTGCCCGCACCCGGACTGTAATGCTCATAGGTCCGCCGCCTTCCCGCCGTAGACTACCTGCCAAGGTGGGACTGGCAACCAGGCTGCAACCTAACCGAGCTGAGTCACCGTCGAACTAGAGCGGCGCCGTCACCTCGTCGAGCCAGGCGCGGACCTCGGCCGGGACCAGCGGCCCGATCACCGCACGGACCCGGGCGTGGTAGGCGTCCATCTGGCAGCGCTCCTCCTCGGTCAGCATGGCGGTGACGATCAGCCGCCGATCCAGCGGCGCCAAGGTCAGGGTCTCGAAGGCCATCATCGGCCGCTCGCCGCCTTTGATCTCCTGCGGGGCGGTGACCACCTGCAGGTTCTCGATGCGGATGCCGTAGGCGCCTTCCTTGTAGTAGCCGGGCTCGTTGGAGACGATCATCCCGGGGCGCAGGGCGACGGTGTTGGGCGCCTTGGCGATCCGCTGCGGGCCCTCGTGGACGCCCAGGTAGGAGCCGACGCCGTGGCCGGTGCCGTGGTCGTAGTCGAGGCCGTGGGCCCACAGCGCCATGCGGGCCAGGGCGTCCAGCGCCGAGCCGGTGGTGCCGGCCGGGAAGCGCGCACGGGCCAGCGCCAGGTGGCCCTTGAGCACCAGGGTGAAGCGCTCGGCCATCTCCTGGCTGGGCTCGCCGATGGCCACCGTGCGGGTCACGTCGGTGGTGCCGTCGAGGTACTGGGCGCCCGAGTCGACCAGCAGCAGGGAGCCCACCTCGGCCCGCTTGTTGAGCCGCTTGGTCGGCCGGTAGTGGACGATGGCGCCGTTGGAGGCCGCGCCCGCGATGGTGTCGAAGGAGAGGTCCTTCAGCGCCCCGGTCTCTTCGCGGAACGCCTCCAGCTTGGAGACCGCGGCGATCTCATCGGGTGGGTTGGTCTGGCCCTCGGTGGCCAGCCAGTGGAGGAAGCGGGTCAGCGCCGCGCCGTCGCGGGCGTGCGCCTTGCGCGTGCCCTCCACCTCGACCGGGTTCTTGCAGGCGCGCGGCAACAGGCACGGGTCCTCGCCGCGCAGCACCTGGGCGCCGGCCCCGGCCAGGGCCTCGAAGTACCAGGCCGACGACTGGCTGGGGTCGACCAGCACCCGCTTGCCCTTCAGGTCGGCCAGCGCGCGGGGCAGGTCGTCGGGGGTTTCCAGCTGCACCTCGTTGCCCAGCCAGGCCCGCAGGTCCGGGGTCACCTTCTGCGGGTCGAGGAACAGCCGGGCCGAGCCGTCGGAATTCAGCACGGCCTGGCCGAGCGGCAGGGGCGAGCGGATGACGTCGCCGCCGCGCACGTTGAACAGCCAGGCGATGGAGGCGGGCGCGGTCAGCACCGAGGCGTCGGCGCCGCGCGCCTTCAGCTCGTCGCCGAGGCGGTGGCGCTTCGCGGCGGATTCCTCGCCGGCATATTCCAGCGGATGCGGCACGACCGGCGCCACCGGCTGCGGCGGGCGGGCCGCGCCCCAGGCCTGGTCGATGGGATTGGGGCTGACGGGCCTGAGCTCGGCGCCGGACTTGGCGGCGGCGGCCTTCAGGCGCTCCAGGGCGTCGGGGCTGTGCAGGCGCGGGTCGTAGCCGATGCGCGCGCCGCGCGGCGCCGCCTCGATGTAGGCCGGCACGCCGCCCTCCACGAGGTCGCGGATCTCGAACAGCGACTGATCCACCTGGTCGCGCACCTGCAGGGTGTAGCGGCCGTCGACGAACACCGCGGCCTTGTCCTTCAGGATCACCGCCGCGCCGGCCGAACCGGTGAAGCCGGTGGCCCAGGCCAGCCGGTCGTTGGCGGCGGGCAGGTATTCGTTCTGGTGCTCGTCCTCGTGCGGCACCAGCACCCCGTCGAGGCCCTGGTCGGCCATGGCCTGGCGGATCAGCGGGACGTGCTTGGCTCCGAAGGAGCGGTCGGTGGATTCATCGAAGGATTGACGCATCCTTGGGATGTAGCCCTTCCGGGGCGCCCGGCAAAGAGCGGGCCGGGCCTAGGGCCGCCGCAGCGTCAGGGTCGCCCAGGCGTCACGGTGCAGCCGCCGCTCCAGCCGGAAGCCGCGCGAGACGTAGGCCGCCAGCACGCGGCGCTCCTGGGTGCGCAGCAGGCCCGACAGGATCGCGAAACCGCCGGGCTTCAGGGCGCGCTTGATGTCCTGCGCCAGGGCCACCAGCGGCGGGGCCAGGATGTTGGCGAATACCAGGTCGTAGGGGCCGTGGTGGCGCACCGAGGCGGCGTTCAGGCCGCTGGCGTGCACGAAGCGGGCGCGGGCGGCGTTGAGCGCGGCGTTCTCGTTGGCGATCCGCGCGGACGGCGCGTCGATGTCGGTGCCGAGGGCGACCGCGGAGCCGGTGCGCGCCGCGGCGATGGCCAGGACGCCGGTGCCGCAGCCCACGTCCAGCACGCGCCTGAACGGCCGCCGCTTCAGCAGCCGGTCGTAGGCCGCGAGACAGCCGACGGTGGTGCCGTGGTGGCCGGTGCCGAAGGCGGCGCCCGCCTCGATCCTGAGGTTCACCGCGTTGGGCGGCGCCAGGCCCCGGTCATGGGCCCCATAGACGAAGAACCGCCCGGCCCGCACCGGTGGCAGGCCCGACAGCGACATGGCCAGCCAGTCGGCGTCGGCCAGCACCTCGACGGCGGTGCGCAGGGCCCCGAACCGGCCAAGCAGGCCGGTGATCGCCGCCTGCTCCTCGGCGGTGGTCGGGAAGGCGTCGATGCGCCAGACGTCGTGGTCCTCGTCCTCCTCCAGGATGGAGTAGGTGAGCGCCTCGGTGGCGGGATGGGCGTCGAGGGCGTCAGCGGCGGCCTCGGCCTCGGCGCGGGGCCCGCGGGCGATGATCTGGACGGCCTGTTCGCTCATGCGGCCCCGTCTAGCGAGCGCGCCGGCGAAAGGCGAGCCATCCCTCAGCCCTGGACGTTGTCCCCGCTCTCGGGATGGGCCGGCGGCAGCAGGTCGGCCTGGCCGCCCTGCAGCGACGGATAGTTCGGCGCCGCGTGCGGCGGCTCCTGATAGTCATGGGTCAGCGGCGGCGCCGGCGGCTCGTCGACGGCGGCCATCTCGGTCTCGCGGTCCGGCGCGGTGGGCTCGGCGGTGAGGGCTGGCGGGATCAGCGAGCGCTTCCAGTCGGCGCCCAGCACATAGTCGGGCATCTGGCCCTTGTAGGCGGCGAAGGCCGCGCCATCGTCGAACGGGCCCGCGGAGCGGCCGCCGCCCCAGCCGGCCAGGATCTGCGGCCCGGCCGGGCGATCATCGCCGCCGAGGTCGGGCTTCGCCGCCGCGCCCATCAGCAGGCCGGCCGCCAGAGCCAGGCCCGCGCCGGTCAGCAACGCCTTCACCTTTGATATCTCCGTTCCAAACGCCGCTTAACAGCGTGCGGCGGGCCGATTGGTTCAGAGTGGAGCTGGCGCCATCGGCGGGGCTGGCGCGTTCTTGCCGGCGGGAGACCTGACCATGAGCAAGTCGCGCTGGCGCTGCGAGGACGGGGTGTCCCGCACTCCCAACAAAAATGACGTCATGGCCGGGCTTGTCCCGGCCACCCAGAAGCACCGAGGGTTCAGACCTAGAGCGACCGTTCCGGCGCGCTCAAATGCGCCAGTGGGCCGTTCTCGCGCAGCAAGCTCGGAAAGAGGTCATCCCAACGAGGATTCACTCGCTCGATAAGGGTGACCTTCCAATCGTGTCTGTACTTCTTCAGCGACTTCTCGCGCTGGATCGCGGGCACGATGCTCTCGTGGCGCTCGCACCAGACGAGCCGCTTCACGCCGTAGCGTTTGGTGAAGCCCTCCAGCAGGCCGTCGCGGTGCTGGGCGACGCGTCCAACGAGATCGCTCGTCACGCCGACGTAGAGGGCGCCGTGCTGGCCGCTGGCCATCATGTACACGGCGGCGGTGGCCAGCCCCTCGTTCACTCACCAACTCCAGTGTTTCTGGGTGGCCGGCACAAGGCCGGCCATGACGGCAAGATATTTGAATCTACGGAACTCAGGCCTTGTCCACGAAGCTGTCGATGACCTTCTTCTCGCCGGCCTTTTCGAAGGCGACGGTGAGCTTGTTGCCTTCGATGGCGGTGATCGCGCCGTAGCCGAACTTCTGGTGGAAGACCCGGTCTCCGCGCTGGTAGTCGCTGGCCGCCGTGGTCTCGGAGACGGCCACCAGCCGGCCCTCGCCCTCGATCACCTGCTGGCGGCCCGGATGGCTGCCGCGGTAGCCGGCGGCCTGGGCGCGGCGCCAGCCAGGCGAGGAGTATCCCGCGCCGAAGTTGGGCGCCTCGTCCCAGCGGCTGCCGTGCTGCTGCATGCCCGGCCCGCCGCCGTAATACCCGGTCTCGGATGAGGCCTCCACGTTGGCCAAGGGGAGTTCGTCGACGAACCGGCTCGGCAGCTGGCTGGTCCAGCGGCCATAGACCTGGCGGTTGGCGGCGAAGGAGATCCGCGCCTCTTCCCGCGCCCGGGTGATGCCCACGTAGGCCAGGCGCCGCTCCTCCTCGAGGCCCTTCTCGCCGGTCTCGTCGAGGCTGCGCTGCGAGGGGAAGATGCCTTCCTCCCAGCCCGGCAGGAAGACCAGTGGGAACTCCAGCCCCTTGGCCTGGTGCAGGGTCATGATCTGCACCCGGTCGTCGCCGGAGGTCTTGTCGAGGTCGAGCACCAGGGAGACGTGCTCCAGGAAGGCTTCCAGGGTGTCGAACTGGCTCATCGCATTGATGAGCTCCTTGAGGTTCTCCAGCCGGGTCTGGGCCTGCGGCGTGCGGTCGAGCCTGAGCGCATCGGTGTAGCCGCTCTCCTCCAGCACGGTCTCCATCAGCCGGGCGTGGTGGGTGCGCTCGATCTCGCCGCGCCAGCGGTCGAGGTCGCGCAGGAAGTTGGCGAGCTGGGTGCGGGTGCGGGCGGCGAGCTCGTCGGTCGTGACCAGCTGGCGGGCCGCCGTCGAGGCCGGGACGCCGTTCAGGCGGGCGACCTGCAGCAGCTTCTGCACCGTGGTGTCGCCGATGCCGCGCTTGGGCGTATTGACGATCCGCTCGAAGGCCAGGTCGTCGGCCTCGGAATAGATCAGCCGCAGGTAGGCGACCGCGTCGCGGATCTCCGCCCGCTCGAAGAACCTGGGGCCGCCGATCACCACATAGGGGATCTGCAGCAGCAGGAAGCGGTCCTCGAAGGCGCGCATCTGGAAGGCGGCGCGCACCAGGACGGCGCAGTCGCGGTACTTGCGGCCCTTCTTGCGGGCCTGCTCGATCTCGTCGGCGATCAGCCGGCTCTCGGCGTCGCCGTCCCAGACGCCGCGCACCACGACCTTCTCGCCGCCCTGGCTCTCGGTCCACAGGGTCTTGCCGAGCCGGCCCTTGTTGGCGGCGATCAGGCCGGAGGCGGCGGCCAGAATGTGGCTGGTCGAGCGGTAGTTGCGCTCCAGACGGACCACCTTGGCGCCCGGGAAGTCGCGTTCGAAGCGCAGGATGTTGTCCACCTCCGCGCCGCGCCAGCCGTAGATGGACTGATCGTCGTCCCCGACGCAGCAGATGTTTTTCAGGATCCGCGCGGGTGCTTGCGCAGCAGCAGACTCGGTCTGCTCCCTCTCCCTCCCCGGACTTGATCCCGGGATTGCGGGGAGAGGGGCGGGATGAGGGGCACTTGCGGCGTCCGCATCGTGAGGTGAGAGCCTCTCAC